>CAXVWQ010000035.1:0-48872 GCA_964263755.1 Roseomonas sp. | reverse complement strand
CGGCGGGGGAGCCGCCGGCATCCGGGGCGGGGCGCGCGACGTAGCGGCGGGGCGGCGGGTGCGCCAAGGCGGCACGCCGGCGGTGACGGCGGGGCCGGGGGCGCGTTGACGGTGTGCGGCGCATAGAGGGCGGACGGTATTGACGGGGTTCCGATGACGAGTGGCTTGTCGGTCGTGGCGCGGACGGCCCTGCTGCAGCGCCTCGCGGGGCGCCGGGCGCGGCAGGAGGAGGCGAGCGGCGCGGGACGGTCCTTCGGGTCGGTGCCGGCGATCCGGGACTTCGCCCTCATGAAGGAGGCGATGGAGGCGCTCGACCTCCCCAACCCCTTCTTCAAGGCGCACGAGGGCGCGGCGTCCGGCACGACGCGGATCGGCAACGGGGAATACGCGAACTTCTCCTCCTACAACTACCTCGGGCTGAACGCGGACCCGCGGGTGCTCGCCGCGGCCCACGCGGCGCTGGAACGCTACGGGGTCTCCGCCTCCGCCTCCCGCGTCGTGTCGGGGGAGCGGCCGATCCATGCGGAGCTGGAGCGGGAGGTCGCGGACCACTACGGGACGGAGGACGCGCTCGTCCTCGTCTCCGGGCACGCGACGAACGTCACGGTGATCGGGCACCTCATGGGCCCGCGCGACGTCATCCTGCACGATTCGATGATCCACAACTCCTGCGCGGAGGGGGCCCGGCTCTCGGGCGCACGGCGGATCGCCTTCCCGCACAACGACCACGACGCGGCGGAGCGGGAACTGGCGGCGGCCCGGCGCGGCGCGGGACGGGCGCTCATCGTCATCGAGGGGCACTACTCGATGGACGGGGACGTGCCGGACCTCGCGAGGTTCGTCGCGATGGCGCGGCGGCACGACGCGTGGCTCATGGTGGACGAGGCGCACGCCCTCGGCGTGCTCGGCGACACGGGCCGCGGGGTGTTCGAGGCGCAGGGCGTGGCGGCGGACGGCGTGGACATCTGGATGGGCACGCTGTCGAAGACCCTCTCCTCCTGCGGCGGCTACGTCGCGGCGAAGCGGGAGCTGATCGAATACCTGCGGCACACCGCGCCGGGCTTCGTCTATTCGGTGGGGCTGGCGCCGGTGCTCGCCGCCTCCGCCCTCGCCTCGCTCCGGCTGATGCGGGAGGAGCCCTGGCGCGTGGCGCGGCTGCAGGCGAACGCGACGCACCTCCGGGACGGGCTGCGCGCCCGCGGCCTCGACACCGGGGCGTCCGGCGGGCACGCGATCGTGCCGGTGCTGACGGGGTCCTCCGTCCGCGCCGGGCGGCTCTCGGCGGCGCTGTTCGCGCGGGGCATCAACGTCGGGCCCATCACCTTCCCCGCGGTGCCGGAACGCGCGGCGCGGCTGCGCTTCTTCCTGTCCTCCGACCACGAGCCCGCGGCGCTCGACGCGGCGGTCGAGACGATCGCCGCGGTCGCGAGGGAGCGCGGCGACTGACGGGCGGCCCCGGAGGAGGAATCCGCCCCCCTCCGGACCTCCATGCGCCAGGAGCGGACGCCCCCCGTGGTGGGGATGGTCCGGGACGGACGGCGCCGTCACCACCGCTCCGCGTCGCGCTCCTCACCGTCCCCAGCCCCGTGAGCGACGCCGCGGTCGCGGCGATGCTGCGCGCGGGCGGGACGGGGTGGCGGGTGGCGGTGCTCGGGCTGTCGGTGCCGCTCGGGAACCGGGGCGGGTGGCGGCGCCTGGGGCGGTGGCTGCGGCGCGGCGGGGTGGGGGTGGTGCCCTACCTCCTCTTCAACTTCGGGCTGGCGACGGGCGCAGGCGCGCGGCGGGCGGCGCGGGAGGCCGGGGTGCCGGCGGTGCGGGTGGCCAACGTCAACGATCCGGCCTTCGCGGGGCGGCTGCGGGCGGCGGGCGTGGACCTTCTGGTCTCCCTCCACTTCGACCAGGTGATCGGGGCGGCGTGCCTCGCGGCGGTGCCGCGGGGCGGGGTGAACCTGCATCCCTCCCTCCTGCCCCGGCACCGGGGCGCGATGCCCGCGTTCTGGGCGCTGGCCGACGCGGCGCGGGTGGCCGGGGGGCGGGACGCGCCGGCCGGTGCGACCGGGCCATCCCGCGGGTCGGCATGGGACAGCGTGCCACGCGACGGGGGACCGGGCCTGGGCGAGCCGGGCTTCGGGGAACCAGGCTTCGGGGTCACCGTGCACAGGATCGCGCCGCGGCTGGATGCCGGCGCCATCCTGGCGCGGCGCGCGGTGGCGCTGCTCGCCGGACTGTCCGCCACGGCGGCGGCCCGGGCGCTGCACGACGCGGGGGTGGCCCCGTTGCTGGAGGCGCTCGACGCGCTCGCGGCCGGGCGAGGCGAGGGATCGGAGGTGCCGACCCTCCCCTACCGGCCCTTCCCCGACCGGGCGGCCCTGCGGGCGGCGCGGCGGGCGGGGGTGAGGCTGCTGCGTCCGCGCGACCTCCTGCGGCGTTCTTGAGGTTGACGGGCGACGGGACGCGTGGTCCCCCCGGGCGCGACGAGGGGTCGGGGGTGGTGGCGATGGCGGGACAGGGAGGGCCGGCGCGGGACGCGCGGCGTTTCCTGTTCCTCCAGGGGCCGATCTCCCCCTTCTTCCGCGACCTCGGCGCGGCGCTGGCGGCGCGGGGGCACGTGGTCCACCGCATCAACCTGAACCTCGGGGACTGGTTCATGTGGCGCGGCTTCCCGAAGGGGGCGCCGCGGCCGGAACCCGCCGTGAACTACCGCGGGGGGGCCGCGGGCTGGCCCGCCTTCGTCGCCGACCACCTCGACCGGCACCGCATCTCCGACCTCGTCCTGCTGGGGGAGCAACGGCCGCAGCACAAGGCGGCGATCGCGGCGGCGCACGCGCGCGGGATCGCGGTGACGGTGACGGATTTCGGCTACCTGCGCCCCGACTGGATCGTGCTGGAACGCGATGGGATGAACGGGGACAGCGCCTTCCCGCGCGACCCCGCGGCGATCATGGCCCTGGCGCGCGACCTGCCGCCGCCGGACCTGGTCCTGCGCCACCGCGATTCCTTCGGGAACCAGGCGACCTGGGACGTGGCCTACCACGTGGCGGGGCTGGTGCCCTTCGTCTGGCCGCACGCGCGGCACGGGGTGCACCACCCCTTGCTGTACTACGCGGGGATCGGCTGGCGCCTGGTGAAGCGGGGTTTCGAGAACCGGCGGGCGGATGCGGTGATGGCGGGGGTATCCGGCCGGGGCCCGCTGTTCCTCTTCGCGATGCAGATGGAGACGGACTACTCGATCCGCGCCTACTCCCCCTACCGCGACATGGACACACCGATCCGCGAGACGGTGGAATCCTTCGCCCGCGCCGCGCCGCGGGACGCGCAACTCCTCATCAAGGTGCACCCGCTGGACCCGGGGCTGAAGAAGTGGCGGTGGCGGGTGGGGGCCATGGCCCGAGCGGCGGGGGTGGGGGACCGGATCCACTACCTCGGCGGCGGCAACCTGCGGGACATGGTGGAGCGCTCCGGCGGCCTCGTGACGGTGAACTCCACGGTCGGGCTGCGCGCGATCGTGGACGGGCTGCCGACGATGGTGCTGGGCGACGCGATCTACCGGGTGCCGGGGCTGGTGCATGGCGGCACGCTCGACGGCTTCTGGACGGAGGGGCGGGCGCCCGACCCGGTGCTGCGCGACGCCTACCTGCGGGCGCTGGCCTGGAGCGTCCACGTGCGCGGGGTGTTCTACGCGCGGCCAGGGCTGGACGCTGCGGTGAGGGCGGCGGCGGACCGGCTGGAGGGGGGGCTGGTGAACGTGCCGGTGGTGGAGGGGGCGCCGGCGGTGCAGGGGGGGTAGGGCGGCGTCAGCGAGCGGGGGCGGTGATCACGGGGGGGGTCATTTGCGATGTGGAAGCGAATCTCGGCTCGAAGTAGCGGAGCAGCCCTCCGAGAACGAGAACGGTGAGGGCGAAGCCGAGAAGCTGCAGGGTTGTCGGAATATGGGCGAAGCGGCCTTCGATGCCCGTGAGGCGCCCTTCCAGGCCGGCGACCCGGTTGTCCACGCCCGCGATGCGGTTGTCGAGGCGTGACTCGGCCGTGGCGATCCGCGCTTCCAGCCGCGCCTCCATCTTCACAAGCGTTTCCTTGATCTCACCGAGACCGTCCCGCACTGCCCGCATGTCCGTGCGGAGTTCCCTCACATCCTCTTCGAGGCGCCCGACGCGGAATGGAAGATCGCTCATTCCATCATCTTGGGTATCGGAACGAGGCGGATCAATCGGCGGCTTGCCGTTGCCGCCCTCCGCCACAGCCCGCTTCAAATCCTCGACGAGGTCATGCGACCACTGATCAACCTTCATTCGGATGAACCTTCAAGACGGCTTCCGCGAGGGCTTTCCGTGTCTCTTCCAAGCGGGCAATGCTATTCTCGATGGAGGTTCGGTTATCCGCACTCGTGGTCGAAGACTTGGCGAGGAACTCCAAGGCGCCACGACTTCCAACAGCACTCCACAGCGCGACCGGAATAACGCGGATCAGCAGATCAACGGTGGTCTGATGGTTCCGTCGCAACTGTTCCAATTCGGCAGTGAGGACCGCGATCCGGTCCTGATCAGTCTCGTTCCGGCGATTGTCCGTCATGCCGCCCGCGCCGCCGGCACGCCCCTGAGCCGCCCGCCGGGCGTCCCGCCCGGGACCGCGGCCGCGAGGTCGGCGGCGCGCAGCAGGGCCTCCCACGCCACGCCGGTCTCCACGCCCATGCGGCGGAACAGCCAGACCACGTCCTCCGTCGCCACGTTGCCCGTGGCGCCCGGAGCGAAGGGGCAGCCACCGAGGCCGCCGCTCGCCGCGTCGAAGATGCGCACCCCCGCCTCGTACGCGGCGGCGCAGTTGGCGACGCCCATGTTGTAGGTGTCGTGCCCGTGGAAGGCGAAGCGCTGGCCCCAGGAGCGGTGGGCGCGCTCGAAGACGCGGCGCACCTGGTCCGGGGCGGCGTTGCCCGTGGTGTCCGCGACGGCGATCTCCATCGCGGGGCCGAGGGCGATGATGCGTTCGAGCCAGTCGAGGGTCTCGGCGTCCGGCACCACCCCCTCGAAGGGGCAGTGGAAGGCGGTGGAGAGGTTGAAGCGGATCTTCAGGCCGGCCGCCGTGGCGTCGCGGATGATGGCGGAGAGGTCGGCGAAGGATTCCTCGCGGGAGCGGTTGAGGTTGGAGCGGTTGTGGCTCTCCGTCGCGGACATGAAGAGGCCGAGGCGGTGGGCGCCGGAGTTCGCCGCGAGGTCGTAGCCGCGCCGGTTGGGGACGAGGACGGTGCATTCCAGGTCGTCGAGTTCGAGGGCGGCGCGCAGCACCTCGCCCGTGTCGGCCATCTGCGGCACCGCGCGGGGGGAGACGAAGGAGCCGATCTCCATGCGGCGGATGCCCGCGGCGTGGATGGCGCGGACGAGGGCGATCTTCGTCCCGGTGTCGACGAAGGGGCCGATGGATTGCAGCCCGTCGCGCGGGGCGACGTCGGACAGGGTGACGGGGTCGCGGTGCGCCGCGCCGTTGGTCTGGGTCATGGGGTTCTCTCGCCGAGCAACGTGCCGAAGACGTGGTCGTTGTGCGCGCCGACGGCGGGGCCCGTCCAGCGGACCATGTCGCGCGGGGGCACGCCGTCGAGGCGGAACGGGGAGCCGGGGTGGAGGACGGGGCCGATGAGCGGGTCCTCCACCTCCAGCACCATGCCGCGGGCGCGGAAGTGCGGGTCCTCCGCACAGTCGCGCATGTCGTAGAGGCGGGAGCAGGGGACGTCGACCGACTCCATCGCGGCCTGGGCTCCGGCGGCGGGAAGGGTGCGGGTCCAGGCGGCGATCGCGGCGTCCAGTTCGGCGGCGTGGGCGCAGCGGCCGGAGTTGCCCGCCATGCGGGGGTCGGCGGCGAGGTCGTCCCGGCCGATGCGGGTCATGAGGCGGCGGTAGATGAGGTCGGAGTTGCCGGCGATGGCGAGCCATTTGCCGTCGGCGCAGGGGTAGGTGTTGGTGGGGGCGGCGGTCGGCAGCGCCGCGCCGGTGGGTTGGCGGACCTTCCCGAACAGGCCGTATTCCGGAAGCATTCCCTCCGTCAGCGAGAAGACGGAGGAGACGAGGTCGAGGTCGAGGATGCGGCCCTTTCCGTCCGCGGACCGGTCGCGGCCCCAGCAGGCGGAGGCGACGGCCATGGCGGCGTACATGCCCGCGAGGTCGTCGGAGATGGAGAGGCCGCAGCGCGGCGGCGGGTGTTCGGTCTGCCCCGGCGTGGCGGTGAGGTGGCGGAGGCCGCCCATGGCCTCGCCGATGGCGCCGAAGGCCGGCTTGTCGCGGTAGGGGCCGTCCTGGCCGTAGCCGGAGAGGCGGGCGATGACGAGGCGCGGGTTCTCCGCGTGCAGCGTCTCAGGACCGAGGCCGATGCGTTCGAGGTAGCCGGGTCGGAAGTTCTCCACGAGGGCGTCGGCCCGGGCGCAGAGCTTCCGGACCCGCGCCTTCCCCTCCTCGCTCTTCAGGTCGGCGGTGACGGACATCTTGTTGCGGCCGTGGACGGAGAACCACACGGCGTGGCCGTCCACCTTGTCGCCCCAGTCGCGGTGCGGGTCGCCCTCCGGCGGCTCCACCTTGATGACCTCGGCACCGAGGTCGGCCAGCAGCCGCGTGGCGAAGGGGGCGGCGATGTAGTGGCCGAGTTCGACGACCTTCAGGCCGGTGAGCGGGAGGCGGGGGTCGGGCGGGGGCGGTGTCGTCGGCTGGGTCATGGCGTCTCTCCCGGTGAGGCAGGGAAACCAGGGACGCGCCTCGCCGTCAACGCGCCGCTCCGTCAACGCGCCGGGCGCAGCGACACGGCCAGCCCCGCGACGCTGAGGAGCAGGCCGACGCCGAACACCGCGGCGTGGGACTCCCCGGTCCGGGCGAAAAGGCCCGCGAGGCCGAGGCCCACCCCCGCCTGGGTGGCGGCGTAGAGGGCGGTGGCGAGCGACCAGCGGGCGGCCGTGGCGGGCCCGACGAGGGTGCGGAGGGCGGCGAGGGCGACCGCGGACATCCCGACGCCCGCGAAGCCGGACAGGAGGGCGGCGGGGGGCACGCCCGCGGGGTGGGGCAGCAGGGCCAGGGCGAGGGCTGCGACCTGAACGGCGGACCAGAGGGTGACGGCGCGGGCGCCGCCGAGGCGGTCGGCGGCGCGGCCGCCCGTCAGCGCCCCCGCGAGGGCGCCGAGGCCGAAGAGGCTCCACACCAACCCGCCCGCGGCGATGCCGAGGCCGTGGCCGCGGGCCGCGAGGTCCGAGAGGTAGACCATCGGGGCGGCCATGCCGGCGGCGGAGAGCGTGTAGGCGGCGAGGAGGGTGGTCAGGCCGGTCGCCGGGCCCGTGGCGGCCCGGGCGGCGGGAGCGGCACCGGGATCGGGCCAGCGCGGGCGGGCGAGGAGCCAGAGCCCCGCGGCGAGGGCCGCGAGGCCGAGCCACGCCCCGGCGACGCCGCCCGCGCCGAGGAGGAGCGGCAGGACGAGGGAGGTCGCGGCGACGCCGATCCCCACTCCCGCGGTGACGGTGCCGCCGGCGCGGCCCCGGCGCTCGGGCGGGGTGACCGCCTGGACGGCGGGGCCGGCGGTGACGAAGACCACGCCGCCGGCCACGCCCGCGAGGAAGCGCCACCCCGCGAGCCAGGGGATGCCGAACGGGTCCGGCAGGTGGAGGGCGCAGCCGAGGAAGGCGAGGACCACGACGGCCATCCCCGCATCGAGGGTCCGCGGGACGCCGAGGCCGCGCGCGAGGCGCGGGGCCAGGAGGGCGCCGGCGAGGTGGCCGGCGAAGTTGAGGGCGCCGAGGAGGCCCGCCTCCCCTCCCCCGACCCAGCCCGCGGTGACCATGGCGGGAAAGAGGGGGACGTAGGCGAAGCGGGCGAGGCCGATGGCGGCGCAGAGCGCCGCGGCGCCGGCGAGGGCGGGGCCGAGCGAGCCGGGCGCACCGGATCGGGGCCCGCCACCGTGCCCGGCCGTGGTCACGCGCCGCGTGGCAGGGCGAGGGTGACGGCGAGGCCGGGGGGATCCCCGCCGGGACGGGCGTCGGCGAGGGCGAGGGTGCCGCCGTGCATCTCCGCCACCGCGCGGACGAGGGAGAGGCCGAGGCCGTAGCCGGGGGTGGCGCGGGCGGTGTCGGTGCGGAAGAAGCGGTCGGCGGCGCGGGCGCGGTCGGCGGGGAGGAGGCCGGGGCCGGTGTCGGCGACGGTGACGCGGACCTCCGGGCCAGGGACGGCCGTGAGGCGGATCGCGCCGCCCTCCGGCGTGAACTTCACGGCGTTGTCGAGGAGGTTGGCGACGGCCTGGAGGAGCATGTCGCGATCCCCCACCAGCGGGATGCGGTCGGGGTGCTCGGCGCTCAGCGCGACGCCCCCCGCCTCGGCGGCGGGGCGGTAGAGGTCGGCCGCGTCCTCCAGGATCGGCGCGAGGTCGAGGGGGGCGAAGGCGCGCCGGCCGCCCGCCTCCGCCTCGGCGATGCGGAGCACGGCGTGGAAGACGCGGGTGATGCCGTCGAGGTCGGCGATGCCGCGCTCCACCGCGTCGCGCAGGAGGGACTCGCGCGCCGGGGCGAGGGCGGCCTCGTCGCGCGCCAGGGCGTCCTCCAGCCGGCCGCGGGCGCGGGCGATGGGGGTGCGGAGGTCGTGCGCGATGGCGTCGGACACGCCGCGCAGGCCGGTCATCAGCGCCCCGATCCGGTCGAGCATGGCGTTGAGGGTGCCGCCGAGGCGGTCGAACTCGTCCTCCCGGCCCGTCACCGGCACGCGGTGGGAGAGGTCGCCGGCGGCGATGGCGGCGGCCGTGTCGGTGGCGGGGCGGAGGCGGGAGGAGAGGGCGCGGCGCAGCGCGAGGGCGCCGAGGAGCGCGAGGACGCAGGCCGCGACGGCGGCCCAGCCGAGGCCGGTGGCCAGCAGGGTCCGCAGCCGCAGCCGCTCCTCCACGTCGCGCCCGACGAGGAGGATGTCGCCGTTCGGCAGGTCGGCGCGGTGCAGGCGCACCTCGGTCCAGGCGTCCTCCCGCAGCATGGCGGCGCGGAGCCAGCGGAGGTCGGGCTCGGCCGGCGGCGGGCCGGCGAGTTCCTCCGGCGCGCGGGCGAGGTTGCCGGCGAGGGTGGTGCCGGTGGCGTCGGACCGGCGGTCGAGGGTCTGGTCCTCCGGGTCGCGGGCGAGGCGCTCGAGGATGGCGGCGGTGACGGCGGGGCGGCCGCCTTCCGTGAAGCGCTCCGTCAGGGCGGCCACGTCCGTGCGGATCGCCGCGTCCACGCCGCGGTCCAGCGCGCCGGCGGTGTGCCACCAGAGGATGCCGCCGAAGGCGACGCCGCCGCGGAGGAAGGTGACGGCGAAGAAGACGGCGATCCGGAAGGCCGCGGAATCCGTGAGGCGGACCGGGCCGGGTCGCGCGGCGGGATCGCGCGGGGCGTCGCGGTCCGGGTGCGCGGGCGCGGTGGCCCGCAGGACGGCGCGGAGGGCGGCCGGCGCCTCAGCCCCCTTCGTCGGCACGCAGCACGTAGCCGGCGTTGCGGACGGTGTGGATCAGCGGCTTGTCGAAGCCCTTGTCCACCTTCTGGCGGAGGCGGGAGACGTGGACGTCGATCACGTTGGTCTGCGGGTCGAAGTGATAGTCCCACACCTTCTCCAGCAGCATCGTGCGCGTCACGACCTGCCCGGCGTGGCGCATGAGGTGTTCGAGGAGGCGGAACTCCCGCGGCTGCACGTCCACCCGGCGGCCGGCGCGGGTGACGGTGCGGGACAGCAGGTCGAGTTCGAGGTCCGCGACCTTCAGGCGGGTGGCCGGGGCCTCCGTGGCGGGGCGGCGGGACAGGGCCTCGACGCGGGCGAGGAGTTCGGCGAAGGCGAAGGGCTTCGTGAGGTAGTCGTCGCCACCGGCCTTCAGGCCGCGCACCCGCTCGTCCACCGCGGACCTGGCGGTGAGGAAGAGGACGGGGGTGCGGTTGTCCTGGGCCCGCAGCGTCTCGACCAACCGCAGGCCGTCCACGCCGCCGGGGAGCATGCGGTCCAGCACGAGGAGGTCGTAGGGCTCGGAGGCCGCGGCGAAGAGGCCGTCGCGGCCGTTGTCGCGGTGCTCCACGGCGTGGCCGGCCTCGGTGAGGCCGCGGCGGACGAAGCGGGCGACCTCGGGGTCGTCCTCGACGAGGAGGATACGCATGGTGGGGCAAGGTCGCCCCATGGGGCGGCGGGGGCAAGTGGGGCGTGGCGCGGGGGGCGGGCACGGCCTAAAACCCCTCCGACGAAGGAGGGTTCGGCCGTGATGTCGGTGCACGACGCCTTGCAGGCCTGGCAGGACGGCGACGTCACCGCCGCGCGGGCGATGCGGCTGACCGGGGCGGTGGACGTGATGGAACTCCACGCCTTCGCCGCGACGAGCGGGGTGGAGATGCGCCCGGGGCTGTTGCCGGGGGAGGAGCGGGCGGCCGTGCGGGCGACGGGGCTGCTGCGCCGCCTGGGGCACGGGGAGGCGGTGACGGAGGGCGCGGTGCCGTGACGTCGCGGCGTGCCGTCCCGGTCGAGGTCGTCGTGGCCGATGCGGGGCCGCTCGTCTCCCTCGCGGCCTGCGACCGACTCGCGCTGCTGGAGGTTTTCGGGAGGCCGGTCCGCGTGCCGGACGTGGTGCGGGCGGAATGCCTCCGCTTCCCCGACCGTGTCGGCGCGGAGACCTTGGCCCGATGGTTCGCGTCCCCCGGCGCCGGGGTCCGGGTCATGCCGACGCCGCTCCTTCGCGCCTAGGAGGAGGCGGTGGCGGCGGATGACCGGGCGCCGGGGCGACGCCTCGCCGTCGGCATGGGGGACGCGGCGACCGCGTGGCTGCTGCGGCAGGGCGCGGAGGGGTTGCTGAGCGACGGTCCCGCGCTCGTGCTGACGGAGGACGCGCCCTTCGGCGACGGGGCGCTGCGCGAGGCATTCCCGGAGGTGCACGTCCTCTCCACGCGCGCCTTCCTGCGGACGCTGGAGAACCTCGGGCGCATCCGGTCGGCGGAGGCGGTGATCGGAGAGATCGCGGTGGCGGGGCGGGTTCTCGCGCGGTATCTGGCGGATCGGCCAGGGCGACCGGAGCCGGGGGTGAGGACGACATGGGCGGAGGTCCTGATCGGTAATGGTTGACCGCAGCGTTGCCGGAATCGTGGCGGTCGCACTTCTCGCACTGCTCATCGCCGCCCCCGCGCGCGCCGACGGCTACGCGGGCTGCGACGCCGACGGGCCCGCCATCATCGCCGCGGCCTACGACGAAGCGGAGACGCGGACGTGGCGGGCGCTGAACCACCTCGCGCGCGAGCCGGACGGCGATCTGGCGCGGCGCTGGTTCGGCACCGCGCCGCGGCGGGAGGTGCGGCGGGCGCTGAAGGCGACGCTCGTCGGGCTGCGCCCGGGGCGTCGGCCGCCGACGGATTGCGGCGACCGCGCCTCGTGCTCCGCCGGGCGCTTCGCCTACGCGCGGATGGACCTGCGGCGCGTCTACCTCTGCCCCGCCTTCTTCGCGGCGCCGGACCTGATGGGGCAGGACAGCCGCTTCGGCATCCTCGTCCACGAGGTGAGCCACCTGTTCGCGCGGACGCGGGACGCGGCCTACGGGCCGGGGCCGTCGATGCGGCTGGCGCAGGACCGGCCGCACGCGGCGGCGGTGAACGCGGACAACATCGAGTATTTCGTGGAGGGCGTGCCGGGGCCGCCGGTGGTGAAGGCGCTGCCGGCGCGGTGATCCCGTGGTGGGTTGCGCGGGGCGAAGCGCGCGCGGAAGAATCGAGCCGAGGCGCCCGGCGAGGCGCGGGAGGGAACGCGATGCGGACGATGATCCTCGGGGCGGCGCTGGTGCTGGCAGCGGGGCCGGCGTTGGCGCAGGCGGAGTGCGCGGGGCTGGCGGGGCGGGCGATCCCGGCCGCCGTCGTCGGGCTGCCGAACGGCGGGACGACGCTGACGGCGGCGCGGGCCGTGGCCGCGGGGCCGTCGCCGATCGGGGGCAACGCCGCCCTCCCCGCGCGCTGCGAGGTTCTGGGGCAGATCGCGCCGGTGGACCCGGCCGCGCCGCCGATCCGGTTCCAGGTGAACATCCCCGCGGCGGACTGGAACGGGAAGGCCGTGCAGTATGGCGGCGGCGGGTTCAACGGCTTCCTCACCACCGGCCTCGCGCAGCTGCGGGAGAACGCGCCGGGCGAGCCGCATCCCCTCGCGCGGGGCTACGCGACCTTCGGCACGGATAGCGGCCACCCGATCAGCCCGAACGTGCCGATCCAGGCCTTCGCGCTGAACGACGAGGCGCTGGAGAACTTCGCTCACGCCTCCTACCCGAAGGTGCGCGACGTGGCGGCGGAGGTGCTGCGGCTGGCGACCGGGCGGGCGCCGACGCGGGTGTATTTCTACGGACGGTCGGAGGGCGGGCGGGAAGGCCTCGTCATGGCGCAGCGGTATCCGGAACGCTACGACGGCGTCGTCGCCGGCGTGCCCGTGCTGAACTGGGCGGGTCTCCAGGCCTTCGGCGCGCGCGGCGGGCAAATGCAGCGGGAGGGGGCGTGGCTCCCGCCCGACCTCGTCCGCGTGCTGCACGACGCCACGCTGCGGGCGTGCGACGGGGAGGACGGGCTGGAGGACGGGGTGATCTCGAACCAGCCGGCCTGCCGCCGCGCCTTCTCGCCGCGGTCGCTGCTGTGCGGCGGCGGCTCGAACGCGGGGTGCCTCAGCGAGGCGCAGGTGCGATTCCTGGAGGTCCACCGGTCGCCGTATGCCTACGGCACGGCGCTGGCGAACGGCGTCAGGGAATACCCCGGCGCGCCGATCGGCGGGGAGGCGCAGCCGGACGGCATGACCGTCTGGGCCACGGGGCCGGAGGCGCCGCGGCACCCCGGTGGATCGCCGGACACCCAGGGGCGGGCGTGGTATTACGGCAGCGGCGCGGTGGCCTTCTTCTTCGCGCGCGACGCGGCCTACGATCCCGGCCGGTTCCGGATGGCGGACCACGCGGCGCAGGTCCGGCGCATCTCCGACCTCATGGACGCGACCGACCCCAACCTCTCGCGCTTCCAGGGGCGCGGCGGGCGACTCATCATCGTCCAGAGCACGGCGGACTACGCGCAGTCCCCCGGCGCGGGGAACGCCTACTGGGAGTCGCTCCGCGCGCGGTTCGGGGACGCGGCGCTCGACGGCTTCGCGCGGCACTACGCGGTGCATGGCGCGAACCATTCGGGGCAGGCGTTCAACATCGCGACGGGGACGATGCTGCCGGCCTACGTGGAC
This sequence comes from Roseomonas sp., assembly GCA_964263755.1. Classification (GTDB taxonomy): domain Bacteria; phylum Pseudomonadota; class Alphaproteobacteria; order Acetobacterales; family Acetobacteraceae; genus Roseomonas. The sequence goes on along the minus strand of CAXVWQ010000035.1, from coordinate 35,679 downwards.
CTGCTCGCCGCGCTCGACGCCTGGGTGGAGCGGGGGGCGGCGCCGGTTGACCCTCCGGTGCAGGCGACGGCGGACGGGCGGACGACGCGGCCGCTGTGCCGGTATCCCGCCTACCCCCGCTTCGACGGGCGCGGCGACCCGAACGCGGCAGCGAGTTTCGCCTGCACCGCGCCCTGAACACGCCGCGGAATCTCAGCCCGGCCTCTCGCCGTAGCGGTTCATGCGGCCGAAGGCGGGCATGGCGGGGTGGGGGACGAAGCGGGTGCGGCAATCCAGCACCGCGGGCAGGCCGGATGCGCGGGCGCAGGTGAAGGCGGGGGCGATCTCCTCGGCGCGCGTGACGGTCTCGCCGTGGCAGCCGAAGCCGCGGGCGATGGCGGCGTAGTCCGTGCCGTCGAGGTCGGCGAAGAACGTCGTGCCGTAGGATTTGCGCTGGCCGGTGGCGATCACGCCCCAGGCCGCGTTGTTGTGGATGACCGTGATGACCGGAAGGCCCTCGCGGCGGGCGGTGTCGAGTTCCTGGACGGTGAAGCCGAAGGAGCCATCGCCGGTGACGTTCACCACCGCCCGCCCGGGGTGCAGGAGTTGCAGGGCCATGGCGTGCGGGAGGCCGAAGCCGAGCTGACACATGCCCGGTTCGTGGAAGCGGGTGCGGGTGTCGCGGACGGGGGTGAGGTCGTTCGTCCAGAAGCTCGTGTGGCCGCCGTCGTAGGTGACGAGGGCGTCGTCGGGCAGCGCGCGGCCGATGGCGCGGGCGAGGGCGGCGGGGTGCATCACGGCGTCCGACGCGTCCTCGGCCATGGCGCTCAGGCGGGCCTCGTGGCGGGCGCGGAGGTCGCGGAGCGAGGGGAGCCAGGCGGGGTCGGTCGCGGTGGTGTCGAGGGCGTGCAGCAGGTCGTCGAGGGTCGCGGCGGCATCGGCCTGGATCGTGACCTCCGACGCCACGGGGCCGGCGAGGGCGGCGGCGTCGGTGTTCACGTTGATCACGCGGCTCGGCGGGCGGGCGAGTGGGCCGCGCTCGTCCCAGAGCCAGGAGGAGAAGCGGCAGCCGACCGCCAGCACGACGTCGGCGCGGGCGAAGGCCTCGGGGATGGATTCGCCGGCGATGATGCCGCCGTGGCCGATGAAGTGCGGCGAGTCCGTCGAGACGGCGCCGATGCCCATCTGCGTGGGGATCACCGGTGCGTCGAGGCGGGCGGCCAACGCGCGCAACGGGGTTTCGGCGCCGCTCGTCACGACGCCGCCGCCGGCGACGATCAGGGGGCGTCGCGCGGCGGCCAGCAGGGCGGCGGCGCGGGCCACGTCTTCCGCGGACGGGCGGGGGCGCGGGGCGACGCGGGGGGCGTCGGGCAGCGCGGGCGACGCGACCGATTGGGTCAGCACGTCGTGCGGCACGTCGAGGTGCACCGGGCCCGGGGCGCCGGACAGCGTCTCGGTGAAGGCGTGGCGGACGAGGTCGGGGATGCGGCGGGCGTCGTTCACCACCGCGTTCCACTTCACCAGCGGCGCGAGCAGCGCGCGGGTGTCGAGGTCCATGAACATGCCGAGGTGCGGGTAGGACGCGGCGCGGTGCTGGTTCGTGGTGACGAGCAGCAGCGGCAGGCGGTTGTTGCGCGCGCCGCCCATGCCGGCGGCGGCGTTCAGCGCACCGGGACCCATCGCCCCCCGCGCCCCGGCGACGCCGCCGCCGGCCGACGCGATCCCCGCGGCCATCATCGGCCCCGCAGCCTCGTGCCGCAGGCCGACGTAGCGCACGGCGTTGTCGCGGGAGATGGCGTGCAGCAGCGACCCGAGTTTCCCGCCGGCGACGCCGAAGACGTGCCGCACGCCCTCCGTGCGGAGGGCGCGCAGCAGCAGGTCGGCGCCCGTCGTCTCGTCCGGCACCGTCAACCCTCCGGCGTGAAGCCGGTGGCGGCGACGACCTCGCGCCAGCGGGCGTGGTCGCGGCGGAGCATCGCCATCGTCTCCTCAGGCGAGGTGTCGAGGGGGCCGAGGGCGTTGCGGGCGATGACGGCGTCGCGGAACTCTGGCGTCCGCAGGCCGTCCCGCACGGCCGCCGCGAGGCGGGCGACGGTGGCGGGCTGCGTGCCGGCGGGGACGAACCAGCCGAGCCATTCCTCCGTGCCGATGCCGGGGTAGCCAGCATCGGTAAAGGTGGGGGCGTCGGGGAGGTGGGGGGAGCGGTCGGGGGTGGCCAGCGCGAGGGTGCGGAGGCGGCCGGCGCGGACGTGCGGCAGGACTTCGGTCAACACGTTGAAGGAGACGGGCACTTGGCCGCCCAGCAGGTCCTGCAGCAGCGGTCCGCCGCCGCGGTAGGGCACGGCGGTGAGTTCGACGTTCGCGGCGCGCGCGAGGGACATGCCGGCGAAGTGCAGCGGCGAGCCGGAGGCGGGGATGCCGTAGGAGGCGAGGCGCGGGTTGGCGCGGGCCCAGGCGACGTATTCGGCGACCGTGCGGATGCTGGCCGGCAGGCCGGGGCCGGCAGTGAAGGAATAGGCGTAGGTGCAGAGGGCGGTGACGGGCACGAAATCCGCGAAGGCGTCGTAGGGAAGGTCGCGGTGGATGTGCGGGTAGAGCGTCATCGCGGAGGACGGGAGTTGCAGGATCGTCATGCCGTTCGGCAGGGCGCGGCGCACGTACTCCGCGGCGATCCGTCCGCCGGCGCCGGGGCGGTGGTCCAGCAGCACGTTCGGCGCGTAGCCGCCGCGCATGCGCTCGGCGAGCGGGCGGGTGACGTTGTCGCCGAGGCCGCCGGGCGGGAAGCCGATGACGATCCAGGCGTTGGGCGACGCCACCTGCGCGTGCGCGGCGAAGGGCGCGAGGGTGGCGGCGAGGGCGGCGCGGCGCGCGATCATCATCCCGCTCCTCACCGCGCCGGTCCGACGCCGGCGAGGCGGACGAGTTCGGCGCCGACCGCACGTTCGCGGGTGACGACGGCGGCGAACTCGGCGGGGGTGTTGCCGATGGCGTCGAAGGATTGCGGGGCGAGGATGCGCGCGCGGAAGTCCTCGTTCGTCACCACCGTGCGGACGGCGGCGGCGAGGCGGTCCTTGATGGCGGCGGGCGTGCCGGGGGGCGCGGCGAGGCCCCACCAGGGGCCGCCGTAGGGGAAGTCGTAGCCGAGATCGGCCATGGAGGGCGTGCCGGGCAGGTCGGGGTGGGGCGCGGTGCCGAGGAGGGCCATCGGGCGCAGCCGGCCGGCGCGGATGTGGGGCATGACGATCGCCAGCGCGGAATGGCTCGCCTGCACGCGGCCGGCGACGGTCTCGCGGATGGCGTCCGCGAGGCCGCGGAAGGGGACGTGCTCCATCTCCAGGCCCTCGCGGGCCTTGATCCATTCGTAGACGAGGTGCTGGGAGGAGCCGACGCCGGAGGAGCCGTAGTTCAGGCCGGGGCGGCCGCGGGCCCAGGCGACGAAGTCCTTCAGGGTTCCGGCGGGGACGCCGGCGCTGCTCACCAGCACGGCGGGGGCGGCGGCCATCTGCGTCACCGGCTCGATCGCGGCGTAGCGGGCGTGGAGTTCGGGTTCGGCGTGCGGGGCGGTCGTCATGTTCTCGATGTTGACGGCGCAGAAGGTGGCGCCGTCCGGCACGGCGGTGGCGCAGGCCTCCAGGCCGATGACGGAGTTGCCGCCGGCGCGGTTCTCCACGACGACGGGCTGGCCGAGTTCGGTGCGGAGGCCCTCGGCGACGGCGCGGACGAGGATGTCGAGATTTCCGCCGGGGGGCTGGGCGACGATGATCCGGTAGGGGCGACGGGGCCATTCCGACTGCCCGAGGGCGGGGAGTGCCGGGGCCGCGAGGACGGCCGCGAGGACGGCGCGGCGGGTCGTGGTCATCGTCTGGTTTCCTCCTCCCGCGCTCGTCGCACGGGTTCGGGGTGAGGTGCGCGGAGGCGGGCGCGGAGGTCGCGCAGGAGGCGGTCGAGGCCGGACGCGTCCCCTGCGACGCCGAAGACGTAGTGGTCCGGGTGGATGAGGGCGGCGGCGCAGCGGTGGCGCGCGAACCAGGCGGCGACGACGCCGTCGGTTTCCGTGAGCGAGAGGTCGGCCGGGTCCGTCGCGGCCTCGCCCGGGGCGAGAAGGCGGACGACGGTCGGGCGGACGGCCTTGCCGGGGAGCGCCCCGGGGGGAAGGTCGGTGCGGAGGGCGCCGGCGCGGAGGATGAGGCGCCATCCCCCACCCGTGATGCCGTCGAGGCGCGCGCGGTCGCCGCCCCAACGCACCCAGGGCTGGGGAAAGAGCGTGCCGTTCGCGGGATGCGCGTCCGCGGCGAGGAGGCCGGTGGTGATCGGCGGGACGATCTCCTGCCGCGTCACGGTCGGGGCGGTGCCGCCGCCCTGCGCCAGCAGGCGCGCGTCGCGGGCGCGGGCGGCGACGGGGTCGCGCTCGCAGATCGTCTCGCCGATGTGCTTGATGCGGGCGGTGAGTTCGCGGACATGCGCGCCGCGTTCCTCGCCATAGGTGTCGAGAAGCGCGTCGTCCGCCTCGCCGCCATGCACGGCCGAGAGTTTCCAGGCGAGGTTCGCCACGTCGCGCACGCCCTGGGCCATGCCCTGGCCGATGAAGGGCGGCTGCTGGTGCGCGGCGTCGCCCGCGAGGAAGATCCGGCCCCGCCGCCATTCCGACGCGACGAGGGCGTGGAAGCGGTAGGCGGCGGCGCGCCACAGCGTGGCGTCATGCGGGGCGATCCAGCGGGCGAGGAGGCGCCAGACCGCGTCCGGTTCCTCCATCGCGCGCGGGTCCTCGTCGGGGAGGAGCATGATCTCCCAGCGGCGGTGGTTCCCGGGGCCGACGATGTAGGTCGCGGGGCGCGCCGGGTCGCAGTATTGCGCGGCATTGGACGGGAGGCGGTGAAGGGCGTGCGCGTGGACCTTCACGTCCACGACGAGCCAGGGCTCGTCGAAGACGAGGTCGTCGAGCGCGATGCCGAGCGCGCGGCGGATGGTGGAGGCGGCGCCGTCGCAGGCGACCACGTGGCCGGCGGTGACGGTGCGTTCCGTGCCGTCGTCGGCGCGCAGGGTCAGGGTCACCGCCGCGTCGTCCTGCGAGATCGCGGTGACCTCCGTGCCGAGGGCGATCTCGACGTCGGGGCAGGACGCGGCGTGGTCGCGCAGCGCGGCTTCCACGGGCGGCTGGGTGAAGACCATCGTCGGCACGTAGCCCAGCGGGTAGGGCTCCGGGACGGTGTCGATGCGGCGGATCAACCCGCCGTCGACGCCGAAGTGTTCCGAGGCAGGGAACGGCGCCACGTGGGGGAGGACGCGGTCGGCCACGCCGAGGTTGTCGAGGACCCGCAGGATCTCGTGGTCCAGGGCGATGGCGCGGGGCTTGTCGTAGACGGTGCGGGACCGGTCCACCGCCAGCGTCCGCCGCCCGGCCTTCGCCAGCAGCGACGTCGCGACGGCGCCGGAGGGGCCGAAGCCGACGACCGCCACGTCGTGATGCGCGCGCGGCGTCATGCGGCGAAGCGGATGGCGAGTTGCGCGTCCGACGTCGCCTTCGGCTTCGGCGGCGCGATGCCCCAGTGGTCGGTGCGGCCGGGGGGCCAGGACCAGTCCTCCGGGCCGCCGACGCGATACGACTCATCCACCTGAAGCACCTCCGCCGCGTGTTCGACGACGATGCCGAAGGGGTCCACGTAATACGCAAAGACGTTGTCGCCGGGGCCGTGGCGGCCGGGGCCCCAGCCGATCGGCGTGCCGGCATCGGCGAGGCGGCCGGCGGCGCGCAGCACGCCCTCCCACCCCGGGAGGAGGAAGGCGACGTGGTTCAGCCCGTCCACCGGCGCGTCGGAGAGGACGACGGCGGAGTGGTCGGCGTTGGTGCGGACGAAGGCCATGGCCTTCGTGCGGTCGGACAGCGCGAAGCCGAGCGTTCCCTCGAAGAAGGCGCGGTCCGCCGCGAGGTCGGTGCAGTTGAGGTTGACGTGGGCGAGGCGTTCCGGGCGGTCGAGGACCGGCGGGTCGGCGGCGCGGCGGTCGTCGCCGTGGACGAGGCGGATGGCGGCGCCGCCCGGGGCGGTGAGGGTGGCGGCCATCCCGCCGCCGGGTTCGTCCAGCGGCGTCACGGGGGCGTCGGACGCGAGGCGGCGCAGGGCGGATTCCTCGGCCGCGCGGAAGGTGGCGGAACGGAACGCCGCCGGGCCCTCGCGCAGGGCCAGGAGGTGACGATCGGCGCCGGTGCCGCGGAACCAGATCGCGCCGGGGGCGCGCGCCGCCACGGTCAGGCCCCAGGCGCCGCCGTAGAAGCGTTCCGCCAGGGCGAGGTCGGGGGCGTCCAGTTCCACGCTGCGGAGGGCGGCGATGGGAAAGGCGGTCATGGGAGAGGGCGGGACATCGTGGAGGATTGAGGCTCTCTTCCTTGGATGTTATACATTTTGCCGCGATCCGGGACCTGATGCAACCGCCCTCCCCTCCCCCGCCGTGAGCACGACCCGCACCCACGCGACGGGGGTCCACGACCGCATCCGCGCGGACCTTCTGGAAGGCCGGCTGGCGCCCGGGGCGCGGCTGGCGATCCGCGGGCTGATGGAACGCTACGGCGTCGGCCAGACGCCGTTGCGGGAGGCGCTGAACCGGCTCACCGCGGACGGGCTGGTGGAATGCCGGGACCAGCGCGGCTTCCTCGTCCCCGGCGTGAGCGAGGGAGAGCTGCGCGAACTCACCCGCACGCGCTGCTGGCTGGAGGAGCGGGCGCTGCGGGAATCCATGGCCGCGGCGACCGAGGCGTGGGAGGAGGGGGTGGTCCTCGCCCACCACCGTCTCGCCCGCGCCTCCCGCACGGAGGACGCGGCGGGCTGGGAGGCGCGGCACCGGGCCTTCCACGGGGCGCTGATCGCCCATTGCGGCTCGCGCTGGCTCATCGGGTTCTGCGGGCAGCTGACGGACCGGCACCAGCGGTATCGCCACCTCGCCCGCCGGGCGGAACCGGCGCGGGACGTGGCGGGGGAGCATGCGGCGATCGTGGCGGCGGTGATGGCGCGGGACGCTGATCTGGCGGTGTCGCGGCTCGTCGCGCATTACGAGGCGACGGTGGCGGTGATCCTCGATGGCGGGCCGATCGTCCCAGGGACCGGCGGCGGGACGGGTTGACGGCGGCCCGGGCCGGCGGGCGTGATGCGGCGATGCGCGAAGGCCTGAGAATCCCGACCCACCTGACCGTGGAGGCCGCGGATTTCGGCCGCGCGCTGGGCTTCGTGGACGGTGCGGTGGTGCCGCTGGCGGAGGCGCGCATCCCCGTGCGCGACCTCGGGCTGATGTACGCCGACATGACCTACGACGTGGTGCATTCCTGGCGCGGTGGCCTTTTCCGGCTGGACGACCATCTCGACCGGTTCTTCGAATCCTGCGCCGGGCTGCGGCTGGACCCGGGGATGGACCGGGAGGGGGTGCGGCGGGTGCTGGGGCTTCTGCTGCGGCGGTCCGGGCTGGCGGACACCCTGGTGTACTTCGCCTGCACGCGGGGCGACGCGGTGCCGGGGACGCGCGACCCCGCCCTCTCCCGCAACCGCTTCTTCGCCACCGTCACGCCGCTGATCCTCCGCGGGCAGCCCGACGAGATGCGGCGCGGGCTGGACGCGGTGGTCGTGCGGGACGTGGCGCGCATCCCCGCGGCGTCGGTCAACCCGCGGTGGAAGAACACGCACTGGGGCGACTTCGTCCGCGCGACCTTCGGGGCGAAGGATGCGGGGCGGGACGTGGCGATCCTGCTCGGCGCGGACGGGATGGTGGCGGAGGCGCCGGGGTTCAACGTCGTGGCGCTGGTGGATGGCGGGCTGGTGTCCCCGGCGGACGGGGTGCTGGAGGGGGTGTCCTGCCGGACGATGTTCGAGATCGCGCGCGACCTCGGCATCCCCGCCCGTTACGCGCCGCTGCCGCCGGGCGACCTGGCGCGGGCGGAGGAGGTGTTCCTCACCGCCACCTCCTGCGGCCTGTTCCCCGTCACGCGGCTGGACGGGCGGGCGGTGGGGGACGGGACGCCGGGGCCGGTGACGACGCGGTTGCTCAACACCTACTACGCACGCAAGGATGCGGGATGGCGGATCACCCCCGCCGACTCCATTCCCGACCCCGAAGGGATCGCTCCATGATTCGCTGGTTGCTCGCCCTGATGCTGCTGGCCGTCCCCGCGGCGGCACGCGACCTGACGGTGGTGGCCGGCGGCGGCACCCTGCAAGACCACATGCGGCGCACGCTGTTCGAGACCTTCGCGCGGGGGGGCGGCGGGCCGGTGGTGGACGCGGCCTACGATTCCAACGTCGGCCCGATCCGCGCGATGGTGCAGGCGCGCAACGTCACCTGGGACGTGGTGATGGTGGAGGCGCCGGACCTCATCCGCGGCTGCGAGGACGGGATCTTCGAGCGGCTGGACTTCTCCGTCATCCCACGCGACCGCTTCCTGCCGGGCGGGGCCACCACCTGCGGGGCCGGCGCGCTCGGCTGGGGCGTGTCGCTGTTCTGGGACGAGGGGCGGCGGGCGGAGGGGCCGCGGAACTACGCCGAACTGTGGGACGTGAACCGCTTCCCCGGCACGCGGCTGCTGCGACGCGGGGCGCGGATCACGCTGGAGGTCGCGCTGATGGCCGACGGCGTGCCGAAGGCCGAGGTGTATCGCGTGCTGGCGACGCGCGCGGGGCAGGACCGGGCCTTCGCGGCGATGGAGCGCATCCGCCCGAACCTGCGCTTCTGGACGGGGGGGCAGCAGCCGATCGAGCTGATCAACGCGGGGGAGGTGGCCTACGCCGTCGGCTTCGTCGGGCGCACGGCGAACGCCATCCGCGCGGGGTCGCGGTTCAACCTGAACTGGGACACGCTGCTGTATTCGTTCGACTACTGGGCGGTGGTGCGCGGCTCCCCCAACGCGGCGGCGGGGATGCGGCTGATCCGGCACATGACGGATGAGGGACCACTGCGCGAGCTGACCCGCGCGTGGCCGATCAATCCGGTGAACGCGGCCGTGGTGAACGATCTGGAGGTGCGGGGGCGCAACCCGATGATGATGAGCAACCATCAAGCGAACGGCGTGCAGATCGATACCGAGTTCTGGCTGGAGCACGGGCCGGACCTGGAGCAGCGCTTCTCCTCCTGGCTGAACCGCTGAGGCGGACGAATCTCCTCGCCGCGGCGCTCATCGCGCCGCTGGCGCTGCTGATCCTCGGCGCCTTCCTGCTGCCCGTCGGCCTGTCGTTGCTGACGGCGGTGCGGGATCCGGAGGTCTCGCGGACGCTGCCGAACACGCGGGCGGAGCTCGCGCGGTGGGACGGTGAGGGGCTGCCGGCCGAGGCGGCTTTCTCCGCCATCGCGCACGAACTGGCGGCGGCGCTGGAGGAGCAGCGCATCGGCGACGTCGCCGGGCGCCTGAACTTCGAGCGCGGCGGCTTCCGCGGGTTGCTCCTGCGGACGGCGCGGGCGGGAGGGCGGCTGGAGGCGCCCTACCGCGACAGCCTGCCGGCGCTGGACCCGCGCTGGGGGGCCCCCGAGACGTGGCGCGTCCTGCGGCACGCCGGGGGACCGGTCACCTCGCTCTACCTGCTGCGGGCGCTGGACCTGACGCGGACCTCCGCGGGCGAGGTGGCGGCGGTCCCGGCGGATGAGGCGGTGTTCCGGACCGTGTTCCTGCGGACGATCGGGGTGTCCGTGCTCGTGACGGTGCTGTGCGTCGTGCTCGCCTATCCCTGCGCCGCCGTCATCGCCGGGCTGCGGCCGCCCTGGGCGTCGCTGGCGATGCTGCTGGTGTTGATTCCGTTCTGGTCCTCCGTCCTCGTCCGCTCTACCGCCTGGTTCGCGCTGCTGCAACGGGAGGGGCCGGTGAACGACGCGCTGCTGGCCCTGCGGCTGGTGGACGCGCCCCTGCAACTCGTGAACACCCGTTTCGCCGTGATCCTGGCGACCGTCCACGTGCTGCTGCCCTTCGCCATCCTGCCGATGCACGGGGTGATGGCGCGGATGGACCGGCGGCCGATGATGGCCGCGGCCTCGCTCGGCGCGCGGCCGGTGCACGCCTTCCGGCGGGTGTTCCTGCCGCTGTCGCTGCCGGGCGTCGCGGCGGGGGCAGCGATGGTGTTCCTCCTCGCCGTCGGGTTCTACGTCACGCCCGCGCTGGTGGGCGGGGAGCGGGACCAGCTGATCGCCTCGTTCATCGCCAACTTCCTCAACCGCGAGGTGAACTGGGGGATGTCGGCGGCGCTGTCGGTCTACCTCCTGCTGCTGTCGGGGGCGGTGCTGTGGGTGGCGCGGCTGCTGACGGGCGGCGCGGTCACCGCGGGGGCGCGGGCGTGACGCTGGTCCTGCGCGCCGTGACGGCGGCGGTGCTGCTGTTCCTCCTGGCGCCGATGGTCGTGGTGGTGGCCATGTCGTTCTCGCCGACCGAAGCGCTCGTCTTCCCGCCGCGCGGCCTGTCGCTGCGGTGGTATGCGGAGTTCGCCGCCTCGGACCGCTGGACCTCCGCGACACGCAACTCCCTCATCGTCGCGGGCTGCACGACGGCCGTCGCGACGCTCCTCGGCACGCTCGCCGCGCTCGGGCTCCACCTCGGCACCTTCCGCGGGCGCGCGACGATCGCGGCGATGCTCTCCCTGCCGATCGTCACGCCCTACATCGTCACGGCCGCCGCGATGTTCTTCGCCTTCTCCGTCGTCGGGCTGACCGGGACGCTCGTCGGGCTGGTGCTGGCGCACACCGTCGTCGCGGTGCCCTTCGTCGTGCTGTCGGTCGCCGCGGCGCTGCGGGGGTTCGACATGAACCTCCTCCTGGCCGCCGCCTCCCTCGGGGCGCGGCGCGGCACGGCGTTCCGGCGGGTGCTCGTGCCGGGGATCTGGCCGGGGATCGCCGCGGGCGCGGTCTTCGCCTTCGCCACCTCGCTCGACGAGTTCGTCATCACCCTGTTCATGGCCGGCCCCGGCCAGTTCACCCTGCCGCGGCAGATGTATGCCGCGGTGCGGGATTTCGTGTCGCCGACGATCCTCGCGGCGGCGACGGTGCTGTTCCTCGGCTCCACCCTGTTCCTCCTCGCGAGCGAGGCGCTGCGCTGGCGGGCGGAGCGGCGGCGCGGGACGGGGCGGTGACCGGCCCCGTCATCGTCATCGGGGCCGGGGGCCATGCGCGGCCGGTCCTCGAGGCGCTGGCCGCGCTCCGCATCGCCGTGGCGGGACTGGTGGACGACGTGGCGGACCGGCCGCCCGTCCTCGGGCACGCGGTGATCGGCGGGCCGGGCGACCTCGCGGCCCTGCGGACGCGCGGCGTGACCGGCGCGGTGATCGCGATCGGCCGTGCCGCGGCCCGGCGGCGGCTGGGCGACATGGCCGCCGCCGCGGGGCTCGCCCTGCCGCGGATCGTCCATCCGGCGGCGCTCGTGTCGCCGCACGCCGCGCTGTCGGACGGCTGCCAGGTGCTGGCGCGGGCGGTGGTGGGGCCGGAGGCGCGGGTCGGGCGCCTCGCGATCCTCAACACCGGCGCGATCGTCGAGCACGAGGGCCGCGTCGGCGACGACGCGCACGTGGCCCCCGGCGCGGTGCTGCTCGGCGGCGCGGCGGTGGGCGACGGCGCCCTGATCGGGGCGGGGTCGGTCGTCCTGCCGGGCGTGCGGATCGGCCGGGGCGCGGTGGTCGGTGCGGGATCGGTCGTGACCGCGGACGTGCCGGATGGCGCGGTCGTCGGCGGCTCGCCCGCGCGCCTCCTACGGGCCTGACGCCCGCCGCCGGACGCGGCACGGCACGCCGCCGGCCGGGCGGATCGTCAGGCGGGCCGTCGGGCGGATGCGCGCGGGATCGGTCAGCATCACGTCGAAGCGGGTGAGGATGCGGGCGAGGAGCAGCGTGGATTCCACCGTCGCGAAGGACGCGCCGGGGCAGACGCGCGGGCCGAGGCCGAAGGGGATGTAGGCGTCCTTCGAACGTTCCTCCGCCCGATCCGGGGCGAAGCGGGACGCGTCGAAGAGGTCGGGGTCGCGCCAGAGGGCGTGATGGCGGTGGATGATCCAGGGGGAGACGACGACGATGTCCTCCGGCGTCACCGTCCAGCGGCGCACGCGGTCCGGCACGGTCGGCGATCGGATGAGGAAGCCGACGGGCGGGTAGAGCCGCAGCACCTCGCGCAGCACGAGCCGCGTCGCCGGCAGGGCGTTCGACAAGGCGTCGAGTGGCGGTGCATCGCCGAGCGGCTCCGCCTCGGCGCGGAGGGCGTCCGCCACCTCCGGCAGGGCCGCGAGGATGACGAAGGTCCAGCAGAGCATGGAGGCCGTCGTCTCGTGCCCCGCGAGGAAGAACACCGCGATCTGGTCCACGAGTTCGTCGCGGTCGAAGCCCCGGCCCTCCGCATCCGTCGCGGCGAGGAGGTGGCCGGCGATGTCGCGCGTCGCGCCGCCCCGGGTGGCGATGCGGCGGTCCACGATGCGGCCGAGGGCGTCGCGGATGCGGTCGGTGGCGGCTTGCAGCGCGTCGGCGCGGGACGGCGCGGGGTTGCCGCGGCCGTAGAGGAGGCGGCGGGGGACCAGTTGGTCCGACAGTTCCTGGTAGCGCGCGAAGGCCTCGAAGATCGACGCGGCCTCGGCGCCCTCTATGGGCTGCGAGAAGATCGTGCGGAACACGACGTCCGCCGTGACGTGCGACAGTTCGGCGTCGAGCTGGAACACCGTGCCGTCCCGCGCGTGGCGGTCCAGCCGCGCCACGCAGTCCGCCACCGCCGCGGTCATGTGGGGGTAGGCGCCGGAGAGGGCGATGCCGGACAGGGCGGGCCGGATCATCTCCCGCTGCCGCCGCCACGTCTCCCCGTTGGAGACGAAGATGCCGTCGCCGACGAGCGGCGCGAGCGCGTCCGAGAACAGCCGGGACTTCGGGTAGAGGGCGGCGCGGTCCACCATGATCTCCCGCGCGGTGTCCGGGGCGTTGACGAGGTAGAGGCGGCGGCCGGCCATCCCGCGCTCCCCCATCAGCACCTCGTAGGCGCGACGCGGAATGGCCGAGAGCAGGTCGGCGTCGCGGGAGAAGGCGACGTTGAGGAAGGTGCCGAACATCCCGGACGGCACGGGCGCGGGCGGGCGGTAGGGACGGTGCGGGACGATCATCGGGACAGGACGGCCTCAAGCGGTTCGGGGCCCGCGAGGAACCGGTAGAAGTCGTATTCGCCCGGCAGGTCGTTGGCGTCGAGGAAGGCGAAGTGGGTGCGGTAGAAGCGCCATGCCATGGCGGCGTAGCGTTCCGGCGTCATGATCTCCTTCAGGCGGGCGGAGCGGACGTGGGGGTTGCGGCGCGGCGCGGCCGCGATCCCGAAGGCCGCGACGGGGTCGAGCCAGGGGAAGCACAGCACGTCCTGCGGCGCGAAATACTCGATCCAGGTGACGCGGTCCTCCGGGACGTGGGCGGCGATGGCGGCGCGGGCGGGCGGGGCGTCACGGCCCGCCGCGGCGATGGGGGTGTTGGCGCCGAGGGTGAGGAGGCGCAGCGCCGGTCCCTCCCGCCCCACCGCGGGATCGAGTTCGAGGGCCCGGGCGACGATCCCCGTCGCGACGAAGGAGCCGGAGGAGTGGCCGATGACGAGGAGTTCGTCCGCGTCCGACGCGCGGGCGGTGCGCGCGAGGTGCCGGGCGAAGAGTTCGAAGCGTTCGGCGATGACGGGGTCGCGGCGGGTGCGGTGGCGCCAGGTGAAGATCCAGTCGTTCACGAGATACCAGACGTAGAGGCGGGCATCGAGGCGTTCGGTGATCCGCAATCCCCCGTAGAGCGCCGCCGCGGCGGGCGGGATGCCGGCCCACCAGGGGAGGCCGAGCGCCGACGCCAGGGCGAGGATGGCGGCGATGAGGCCGATGGCGATGACGAGGTAGGACACCATCATCGCCCAGGGATAGATGGAGAAGAGCCCGAACTTCCAGTTGAGGCGGAGCATCGCCGGCAGCGTGCCGCTCGTCACGGCGTAGAGGAGGACGCGGAGGCTCGTGAGGAGCTGGCGCCACTTCGGGGCGGCGAAGTCCCGGGCGCAGAGGTCGTGCCAGTCCATCACCTCCACCGTCGTCTCCACGGGTCCGTCCGGCCAGCGGGCGGCGAGGCGCCAGCGGGTGCCGGGGCGGTCGGGGGGGGCCGGTTCCACGTCCCGTTTCAACGACGCCGCGACGCGGTTGAGGGCGGCGAACTTTCGCAGCTCCCGCGAGAACAGGAGGAAGTAGATGCGGGGGGAGCGCGGGTCGTAGCCGGGCACGTAGAGGACGTGGCGGCGGCGGATGCGCGCGCCCGTGCCGCCGGGGGTGGGGTCCATCCCCGACCCTAGCGCCGCGGGACGGCGCGTCGCCAGGGTCAGGCGAGCGGCAGGTCCACGGGTTCGACCGCGTGGCCGAGGGCGGCGAGGAAGCGGAGGAGATCGGCGGGGGCGATCGCGGTGGTCGCCTCGTTCGTCAGGGGGTGGAGGTTCACCGGGGCGTCGCCGGCCATGAGGCGGCGGTCCATCACCGCGCGGACGGCGCCCGGCGCGGCGTTGACGAGGGCGAGCGGGGTGACGGAGCCGGGGAGGATTCCGAGGACGGCCATCAGGTCCTCCGGCGGGGCCATGGCGACGCGGCCGGCGCCGAGGTGGCGCGCGAGGGCGTTGATCGGCACGGGCGTCCCCTCCTCCACGGTCACGAGGAGGAAGGGGCCGGGCTGCCGCGGCTTGAGGAACAGGTTGCGGACGTGCCACCCCGGCAGGTCGCCGCGGAGGGCGCGGCTCTCCGCCACCGTGTGCAGCGGCGGGTGCCGCCGGGTGGTCGTGGGGATGCCGAGGGAGTCGAGGCGGGCGAGAAGGGATTCGGGCGTTTCGGGCATCGGGGGCGGCGGATACGGCGGCGCGGGACGGGGCGCCAGGACGGGGCTGGCCGCGGGTTGCCGGGGGGCGCGACCTTCCGTATAGGCGCGCCTCCCGGACAGGTGGCCGAGCGGTCGAAGGCGCGCGCCTGGAAAGTGCGTATAGGTCAAAAGCCTATCGTGGGTTCGAATCCCACCCTGTCCGCCACGCGCCCGGCCGCCACGCACCCGTCCCCCTCCGCGAGGCGATGGTGCGCGCGGCTGAGAGGTTCCCCCGATGCGCGCAGCCCTCCTCGCCACCCTCCTGCTCCTGCCCTCCGCCTACGCCGCGGCGCAGGCGCCCGCGCGCCCGGCGCTGACGCGCCACGGCGACTGGGTGGAGGGACAGATCAGCGGGGGCGGGCGGCAGGGCTGCGTCGCCGGGGTGCAGGTGCTGCGGCGCGGCCTGCTGCAGGTCACGGTCGGGCGGGAGCCCGACGGCACCACCGTGCTCGTCCTCGCGCTGCGGGTGGACGGCGCGAACTTCACCGCGGGCGTGCCGCTGCGGCTGACGACGGATGGCCGGACCTTCGAGCTTCCCGCCCAGGCCGATCCCGCGGGCGGCCCGGGCCTGCTCGTCGTCGCCGGGACCGAGGCGGAGGCGCGGACCCTTTCCGACCTGCTCGTCGCGATGCGGCGCGGGCGGGAGCTGCGGGTGCAGGCGGGGGACCGGACCCCCTTCGACCTGTCGCTCACCGGCGCCTCGGCCGCGCTCGGTGGCATGCGGGGCTGCGCGCAGCGGGCGGGGATGATGCCGCGCTGAGCCCGCACCCCCACATCGGGGGGATGGCGACCTTCTTCACCGCGGACACGCATTTCGGTCACGGCGCGATCCGGGCCCTGCTGAAGCGGCCGTTCCCCGACACGCCGGCGATGGACGCGGCCCTGGCCCAGGCCTGGAACGACGCGGTCGCGCCGGGCGACGAGGTCTGGCACCTCGGCGACTTCGCCGTCGGACACCGGGACCCCGGCGGGCTGCTGGACCGCCTGCACGGGACGAAGCGCCTCATCGCCGGCAACAACGACCCGCCCGCCATCCGCGCCCTGCCCGGCTGGGCCGAGGTGCGGGAGTTCGCGGAGGTGGCGGTGGACGGGCACGCCCTCGTCCTCTGCCACTACCCCCTGCGGTCCTGGCGGGCGGGGGCGGTGAACCTGCACGGGCATTCGCACGGGCGGCTGGCGCCGCTTCCCCGGCAGCACGACGTGGGGGTAGACGCCCGCGGCTTCCGCCCCGTCCGCCTCGCCGACCTGATCCGACCGCGCCGCGCCCGCCCGGCCGTAGCCGCGTGAACGCGCTGCGGCTGCTGCTGCCGGCGCTGCGCCCCTACGCCGCCGCGGCGCTCGGCGCGGGGCTGGGGCTGCTCGTCGCGGCGGGACTGGTCCTGCTGCTGGGCCAGGGCCTGCGGCACATCGTGGATGACGGCTTCACCGGCGGCGCCGGCGCGCTGGACCGGGCGGCGGCGGGCATGGCGGCCGTCGTGGCTCTCCTCGGCGTCTCCACCGCCGTCCGCTTCTATCTCGTCTCCTGGATCGGGGAGCGCGTCTCGGCCGACCTGCGCGCGCGGGTGTTCGACCACGCGCTGCGCCTCTCCCCCGGCTTCTACGAGACGCGGCGCACGGGCGACGTGCTGACCCTGCTGACGGCGGACGTGGAGGTGCTGCGCAACCTCGTCGGCTCCGCCGTCTCCCTGTGGCTGCGGGCGCTGGTGACGGCGGTGGGGGCGCTGGCGATGCTGTTCGTCACCTCGCCCATGCTGGCGCTGGTCGTCGTGGGCGTCACGCCAGTCGTCGTGCTGCCGCTCGTGCTGTTCGGGCGGCGCGAGCGGCGGCTGAGCCGCGCGGCGCAGGAACGCGTCGCCGACCTCGGCGCCCACGCGGAGGAAACGCTGAACGCCATCCCCACCGTGCAGGCCTTCACGCACGAGGCGGCCGATGCCGCACGCTTCAGGACACGAGCGGCGGAGAGCGTGGCGGCGTCCCTCGCCCGCGTCCGGGTGCGGGCGGGGCTGATCCTCGTCGTGATCCTGCTGGGGTTCGGTGCGATCACGCTGGCGCTGTGGATCGGCGGGCGGGAGGTGATCGCGGGCCGGGTGACCGGCGGGGAACTCTCGGCCTTCGTGTTCTACGCGGTGCTCGTGGCGTCCTCCGTCGCCTCCCTGTCGGAGGTGTGGGGAGAGGTGCAGCGGGCGGCCGGCGGGGCGGAGCGGATCGACGCGTTCCTGGCGGAACGGCCGGGGATCGCGGCGCCGCCGGCCCCCCTGCCCTTCCCCGCCATCGTTCCCGGGGGGTCGGGGCGGCTGGCCTTCGAGGGGGTGACCTTCCGCTACCCCGCCCGCCCGGAACGCCCCGCGCTGGACGGCGTGTCGCTCACCGTGGAGCCGGGGGAGACGGTCGCCCTCGTCGGCCCGTCGGGCGCGGGCAAGACGACGTTGTTCCAGCTCGCCCTGCGCTTCCACGACCCGGAGGCGGGCCGCGTGACGCTCGACGGCGTGGACCTGCGGGACGCAGACCCGTCGGACGTCCGCGCCCGGATCGGCGTGGTGGCGCAGGACCCCGTGGTGTTCGGCGCGAGCGCGCGGGAGAACATCCTCTACGGCCGGCCGGGAGCGAGCGAGGCCGAGGTGCTGGAGGCCGTGCGGGTCGCGGATGCGGGGTTCCTCGACGCGCTGCCGGAAGGGCTGGACACCTTCCTCGGGGAGAAGGGCGTGCGCCTGTCCGGCGGGCAGCGGCAGCGTCTGGCGATCGCCCGCGCCGTGCTGCGCGACCCGCCCCTGCTGCTGCTGGACGAGGCGACGAGCGCGCTGGACGCGGAGAGCGAGGCGGCCGTGCAGGGCGCGCTGAACCGCCTCGCGCGCGGGCGCGCGGTGCTGGTCATCGCGCACCGGCTGGCGACGGTGCGGCGCGCCGACCGGATCGTCGTACTGGAGGCTGGGCGCGTGGTGGCACAGGGCTCGCACGACGCGCTCGTGGCGGGGGGCGGGCTCTACGCGCGGCTGGCGCGGTTGCAGTTCGCGGCGTAGCGGCGGGGCGGGGGAGGGCCTATCATCGGGGAACCGGACGAGGACGGCGAATGGGACGGCTCGTAACGCTGAACGACGTGCTGCGCGCGTGGCAGGCGGGACAGATCGGCTACCGCGAGGCGATGCGGCTGTCGGGCGCGGACACCTTGGACGATCTCTATGAAGCGGCCGAGCTGAGCGACGTGCCCATCCGGACGACCTTCACCCCGGAGGAACTGCGACATGGCCGGGAGGTCGCGCCGCTCCTCCGCTCGGCGGCAAGGCGTGACCGTGTCCCTGAACGACATGCCCCCGAACGATCGGCCGGTTGACCTCGTCCTGCCTGATGCCGGGCCGATCATCAGCCTCGCGCACGCGGATCGGCTCGAACTCCTGGACCTGTTCGAGAGACCGGTCGCCGTCCTCGACGTGGTGGAGCGGGAGTGCCTTCGCCGAGAGGACAGCCCCGACCACGAACGGCTCCGCGCGTGGTTCACGGCGAGCCACAACCGGTTGCGCCGCGTGGCGACGCCCTTCATCGGCCTCTACGAGACGGCGCTCGCGAAGGATGCGTCCGGCGAGAATCCCCGCGCGACGCGCGGCATGGGCGATGCGACGCTCGTCTGGTTCCTCTCGAACGTGGACCTCGTCGTCGAACCAGACTCCATCCCGCTCATCCTGACGGAGGATCGTGACCTCAGCGTGAGGATACGGGGGCTGGTCGCGCACGTCCTGTCCACGCGAAGCCGGCTCATCGGGCTGGAGGGAGCGGGGCTCATTCCCGACGCGGCTGCGGTGGTCGAGGAGGTCGGGCGGCACGGGCGGGGGCTGTCGCGGCTCATCGTTGACCAGCCGGCCCGATCGGGCGACGCGCGCACGAGTTGGGCGGCGTCGCTTCGGCGGGAGCGCGAGTGACGCTCCGGACGGATCGGGCGAGTCTCGGCGGCGGTCCCTCGGCACCACCGTAACCTCTCGGGGCCACACCCCGGACGCGATGGCCGGCGGCACGGCCCGCACCGACCCTCACAGGTGAATCACCCCCTGTCGCGCCGCGTGCGCCACCGCGTCCGTCCGCCCCGTCGCGTCCAGCTTGTCCACCACGGACCGCACGTGGAACTTCGCGGTGTGGACGGAGATGCCGAGGGCGCGGGCGATGCCCTTGTTCGACGCGCCCTCCGCCATCAGCGCCAGCACCTCGTTCTCGCGCGGCGTCAGGGCCACGCCGGGGACCGCCGCGGCGCGCGGGATCGCGGGGGAGAGGACGAGGTCCGCCGGCTCGCTCGGCAGGACGAGGCGGAGGCCGGGTGCTGCGGCCATCAGCGCGGCGGCACGGGCGGCCAGCACCGGGTCGTCCACGGCGAGGGAGACGCGGAGGGGTTCGCGCCCATCGCCGGACGGGCCGCCCGTCGGCGCGAGGGGGGCTTCGCGCGCATCGCTCACGTCGCCGGGCGCTCCGCGACGGTGAGGGCCACGTCCCGCGTCTCGCCGCCGCGCGCGACGGTGAGGGTGACGACGCTGCCGACGCTCTCCGCCCCCAGCGCGCGCACCATGCCGCGGAGGCCCTGGACCGGGGCGCCGTCCCAGGCGGTGACGATGTCGCCCTGACGCATCCCGACGGCCGCCCCGGGTCCGCCCTCCGCCACCGCCATCACCATGGCGCCCGCGCCGCCACCGTCCAGGGCCACGGGCTGCATGGCCAGCCCCAGCCAGCCCCGGGCGATGCGGCCGTGGGTCGCCAGACGTTCCGCCACGCGGGCGATGGTCGCGGCGGGGATCACCAGCGCGTGGCGGCGGGGGCCGAAGACCGCCATGCCGAAGGGCCGGCCCTCCGCGTCGAGGGCGAGGCCGCCCTCCGCGTCGCGCGGCATGGCGAGGTCGAGGCGGATGAGCGACTCGATCCGCCCGCCGCGGAGGGAGCGCCAGGGCCCCGCGGAGACCGCGACGATGCCGAACGCGGCGCTCGCCGAGGATTCATGCGCCCCGACCGCGAGGGCGAGGGCGCCGACGCCCGGCACGGTGTCGGAGAGGGTGGCGGGGGTGGCCGTGGCGGCCGCCCGCAGCAGCACGATGTCGGTCGACGGGTCGCGCCCCACCACCTCGGCGGGCTCACCGTTCACCCGGATCTCGCCGTCCTCCGGCACGGATTCCTCGGCGCTGACGAACAGGCCGGGGCGCCAGGCGAAGCCGCTGATCCGGCCACGCGGCGTCGCCACGGAGACGATGGAGGGCGCCGCGCCCGCCACGGCGGCTTCGAGGGCGCGGGACAGGTCGCTCAAGGGGGTTCCGGTCATGCCGCGTATCTGGGGACGCCCGTCGCGCGCCGCCCACTCCCCCGTTGGGGAGGGATCAGGCAGCGTGCCCCTCCACCTCCTCGACGGCGGCGACCACCGCATCCGGCACGGCGTGGTGCATCATGTGCCCGACGCCCGGCAGGATGCGGAGGGTGGAGCCGGGGACCGCCCGGTGCAGCGCGCGGGAATGGGTGTCGGGGTCCACGATCCTGTCCTCCGCACCCGCGAGGATCGCGACGGGCATCCGCAGTCCGCCGTGGTGCGGGCCGAGCTTCTCGGCGGAGGACCGCATCGTCAGCCCGTCGCCGGCCGCGGCGCGGAGGGCGCCGGGGCGGCGGATCATCTCGTCCGGCACGGCGGCGTCGAAGCCCGGAGGGATCGGCCAGGGCTCGAAGATCCTCGCCTTCGCGCGGCGCACGATCAGGTCGGCGATGAAGGGCTGGATGGTGTAGCGGACGAAGTCGCCGATGACGGGGATGGCGGGCCCGGTGGTGAGCAGCGCGTCGAGGCGCTGTTCCGGCACGTGGTAGCCGGAGAGGAGGACGAGCCCGCCGACGGAGCCGGGGTGGTGGACGCCGAGCGCGGTGGCGACGAGGCCGCCCCAGGAATGGCCGACGACCACGGGCCGGTCGAGGCCGAGGGTGGAGATGGCGTCGGCCACCGCACGGGCCTGCGACGCGGCGTCCGGCACGCGGGGCCACGGGCGGTGGGTGTGGCCGAAGCCCGGCCGGTCCAGCAGCACGACGCGCCGGGTGGCCGCGAGGGTTTCCGGGATGCCGGTGGAGAGCAGGTCGTCCACCTGCGCGCCGTTGCCGTGGAGCATGAGGACGGGTCGGCCGGGCGCGGTCGGGTTCAGGTCCACGACGTGCCAGCGCAGGCCGCCGGCGCGCAGGAAGCGGCCCACCGGCGGGTTGCGGCGCTCCGCGGCGTGCGCGCGGACGACGTTCCAGACGGCGAGGCCGGCGAGCCCGACGAGGACGGCCGGGAGGACGCCGGACGTGCCGAGGGGCGCGGCGGCGGGCGCGCGGGCGAGGAGGCGCATGGGCGGTTTCCCGGAGAGGTCGGGGTGCGGAACCCGCGGGGACCCGTGGGGTTGCGCCGTGGCGCGGGCGCCGCGAGCCTGGGGAGACAGACGGAGGTTCGCCATGCCCGAGATCGTCCACATCCCCCCGCCCGCGACGGCGCGGGGGGCGCCGCCCCTGTCCTACGGTGCGCGGGTCGGCGACCTGCTCTTCGTCTCCGGCCTGCCGGGATGGGACGAGGAGGGGCGGCTGTCGCCGGACTTCGCGACGCAGTTCCGGCACGTGGTGCGGGCGCTGGACGGGGTGCTGGCCGCGGCCGGCGCGGACCGGCGGCGGATCGCGAAGGCCAACGTGTTCCTGACGCGGGAGGAGGACGTGGCGACGATGAACGCCCTCTACGCCGAGGCGTTCGGGCCGGCGCCCTACCCGGCGCGCATCACGGTGGTGGTGCGCGCCCTGCCGAACCCGGCGATGCTCATCGAGATCGAGTGCGTGGCCGCGCTCAGGTAGCCCCCGCTTACGTCACCCCGTGGGCCTCGACGTAGAGCGCGTAGAGCGAGTGGCACGACGCCATGTAGACCCGGTTGTTCTTCGGCCCGCCGAAGGCGAGGTTGGCGCAGCGCTCGGGCAGCCGGATGTGGGCGAGCGGCCTGCCCTCGGGGTTGAACACCATCACCCCGTCCAGGTCCTCCGACCGGCCGCGGAGGTTGTAGACGCGGCGGCCGTTCACCTCGCGCGGCTCGGGTTCCAGCGCGCCGTTGCTGCCCCAGCCGCACCAGAGGTTGCCGTCGCGGTCCACCTTGAACCCGTCCAGCGCGCCCTGGTCCGCCGCATCCACGACCTTCGTGCGGGCGCCGACCGTGCCGTTCGCGTTCACGTCGTAGGCCCAGATGGAGCGGTTCGGCGTGCCGCGCCATTCCACGACGTAGAGCTTCCGCTCGTCCGGGGAGAAGGCGAGGCCGTTGGGGTTGGTGATGTCGGTGATGACGGCGGTCAGCCGCCCGTCCGGTGCGAGGCGATAGACGTTCGTCGTCGCCTGCTCCGGCTGGGCGCGGGTGCCCTCCCACTCCCCGTTGATGCCGAAGAGCGGGTCGGTGAACCAGATCGTGTCGTCGGACTTCACGACGACGTCGTTCGGCGCGTTCAGCCGCTTGCCCTCGAAGCGCTCCGCGAGGGTGGTGACGGTGCCGTCGCGCTCCGTGCGGGTGACCCGGCGGGTGACGGAATGCTCGCAGGTCAGCAGCCGGCCCTGGCGGTCCCGTGCGTTGCCGTTGGCGTAGTTGGCGTTCGCGCGGAACACGGTGAAGGAGTTGTCCCGTTCGTCGAACTTCATGATGCGGTTGTTCGGGATGTCGGAGACGAGGAGGGTGCCGCTCTCCGGGAAGTAGGCCGGTCCCTCCGCCCAGCGCATCCCCGTCGCGACCTGTTCGACGGTGCTGCTGTAAATGCGGTAGCGGACGAAGGAGGGGTCGAGGATCTGGACCGCCGGGTCGGGGTATCGCTGGTTCGGCGTGAAGGGGAAGGACTGGGCAGCCGCCCCCCGTGCCAGGACAGCCCCCGCGGCCGCGCCGGCCGCGAGCATCCCGCGTCGTGTCAGGTTCATCGCCCTTCTCCCGTGTTGCGGCCGTTCAGCGGCCGTTGGCCTTCCGCCATTCCGCGAAGACCGTCAGGTTCGCCTCGTCCGTCGGCGGGTAGAGGCCGAGGATGGACTGGCCGCCGCGGACGCGCTCCTGCACGAAATCCTCGAAGGCCGACATCTCCGTCGCCTCCGCCGCGATCTCGTCGGCGAGGTGGGCGGGGATGACGATGACGCCATCGGAATCGCCCACCACCACGTCGCCCGGGAAGACCGGCGCGTCGCCGCAGCCGATGGGGACGTTGATGTCGATGGCCTGGTGCAGCGTCAGGTTCGTCGGCGCGGAGGGGCGCTGGTGGAAGGCGGGGAAGCCGGAGGCGGCGATGTCCGCGGCGTCCCGGAAGCCGCCGTCGGTCACCACGCCCTCGACGCCCCGCACCTGCAGACGGCCGACGAGGATGCCGCCCGCGGAGGCGGCACGGGCGTCCTTGCGGCTGTCCATGACGAACACCGCGCCGGGCGGGCATTCCTCCACGGCGCGGCGCTGCGGGTGGCCGCGGTCGCGGAACACGGCGAGCGTGTTCAGGTCCTCCCGCGCGGGCATGTAGCGCAGCGTGAACGCCTCCCCCACCATGGATCGCGTCAGCGGCCCCAGCGGCTGCACGCCCTGGATCATCTGCGTGCGGAAGCCGCGCTTGTAGAGAGCGGTCGCGAGGGTGGCGGTGGACACCTTCCGCAAGGCGTCGCGGCTGGCGGTGGAGAGCGGCATGGGCGGCGTCCTCAGTAGATCGCGGGTTCTTCGACGGGGGCGCCGAAATCCGTCCGCAGGAAGTCGAAGTCGCAGCCCTGATCGGCCTGCTGGATGTGCTTCGTGAACATGAAGCCGTAGCCGCGTTCGAAGCGCGGCGGCGGCGGCGTCCAGGCGGCGCGCCGGGCGGCCAGTTCCTCGTCGGGCACGCGCATGCAGATCGTGCGGGCGTCCACGTCGAGGTCCACGATGTCCCCCGTCCGCAGCAGGGCCAGCGGCCCGCCGACGTAGGATTCCGGCGCGACGTGCAGCACGCACGCCCCGTACGACGTGCCGGACATCCGGGCATCGGACATCCGCAGCATGTCGCGATGCCCCTGCTTGAGGAGCGCCTTCGGCATGGGGAGCATCCCCCATTCCGGCATCCCCGGCCCGCCCTGCGGCCCCGCGTTCCGCAGCACCATGACGTGGTCCGGTGTCACGTCCCACGATTCGTCGTCCACCGCCTTCTTCATCTCGGGGTAGGAGTCGAACACGACCGCGGGGCCGGAGTGCTTCAGGAAGCGCTGGTCCATCGCCGCGGGCTTGATGACGCAGCCGCCGGGCGACAGGTTGCCGTGCAGCACCGCGAGCGACCCCTCGGCGTAGATCGGGTTGTCGAGCGGGCGAATCACGTCGTCGTCGAACACCTTCGCGTCCGCGACGTTCTCGCCGATCGTGCGACCGGAGACAGTGAGGCAGGAACCGTCGAGGTGCGCCTCGATCCGCGCCATCAGGCCGCGGATGCCGCCGGCGTAGAAGAAGTCCTCCATGAGGTACTGGTTGCCGGACGGCCGCACGTTGCCGATCACCGGCACGCGCCGCGACGCGCTCTCGAAGTCGTCCAGCCCGACGTCCTGCCCCGCCCGCCGCGCCATCGCGATGAGGTGGATGATGGCGTTGGTGGAACACCCCATCGCCATGGCCACCGCGATCGCGTTGGTGAAGGACGCGCGCGTCAGGATGCGCGACGGCGTCAGGTCTTCGCGCACCATCTCCACGATCCGCCGCCCGCTCTCGCTCGCCAGCCGGATGTGCCCGGAATCCGCGGCCGGAATGGAGGAGCCACCCGGCAGCACCATCCCCATCGCCTCCGCGATCGCGGTCATGGTGGAGGCGGTGCCCATCGTCATGCAGGTGCCGTAAGAGCGGGCGATCCCGCCCTCCACGGCGAGCCAGTCCTGATCGGTGATCTTGCCGGCGCGCAACTCGTCCCAGTATTTCCAGGAATCCGAGCCGGAGCCGAGCGTCTTGCCCTGCCAGTTCCCCCGCAGCATCGGACCGGCGGGCACGAAGATCGCGGGCACGTCCATCGAGATCGCGCCCATCAGCAGCCCGGGCGTCGTCTTGTCGCAGCCGCCCATCAGCACCGCGCCGTCCACGGGATGGGAGCGCAGCAGCTCCTCCGTCTCCATCGCCAGCATGTTGCGGTACATCATCGTCGTCGGCTTGACGTAGGACTCGCTCACCGACAGCGCGGGCAGTTCCACCGGGAAGCCGCCGGCCATGAGGATGCCGCGCTTCACGTCCTCCACCCGCGTCTTGAAGTGGGAATGGCAGGGCTGGAGGTCGGACCACGTGTTCAGCACCGCGATGATCGGCCGCCCCGTCCACTCCTCCGGCGCGTAGCCCATCTGCATCGCCCGCGACCGGTGCCCGAAGGATCGGAGGTCGGCCGGGCCGAACCAGCGGCGGGAGCGATAATCCTCCGGCGACTTGCGAGGGGCGGACGCGGTGCCGGGGTCGGCCTCCAGCGGGGACGGGGGCAAGGTCGGGTCGTCGGGCACGGCGGTTCCTCCGGAGGGGAAGGAACCACCGCCCGTCCGGCCGGGCAACCCGCATCGCCGGTTGGCACGCCGCTTGGTTCCGCATCCCCCACACCCAGGGGATCGCAGATGGACCGGCTGTTCGGACTGACGGAGAACGGGACGACCCCGCGCACGGAGATCGTCGCGGGCCTCACCACCTTCCTGACGATGGCCTACATCATCGTCGTCAACCCCGGCATCATGGCGGCGGCGGGGATCGACCCGGGCGCCGCCTTCGTCGCCACCTGCCTCGCGGCGGCGATCGGCTCGGCGCTCATGGGGCTGCTGGCGAACTACCCCATCGCCCTCGCCCCGGGCATGGGCCTCAACGCCTACTTCGCCTTCGCCGTGGTCGGGGGATTGGGCATCTCCTGGCAGGTCGCGCTCGGGGCGGTGTTCCTGTCCGGCCTCATCTTCCTCGCCGTCTCCGTTGCCGGCTTCCGGGAATGGCTCATCAACGGCATCCCCCTCTCGCTGAAACTCGGCATCGCCGCGGGGATCGGCTTCTTCCTCGGTCTCATCGGCCTGAAGAACCTCGGGCTGGTGGTGGACCACCCCGCCACCCTCGTCGGCCTCGGCAACCTTCGCTCCGCGCCAGTCCTGTTGGGCTGCGCGGGCTTCGTGCTGATCGCGGGGTTGGTGGCCCGCCGCGTCCCCGGCGCCATCGTCATCGGCATCATCGTCACCGCGCTGGCCGGCATCCCCTTCGGCCTGACGACCTTCACGGGAATCGTCTCCGCCCCCCCGTCCCTCGCCCCGACCTTCCTCCAGATGGACATCGCCGGCGCCCTGTCCCTCGGCCTCGCGGGGATCGTCTTCACCTTCTTCCTCGTCGATCTTCTCGACAACGCCGGCACCCTCATCGCCACCACCCACCGCGCCGGCCTGATGCGGCCGGACGGCTCCGTCCCCCGCCTCGGCCGCGCGCTGATGGCGGATTCCGGCGGCGCGATCATCGGCGCCTCCCTCGGCACCTCCACCACCGTCTCGTACATCGAGAGCGCCGCCGGCATCCAGGCCGGCGGCCGCACGGGGCTGACCGCGGTGACCGTCGCCGTCCTCTTCCTCCTCGCCCTGTTCCTCGCGCCCCTCGCCACCTCCATCCCCGCCTTCGCCACGGCGCCGGCCCTCATCTTCGTCGCCTGCCTCATGGCCGCCTCGCTCCGCGACCTCGCCTGGGACGACACCACCGAATACCTCCCCGCCATCCTCGGTGCGCTGGCGATGCCCTTCACCTTCTCCATCGCTACGGGGATCGGGATCGGCTTCATCGCCTACGCCCTCATCAAACTCGTCGCGGGACGCGCGGAGGAGGTCCACGGAGCCGTCTGGCTCCTCGCCGCCCTCTCCGCCGCGAAATTCGCCCTGGGGTGACGCGCCGCCCGCCCCGGCCGATGATGCGGTCGGAACGCCGGGGGGAGAGGGGCATGGATGGAACGAACGCGGCGGTGCGGATCGCCGTCCTCCCCGGCGACGACATCGGCCCGGAGATCACGGAGGCCGCGCTCCGCGTCCTCCGCGCCGCCGACGCCCGCTTCGCCCTCGGCCTGCATTACGACGTGCAGGAGGTCGGCATGGCCGCCCACCGCCGCGGCGGCACCACCCTCCCCGACGCGGCCTTCGAGGCGGCGCGGACGGCCGACGCCATCCTCCTCGGCCCCGGCGGGATGACGGAATACCCGCCGCTGGCCGAGGGCGGCGTGAACATCCCCGGGACGATCCGCAAGCGCCTCGACCTCTACGCCAACATCCGCCCCGCGCGCTCCCGCCCCGGCGTGCCCCGCGCCATCCCCGGCCTCGACATCGTCATCGTGCGGGAGAACACGGAGGGCTTCTACGCCGACCGCTCCCTCTTCCAGGGCATCGGCGAGTTCATGCCGACGCCGGACGTCGCGATGTCCGTCCGGCTCATCACCGCCCGAGCGTCGCGCCGCATCGCGGAGGTGGCGTTCCGCGTCGCCGCTGGCCGCCGGGGGCATGTCACGATGGTCGGCAAGCGCCACGTGCTGCAGGTGACGGACGGCCTGTTCATGCGGGAGGTACGCGCGGTCGCCGAAGCCCACCCCGGCGTGGCGCTGCGCGAGATCGACGTGGATGCCTTCGCCGCCGACATCTACACCCGCCCCGAAGCCTTCGACGTGGTGCTCACCACCAACATGTTCGGCGACATCCTGTCGAACCTCGCCAACGCGCTCGCCGGCGGCCTCGGCCTCGCCTCCGCGCTGAACGTCGGGGATTCCCACGCCGCCGCCAACGCCGGCCACGGCTCCGCGCCGGACATCGCGGGCCAGGGGATCGCCAACCCGTCGGGCATCATCCTCTCCGCCGCGATGCTGCTGCGCCACCTCGGCGTGTCCCGCGGCAGCAACGCCCTCGCCGCGGCGGCGGACGCGGTGGAACGGGCGCTGGACCGGGCGGTGGCGGAGCCCGCGACGCGCACCGGCGATCTCGGCGGCACCGCGGGGACCGAAGCCTTCGCGGACGCCATCTGCGCCGGCATCGCGGCGGAAGCCTGAACGCGGCGCTTGCGCGGATCGCCGCCCCCCGCGAACCTCCGGCCAACGCGGGAGGAACGCGACGATGCGGGATCATGGCACGGGGCGGCGCGCCGCCCTGCTGGGCGTCGCGGGGCTGACCCTGGCGCAACCGGCCCTGGCGCAGGATTCCTGGCCCTCCCGCCCCATCCGCGCCGTCGTCGCCTACCCGCCGGGCGGCGGGTCCGACACCGTCGCGCGCATCCTCTACCCCCGCGTCGCCGCCCGCCTCGGCCAGACGATCGTCATCGAGAACCGCGGCGGCGCCACCGGGTCCATCGCCGAGGCCGCCGTCGCCCGGAGCGACCCCGACGGCTACACCCTGCTGCACGACGCCGCCGCCATCACCGTCAACCCATCCCTGCTGCGCGGCCTGACCTTCGACGTGCTGGGCGACCTGCAACCCGTCACGCAGGTCGTCACCTTCCCGAACCTCCTCCTCGCCCACCCCGGCGTCCCCGCGCGCTCCGTCGCCGACGTGATCGCCATGGCACGCGCCAGGACGGGCGGCGTGGACTGGGCCTCCTCCGGTCCCGGCTCCAACCAGCACCTCGCCCTCGTGCTGTTCGCCCGCGCCGCCGGCATCACCGTGAACCACGTCCCCTACCGCGGCGGCGGTCCGGCGGTGCAGGACGTGATCGCCGGCAACGTCCCCTTCGTGTTCGGCAGCGCCAGCGGCACCACCACCCACGCCCGCTCCGGCGCCGTCCGGGTCCTCGGCCACACCGGCCTGGAGCGGCTCGCGGCCCTGCCCGACGTGCCCGCCATCGCCGAGACCCTGCCGGGCTACGAGGCCTCGGACTGGCAGGGCGTGTTCGTGCGCCGCGGCACGCCGATGACGATCGTGGAACGGCTGGCCGACGCGATCGGCGAGGCCTTGCGCGAACCGGAGGTCGTGGACCGCCTCACCGCCTCCGGCGCCCCGCCGGGCCCGATGCGCCCCGCGGCGTTCGAGGCGATCGTGCGCGCCGACCTGGAACGGTGGTCCCGCATCATCCGCGAGGCCGACATCCGCCTGGAGTGAGCGCCCGATCCGCCGTTCCGGTGGTCGGCCGCCCCCGCGCGGCGCGCGTCAGCGCCGGCGTTCGGTGAGGAGGATGGCCGTCGCGTAGGCGACCCAGGGGACGAGCGCGCCGACGAGGAGGGCGGCGGTGCCGTCGCGACCGCGGGCGTCGTTCGCGGCGCGGGCGGCCTGGATCGCGACGAGGGCGTTGCCGGCGTAGGTCAGGGTGCGGGAGCGCATCCCGAAGGTCCAGAGCGGGTAGGTCGCGCAGAGGAGCCAGAGCCGGTCGAGGCGACGCTGACGCGGCGCGTCCAGGCGCGCCCGGGCGACGCCGAGCGCGGCGAAGAGCACCGACCACGCGATGCCGAACCCCACCCGCGGCGGGGCGATCGGGGAATCGGGCTGGCGCGGCGGGGCGAGCAGGGCCTCGACGGCCGCGAGGGCTCCGCCGGAGAGGACGTAGCGGGCGGCGTCGCGAATCTCGGCGTTCATGCCGCGGTGAACGCGCGGCGGGCGTGGAGGTTCGCCCCCCTACCCCAGCCCAGCCCGGCGCAGTTCCCCCGACAGGCGGCCGGTCACGGCGAACCACGCCATCCGCAGGTCCGACCCGAGCGACCAGAACGGGTAGGTGAAGGTGGCGGGTCGGTTCCGCTCGATCGTCATGTGGCTGATCCAGGCGAAGGCGTAACCGGAGACGAGCCCGAGCAGCATGAGCCACCACCGCCCTGTCATCGCGCCCAGCAGGAACAGCCCCACCCCGACGTAGGTTCCGAACAGGTGGACCGCCCGCGTCCGCGGGTCCGCGTGCTCGCGCAGGTAGTGCAGCCAGAAGGCGTCATAGGTCGCGATGCGGTCGGCCATGGGGGGGGAGCCTACACGCGACCGGTCACGCCGCGCCATCCGCCAGTTGCGCCCCCTGCTGCTGAGCGGAATGCAGCCGCGCGTAGGCCCCGCCGCGCCCCAGCAGCTCCCCGTGCCGCCCCTCCTCCGCCACCCGCCCGTCCGCCACCACCACGATCCGGTCGGCGTCCCGGATGGTCGCGAGACGGTGCGCGATCACCAGCGTCGTCCGCCCCTCCGACAACTCGGCCAGGGACGCCTGGATCGCCCGCTCCGTCTCCGTGTCCAGCGCGCTCGTCGCCTCGTCGAGGATGAGGATCGGCGGGTTCTTGAGGAAGATCCGAGCGATCGCCAGCCGCTGCTTCTGCCCGCCGGACAGCCGCACGCCGCGCTCCCCGATCTCCGTGTCCAGCCCCTTCGGCAGCGCCGCGATCACCCCGTCCAGCCGCGCCCGGCGCGCCGCCTCCATCACCGCCTCGTCGCTCGCGTCGAGCCGGCCGTAGGCGATGTTCTCCCGCATCGTCCCGCCGAACAGGAAGACATCCTGCTGCACGATCCCGATCTGCCGTCGCAGCGAGGCCAGCGTCAGGTCGCGCAGGTCCATCCCGTCCACCGTGATCCGCCCCGCCGTCGGGTCGTAGAAGCGCGGCAGGAGTGACAGCACCGTCGTCTTCCCCGCCCCCGACGGCCCGACGAAGGCCACCGTCTCACCGGCCCGCACGTCGAGCGACACGTCCCGCAGCACCGGCCCGCCCGTGGAGTAGGCGAACGACACCCCCTCGAACCGGATGTCCCCCCGCAACGCCGGCACGTCCATCGCGCCGGGCCGGTCCGCGATGTCCGGCGCCGTCGCCAGCAGGTCGAGGTAGCGCCGGAACCCCGCGATGCCCTTCGGGTAGGTCTCGATGACCCCGTTGATCTTCTCGACCGGCCGGAACGACACCCCGACGAGCAGGAGGAACCCGACGAACCCGCCCGCCGTCAGGTCGCCCTTCACCACGAACCACGCCCCGCCGATCAGCACGAGCATCTGCGTCAGCCGCATCCCGAGGTAGTTGAGCGACATCCCCGCCGCCATCAGCCGGTACGCCTCCAGCTTCGTCTCGCGATACTTCGCGTTGTCGTCGGCGAACAGCCGCCGCTCATGCGCCTCGTTGGCGAAGGCCTGCACCACGCGGATGCCGCCGACGTTCTCCTCGATCCTAACGTTGAACCCGCCGACGCGCCCGAACAGCGCCCGCCAGTTCTCCGTCATCTTCGTGCCGTAGCGCGCCGTGACGAACACCGCGAAGGGCAGCACCACCGCCGTCATCAGCGCCAGCTCCGCGTTGACGTGGAACATCAGCGCGAAGGCGCCGACGAACGTCATCACCGCGATGAACAGGTCCTCCGGCCCGTGGTGCGCGACCTCCCCGATCTCCTCTAGGTCCTTCGTCAGCCGCCCGACCAGATGCCCCGTCTTGTTCGCGTCGAAGAAGGAGAAGGACAGCTTCTGCAGGTGCGCGAAGGCCCGCGCCCGCATCGCCGTCTCGATGTTGATGCCGAGCATGTGGCCCCAGTAGGTCACCACGATCATCAGCCCGGCGTTGGCGAGATACGCCGCCAGCAGCCCCGCCGCGGCCAGTCCGATCAGCGGCCAGTTCCCCTGGGGCAGCAGCCGGTCCACGAAAACCTGCACCGCGATCGGGAAACCGAGTTCGAGCAGGCCGGACAGGATCGCGCACCCGAAATCGAGCAGGAACAGCCGCCGGTGCGGCGCGTAGTAGGCGGCGAAGGCGCGGATCATCGGCAGACCCTAGCACGGCTCGGGCCGCCTGGGGCGCCCGCGTCGTAGGGGTTCGTCCTGTCATCCCGCCCGCGTCCGCGATCCGGTCGCGGCCGGACGGGATCGCTCCCGCCCGGCCGGGCCTCTCCTGCCGCCGGCGCCTCACATGAGCGAGATCTTGTAGCGCACCGTCACGTCCGGCTTGCGACGCAGCCGCGCGCTGCGCATCCCCACCCCCCAGCCGTTCGTGCCGGAATAGGTGTGGACGAACGATCCGGCGTGGTCGTCGTCGAAGGAGAGGTGGCCGTCCGCCTCGCTCACCGACCCCAGCACGTTGAAGGACTGGCCGGCGTCGCGCTCGATGGTGTGGCTCTCGTTCAGCAGGACCTTGCCCCCCGAGTTGACGCTGACGTGGTGCTTGCGCGGCACGCTCACCACCACGTCGTTGTCCACCTTGAACTCGCAGTAGATCTCGCCCTTGCCGTTCGGCCAGTTGTCGGCGTCGTCGTGCACGTCGAGTTCGATGAGATCGATGCGGATCTTCTGTCCCATGCGGACCTCCTGTGGTTGCGCCGACGCGTCGCGCCAACGTCCCACCGGTGCCCCGCCAGGCGCCGCCCGGTCCCGAAATCGCTCCGAAACCCGACCGAAAGAGCGCGCAAATCCCGGCGCGGGCCCCACCGCGCCGTCTTCCCCGCCACGTCCGGGCCGGCGACGCCGACCGGAACGGCACGGCGACCGCCGCGCCTGGCCCCCCGGCTCGCGAGGCGGGCCGCGACGCCCCCACGCACCGTCGTGATCCCGGTCGTGTCGCCCCCGCCACGGTCCCGGTCTATGGAGCGCTACCCATGCCCGCCGCCCTCGCCCCGCTCCGCCACGCCACCTTCCGGATGCTGTGGATCGCCACCCTCGTCTCCAACATCGGGGGATGGGTGCAGAACACCGGCGCGGGATGGCTCATGACCTCTCTCTCCCCCTCCCCCATCATGGTCTCCCTCGTCCAGGCCGCCTCCCTCCTCCCGGTGTTCCTCCTCGCCCTCCCCGCCGGGACGCTGGCGGACCTGATGGACCGCCGCCACTTCCTCCTCACCACCCAGGCCTGGATCTGCCTCGTGGCGGCGGCGCTCGCCCTCACCACCGCCCTCGGCGGCATCGGTCCCTGGGGCCTGCTCGCCTTCACCTTCCTCATCGGCGTCGGCTCCGCCGCCAACTTCCCGGCTTGGTCCGCCACCACCCCGGAACTCGTCCCGCGCGCCGACCTGCCCCAGGCGATCGTCCTCAACGGCATCGGCTTCAACCTCGCCCGCGCCGTCGGCCCCGCCTTCGGGGGGCTGCTCATCGCCTGGGCCGGCACCGCCGCCACCTTCGGGTTCAACGCCCTCTGCTTCCTCTGGCTCATCGCCGCCCTCATCCTGTGGAAGCGCCCCGCCGAGACGCCCCGCACCCTCCCCGGCGAACCCCTCGGCGCCGCGATGCGCGCGGGGGTGCGCTACGTCCTCGCCTCCCCCGCCATGCGCGGCGTCACCATCCGCGGCACCGTCGCCTTCTTCACCGCCTCCGCCGTCTGGGGCCTCCTCCCGCTCGTGGTCCGCGAACGCCTCGGGCTGGGGCCGGAGGCCTTCGGACTCATGCTCGGCTGCATGGGCGTCGGCGCGGTGGCCGGCGGCTTCGCCCTCCCCGCCATCCGCTCCCGCCTCACCCGCTCCAACCTCGTCGTGGTCGGCGGCGTGGTCAGCGGCGCCTCCATCACCCTCCTCGGCCTCTCCACCCACTTCGTCCCCGCCGCCCTCGCCCTCGTCGCCTACGGGGCGGCCTGGATCGCCGTCGCCTCCACCCTCCAGGCCTCGGCCCAGATGACCGCCCGCCCGTGGGTCCGTGCCCGGGCCATCGGCATCTACCAGGTCGCCACCTTCGGCGGCCTCACGGCGGGCGCCTTCCTCGGCGGCCTCCTCGGCGACCTCGTCTCCATCCCCTTCGCCCTCGCCGCCTTCGGCATCGGCGGCGCGATCGGCGGCTGGGCCGTCCGCCGCCTCCCCATCGAGGTCGCCGCCACCCCCTCCCCCGCCAACGCCCCCAGCGCCGAGCCCCGCCCCGCCGACCCCGCCCCCGAACTCGTCCCCCTCCTGACCGAGAGCCGGGAGCGCGTCCTCGAAGCCGTCCGCTACCGCGTCCCCCCTGCGGGCCGCGACGGCTTCCTCGACGCCATGCGGGAAACCCGCGGCGTCCGCCTCCGCGCCGGCGCCCTGGCGTGGCGCCTCTACGAGGACGTGGCGCGCCCGGAAACCTACGTCGAACTCTGGGCGGTGGAATCCTGGACCGACCACCTGCGCGAACAGTCCCGGCTGAGCGAGGCCGACCACGCCGCCCTCGCCCGCGCCGCCGCCTTCCATGCCGAGGACGGCGGGGCGGGTCCGGAGGCCGCCCGCTACGTCCATCTGCCGATCTGAGAGCGGGGTCCGGGAAGCGTCCGTCACGCGCCCACCTCACCCTGCACGGCTACGCACTTCGGCCCGAAAACCGGCGAGGCGATCTACGCCGTCATGTCCCGGACAATGCTCAAGCGGATCACGACGGCATCCTCATCTCGCGGTTCATCAACGCCCGAAGGGCAGGGGCGGCCAAGCCGTCCGGAGCGAGGACGCCGATCCACCACGCGCAACCCGAAGACCATACGAAAGAACCCACCAGTAGATGAGCAGCGTCGGGATGGCGTAGGACCAGATCTCCGACATCCCTCGGAAAGACAGCCCCACGGCGGGGTCCGAAGGGTCGTAGCGAACCGGCAATTCCGTATCGGCCGAGCGGTGGCGCAGCGGGAGCGACCAATCCACCACGGACGTGGTGACCTCCCGCCCATCAATCGTCGTGAACCGCAGGCCGATGCGGTTGATGCGTCCGGACAAGGGCGGGGGAAGTTGCGATGAATCTGGCCGACCGCCCGGCTCCTCGGCGGCGAGGACACGTGCCACGGCAGCTTCATGGGTAAGGAGGGGCAGGAGGTCTCCTCCGATCTGAAGGGGGGCGCCCACGGTGATCGCAGCGACGCCGAGCCAGTGGAACCCGCGCATCAGGCGGGAGCGGACCGGCAAAGGCGTCGGCGTCCCGGACGATGAAGCGGGGGGCCGGAGCCAGGGGTTGGGCGCGTCAGGCATGATCCGAAGCAACGATAGCCGACGGAGGGAGTGATGCGATCCCCGGATGAGGTCGCCGCCTCGAACGGCGATAGACCCCCCGGTGCGTCCCCCGCGCCGTCCACGGATGGGGTTGCATCCCCATCTGCCCGGCCCGCCCGCTGGGGCGGCTGAAACCCGGGCGGGGGTTGCCACATTCCCCGCACGGCCCGCCCCCGGATCTCGGGGGCGGCTCCTGGACACACGAGGAAAGCCGCATGGCCAAAACCGCCACCGCACGCCCGAAGAACCCCACGCGCAACGACACCGAGGGCAACGCCAAGGCCGCGAGCATCGCGACCATCGAGGCCCTCGTCGGCGACGCCGCCGACCTGACGAACGCCACGCGGCAGGCCCACTGGAACGTCAAGGGCAGCCACTTCTACGGGCTGCACACGATGTTCGAGCGCTTCTACACCATGCTGAACGAGCAGACCGACCTCATGGCCGAGCGCTCCGTCCAGCTGGGCGGCACGCCCGACGGCACCACCCAGGGCATCGGCGCCCGCACCCGCCTGGAGCCCTACGCGAAGGACATGCTTGACGGGCTGGACCACTGCGACGCCCTGTCCAAGCGTTACGCCGCCTTCGCCCACTCGGTCCGCGAGGGCATCGAAGCGACGGACGAGGCCGACGACGCCGCGACCTCAGACCTGCTGACCGCGGTGGCGCAGGAGGTCGAGAAGGCCCTTTGGATGATCGAGGCCCACCTCCAGGGCAAGGACTGACCCCCTCCCCTCCCCGGCCGTCCCCGTTTGCGGGGACCGGCCGGGGGGGCTAAGCGAGGGGGCCGGTCGGGGGGCCGGATGGGGGTTCAGGGGATGCGCGTTCCGTCACGTCACGCTTGCGCCCGGCGGGGTTCCGCCCGGTCGGCAACCACACTTGCGACCCGTTCCGCGGAGGACTAACTGTGGATGAAGGGGAACAAGACGTGAACGATCTCTTCGCCGGCCGCCTCGGCAAGGCCGCCGCGGGCCAGTCCTACTCCGCCGCCGACATCGAGGTGCTGGAGGGTCTGGAGCCCGTCCGCCGCCGCCCCGGCATGTACATCGGCGGCACCGACGAGAACGCCATCCACCA
>CAXVWQ010000034.1:0-7648 GCA_964263755.1 Roseomonas sp. | reverse complement strand
CCGAAGATCCGGAGTTGCCGCTGGAAGATCATCATGAGGTTCGTCTCGGCGGAGACGCCGGAGGTGGAGCCGCAGGTGACGAGGCGGCCGCCGATGCGGAGCGCGAGGAGCGAGCCCGCCCAGGTCGTGGCGCCGACGTGCTCGAACACCACGTCCACGCCGCGCTTACCCGTCACGCGGCGGGCGGCGGCGGCGAAGTTCTTCTCCGAATAGTTCACGACGTGGTCGGCGCCGAGGGCGAGGGCCTTGGCGCATTTCTCGTCGTCGCCGGCGGTGGCGATGACGGTGCAGCCGAGGGCCTTGGCCTGCTTGATGGCGACGGTGCCGATGCCGGAGCCGGCGGCCTGGATGAGGATGGTCTCGCCGGGGCGGAGGCGGGCGTTGTCGAACAGCATGTGCTCGACGGTGGAGAAGGTGACGGCGGCGCAGGCGGCGTGCTCGGTGGCGACGCCGTCGGGGACGCGGACGAGGAGGCGGGCCTTCTGGTTCATGTGCTCGCGGGCGTAGCCGTCGAGGTGGAAGCCGCGCACGCCCGTGACGTTCTCGCAGAGGTTGTCCTCGCCGGCGCGGCAGCGGGCGCAGGCGCCGCAGGTCTGGGCGCCGTAGGGGGCGACGCGGTCGCCGACCGTCCAATCCGTGACGCCGTCGCCGAGGGCGGTGATCTCGCCGACCGCCTCGACGCCGACGCAGAGCGGGAGGGTGCGCTGGGTGAAGGCCATGCCGCGCCAGCCCCAGACGTCGATGTGGTTCAGCGCGATGGCGTGCATCCGCAGCCGGACCTCGCCGGGGGCGGGGGGCGGGGGTTCGGGGATGGATTCGAGGCGGAGGTCGCGGTCGCCGTGGAGGCGGAGCGAGCGCATGAGGCGCGTCGTGGTCGGGGGTGCGGCGACGTGGTTCACGCGGGTTCCCCGGAGAGGACGAGGCAGACGTTCTGGCCGCCGAATCCGAAGGAGTTGGAGAGGACGTGGCGGACGGGGGCGTCGCGCGCCACGTTCGGGACGACGTCGAGGGTGATGCCGGGGTCGGGCACGTCGTGGTTGATCGTCGGCGGGAGGCGGCCGTCGCGGATGGTGAGGAGGGAGAACGCCGCCTCCAGCGCGCCGGCGGCCGACAGCGTGTGGCCGATCATCGACTTGTTGGAGGAGATCGGCGGGGCGGCGTCGCCGAACACGGCGCGCATGCCGAAGGACTCCATCTTGTCGTTCTCCGGCGTGCCGGTGCCGTGGCCGTTGACGTAGGAGATCTGCGACGGGTCCAGGCCGGCGTCGGAGAGGGCGTTGCGCATGGCGCCGACGATGGCGTTGCCGTCGGGGTTGGAGCGGGTGCGGTGGAAGGAATCCGCGCGCTCGCCGCAGCCGGAGACGAGGCCGATGATGGTGGCGCCGCGGGCGCGGGCGGCGTCGTAATCCTCCAGGACGAGGGCCGCTGCGCCCTCGGCCATGACGAAGCCGTCGCGCGATTTCTCGAAGGGGCGGGCGGCCTTCGTCGGGTCGTCGTTGCGGGTGGAGAGGGCGGAGAGGAGGGAGAAGCGGATGAGGGCTTCCGCGTGGACGGAGCCGTCGGCGCCGACGGCGATGCAGGCGTCGCACTCGCCGCGCTGGATCGCCTCCACGCCGAGCTGGATGGCGGAGGCGCCGGTGGCGCAGGCGGTGGTGAGGGAGATCGGCGCGCCGCGCGTGCCGAAGCGGGCGGCGAGGCGTTCGCCCGGGCCGCCGAACAGGAAGGCCTCGTGGATGTCGTGGCGGCCGGCGGCGGCCTCGATGAGCGCGGCGGTGTCGCCGCGGCCGGCGATGCGGGTGAGGTCGAAGCGGGCGGGCCACTCGACCTCGACCGGGGGCATGCCGAGGAAGAGGGGCCCGGGGAAGGCCGTGGCGGTGCCGATGCCGGCGGCGGCGATCGCCTCCTCCATCGCGAAGGCGGCCATCTTCTCGACGCGGCCGGAGGACGGGGTGGCGGGGTCGGTGCCCGGCATGTCCACGGTGCCGGCGATGGTGGTCTTGAGGTGGTCGGTCGGGAAGCGGGCGATGCGGCGGATGCCGGACTCGCCGGCCAGCAGCTTGCGCCAGTTGTCGTCGAGGCCGAGGCCGAGGGAGGTGACGGCGCCGATGCCCGTGACGGCGACGAGCGGGCGGTCGAGGTGGTCGCGCATCACGCCTCCCAGCGCGAGAGTTGCGCCAGCGCCTCGCCGCGCCAGGCGCCGAAGCCGGTGACGAGGATGCGGTCGGGGGCGCCGGGGTCGCCGGCATCGGCCGGGTCCATCGGGGCGGGGAAGCCGCCGCGGGAGAGAGAGAGGGCGGCAAGCGCCACGTGGGCGGGGAAGGCGGCCTCGAAGCCGTGGCCCATCACCGAGGCGGGGCGACGGACGGGGGCGCCGAGGGCTTGCAGGAACGCTTCCTCCGCGGGGCTCGCGACGGGGTCGCCGGACATGCCGGAGATCACCGCCTGCACGCCGTCCGGCGCGACGCGGGGGAGGAGGTCGTGGGCGGCGGCGGTCGCCGCGCTTCCCGTCGTGCGGCGGGTGGCGTCGGTGGCCACCGCGTCGAGGCGGGCGAGGATGCGGGCGCCGCGGGCGCGGGCGTGGGGTTCCGCCTCCAGGACCAGGAAGGCGGCGGTGGAGCCGAGGATCATGCCCTGGCGTTCCGACAGCGGCTTCCAGGGGCCGCGGTGCAGGCCGTCGCCGCCGCGATACAGCAGGATCATGTCCCAGCGGGCGGCGGTGAAGGCGCCGCCGACGAGCGCCGTCTCGCCGCGGCCCTCCGCGATGCGGGCGAGCGCGATGCGAAGGGCGTCGGCGGCGGCGGATTCCTCGCCCATGAAGGTGCGGGAGGAGCCGGTGACGCCGTGGACGATGGAGATGTTGCCGGCGACGAGGTTGGAGAGCTGCGCGAGGAACAGGGTGGGGCGCAGGCCGGTCGTCAGCAGCTCGTTCAGGCGGGCGCCGCCGTCGTTGGAGTTCGCGAGCTCGGCGCCGACCTGCTCGTCCAGCGGCACGTCGCGCTCCCCGCCGCCGGCGGCGACGAGGAGGTGCATGTCGGCGGCGAGGCCGCGGGCGTCGGCGTCGTCGAGCGCGAGGCCGGCGGCGTAGGTGCCGAGGCGTTGCCAGGGCTCCATCTGCCGCTGGTCGCCCTTCTTCGGGATCTGGGCGTCGAGGTTCAGGGCGGGCGCGGGGTGGATGGTCCAGGGGGCGTAGGTGGTCTCGTCCAGCATGGGCTTGGCGCCGGCGGACAGCGCGGCCCAGTGCGCGTCCGGGCCTTCGCCGAGGGCGGTGACGAGGCCGATGCCGGTGATGACGACGTCGCGCTTGATCATGCGTGGCCCATCAGGCGTGACCGGGCAGGGCGATCTGGACGGCGCGGGCGCGCATCGCGGCCTCGAGTTCGGGGGCGGGGAAGGGCATGGTTCGCAGCAGGATCTCGGCGTCGGCGATGCGCTTCCCGTCGCTCTCGATCCGCGCCTGGGTGGCGACGTAGCCGGAGCCGTCATGGGTGAGGCGGGACGTCACGGTGAGTGCTGCGCCGGGACCGACGAACGAACGGAACTTCGCCTCCTTCACGGACATGAGGAAGGGCATCGCGGTGAAGCCGTTGCGGGCGAGGACGAGCCAGCCGCCGGTCTGCGCCATCGTCTCCACCATCAGCACGCCGGGGACGAGAGGGTGGCCGGGGAAGTGGCCCTCGAAGACGGGGGAGGCGTCGGGGACGCGGCTCTCGACCGTGATCGCGTCGTCGGAGAGCGACGCGACGCGGTCCACCATCTGGAAGTATTCGAGGAGCACCGGTGGCCTTAGGCGGCCTTGGCGGCGACGAGGTCGTCGATGCGCGCGGCGAGGTTCTTCATGACGAAGTAGTGCTCCGCCGGGCGCTCGCCGGCGTTGACCTCCTGCGTCCACTTCTCGACGGGGACCTTGATGCCGAAGGCCTTGTCGATGGCGAAGACGATGTCGAGGAAGTCGAGGGAGTCGATGCCCAGGTCCTCGGTGACGTGGCTGTCCGGGGTGATGGCGTCGCGCGCGACCTCCGAGTTGCTCGCGATGATGTCGGCGACGCGCTCGTAGGTCGGGCCGGCGGCGGGGGGCGTGATGTCGGGGGCCATCGGGGGCTCCTGCGGCGTGGGGCGGCCCGGCGGGGCCGGTCGCGCGCGCCTGGAAAGCGATGGGGCGTGCGGTGACCGGGCGGGGGGCGTCAGGGGACGCGGGTGATTGCCCGGGATGGGGCGCGAAGTCCAGGGGCGCTCATGGCTCCGGTGCAACGGCCCGGGCGGCGAGGGCGAGGGCACGGTCGGCCAGGAGGGCGAGCCAGGCGGTGAAGAGCGCCCCCTGCAGCACGTAGGACGGGTTGGCGTTGGCGAGGCCGAGGATGACGGGCGAGCCGAGGCAGCGGGCGCCCGCGACCGCGCCGATGGCGGTGGTGGCGATGGAGAGGGTGACGGCGGTGCGGAGCCCCGAGAGGAGGACCGGGGCGGCGAGCGGGAGTTCGACGTCGCGGAGGCGCTGCCATTCCGTGAGGCCGAGGCCGCGGGCGGCCTCCGATACCTCCCGCGGGACGGAGGCGAGGCCGGCGGCGGTGGCGCGCAGCAGGGGGAAGGCGGCGTAGAGGACGAGGGCGAGGAGGGTCGGCGCGGCGCCGAGGCCGAGGGTGGGAAGGGCGAGGGCGATGACCGCGACCGGCGGCACCGCCTGGGCGAGGGCGAAGGCGCCGTCGAGGGCGCCCCCGGGGCCGCGGGTCCCGGCCCCGCGGGCGGCGAGGATGCCGGCGGGGACCGCGAGGAGGGCGGCGAGCGCCACGGCGCCGAGGGAGAGGGCGAGGTGGTTCGCCAGGAGGGCGAACCAGGGTTCGGAGAGGTAGGT
Organism: Roseomonas sp.; assembly: GCA_964263755.1. GTDB lineage: Bacteria > Pseudomonadota > Alphaproteobacteria > Acetobacterales > Acetobacteraceae > Roseomonas. Next base: position 2,802 of record CAXVWQ010000034.1, on the reverse strand, counting down.
CGGGCGGGCGACCTCCGGGAACAGGGCGCGCCAGAGGGGGTCGGCCCGGGGGGCGAGGTGGAGGGCGAGGAGGAAGAGGCCGGCCTCGGCGGCGAGGAGGGCGGCGCGGCGGGGGACGGCCCTCCTCATCCGTCCGGGCGGTCCGGCGCGCGGGCGAGGGCGAGGAGGGCCGGAAGGGTGACCGTGCCCGCGGGGTGGGCGACCGCGTCGCGGCCGGTGGCGAGCATCAGCAGCAGGGCGTCCCGGGCGGTGGCGGCGGCGTCGAGGGCGGGGAGGCCGGACGTGTCGGCACGAGGGCCGAACGGGTCCGGGGGCACCGCGGCGCCGGCGGCGGGGTGGGCGGCGAGGCGGTGCAGGGCGAGGGCCTCGCTTCCGAGGATGCGGGACAGGGCGGGGGTGGCGAGGACGTCGAGCGGGGTTCCCGCGGCGACGAGGCGGCCGGCTTCCATCACGGCGAGGCGGTCGGCCAGCGCCAGCGCCTCCTCCGCGTCGTGGGTGACGAGGAGGATGGTTTTGCCGGTGGCGGCGTGGATGGTGCGGAGGGCGGCTTGCAGGGCGCGGCGGGTGAGCGGGTCGAGGGCGGAGAAGGGTTCGTCCATCAGCAGCACCGGCGGGTCGGCGGCGAGGGCGCGGGCGAGGCCGACGCGCTGGGCCTGCCCGCCGGAGAGGGTGGCGGGGCGGCGGTGGCGGAAGGTCGCGGGGTCGAGGCCGACGAGGGCCAGCAGTTCGTCCACGCGGGCGGCGGTGCGGGGGGCGTCCCAGCCGAGGAGGCGGGGGACGGTGGCGACGTTCGCGGCGACGTCGCGGTGGGGGAACAGGCCGACGGACTGGATGACGTAGCCGATGCCGCGGCGCAGCGCGTCCGGATCGCGGGTGGCGACGTCGGTGCCGTCGAGCAGGACGCGGCCGGCGGTGGGTTCGACGAGGCGGTTCACCGTCCGCATGAGGGTGGACTTGCCGGAGCCGGACTCGCCGAGGAGGACGCAGAGGGTGCCGGCGGGGACATCCAGCGTCACGTCGTCGAGCGCGGCGGTGGCGCCGTAGCGGTGGGTCACGCCCTCGAAGCGGATCATGTCGCGTCCCGGGGGCCGCCGATGAGGGCGTCGGCGGCGAGGGAGAGGGCGAGGATGGGGAGGATTCCGAGGAGGATGAGGTCCGCCGCCAGTTGGCCGATCCCCTGGAAGACGAGGGTGCCGAGGCCGCCGCCGCCGACGAGGGCGGCGAGCGTGGCGAGGCCGATGGCCTGGACGGCGGCGACGCGGAGGGTGGCGCGGAGGACGGGGGCGCCGAGGGGGATGCGGAGGTCCGTCAGGATGGCGCGCGCCGGCATTCCCTGGCCGCGCGCGGCGTCCAGCAGGGCGGGGGTGGGGACGCGGAGGGCCGTCAGCGTGCCGCGGGCGAGGGGAAGGACGAGGTAGGCGGCGATGCCGAGGATGGCGGGGGCGGGGCCGATGCCGCCGATGCCCACCGCGCGGAGGGCGGGGAGGGCGGTGGCGAGGGCGGCGAGGGGGGCGATCAGGAGGCCGAACAGGGCGAGGGAGGGGATGACCTGGACGGTGCCGGCGGCGGTCAGCAGGGTCCGTTCGACCCAGGGGCGGGACAGGGCGCGAAGGGAGAGCGGGACGGCGACCGCCAGGGCGAGGGCGAGGGCGGCGCCGGACAGGGCGAGGTGTTCGAGGAGGGCGGTGCCGATGGCGGCGGCGCGTCCTTCCGCCTCCCGCGCGAGGGAGAGGGCGGAGAGGGCGCCGGTGGCGGCCAGCGCCGCGATGCCGGCTGCGGCGGCGACGAGGGAGCGGGCGGGGGAGGCGCCGGCCCGTCCCGCCGAGAGGGTGACGGCGAGGATGAGGGCGAGGGCCGCGAGCCAGGCGCCCGGCGCGGGCGAGGCGCGGGCGACGGCGGAGGCGGTGGCGCCCGCGGCGGCGAGGCCGGCGGTGGCGACGAGGGCGACGAGGCCGAGGGCCGCGGCGGCTTCCGCGACGATCGGTCGGGCGCGTCGGATGGCGGTGCCGGCGAGGATGGCGCAGGCGAGGAGGTGGAGGGCGGCGGCCGTCAGCGCCCCGGGCGTGTCGGGCAGCGGGACCACGCGGGCGGAGAGGAGGCGGTTCGGCGCGACCGCCACCCAGCCGAGGAAGGCGGGCAGGGCCGCCGCGGCGAAGGCGAGGAGCGCGAGGGGCAGGTCCGGGGGCGGCGACGACCGGCCGCGGCGCCGGGTGGCGGGGCCGGGCGTGGCGCCGGCGGGCCCGCCGCCAGGACCGTCGCTCAGGCCGCGAGGCCGATGGCGCGGAGATGGTCGCGCGCCACGTCGGCCACCGGGCGGCCCTCCACCACGATCGCGGCGTTGAGGGCGCGGAGGCGGGTGGCGGTGAGGGCTTCGAACACCGGGGCGAGCCATTCGGCGAGGGACGGGAGGCGGTCCGCGACGGCGCGGCGGACCACGGGCGCGGGCTCGTAGACGATCTGCGCGCCGCGCGTGTCCTCCAGCACGCGGAGGTCGAGGGCGGCGATGGCGCCGTCCGTCCCGTAGACCATCGCGGCGTTGACGCCGTTGAGGCGCTCGGCGGCGGCACGCATGGTCACGGCGGTGTCGCCGCCGGCCAGGACCACGATGCGGTCGGGCGGCAGGGTGAAGCCGTAGGTGCGGAGGAAGGAGGGCAGGGCGGCGGGGCTCTCCACGAACTCGGCGGAGGCGGCGAGGCGGAAGGCGCCGTTCGCGGCGAGGTGGCGGGGCAGGTCCTCCAGCGTGCGGAGGTTGGCGGAGGCGGCGAGGTCGGCGCGGACCGCGATGGCCCAGGTGTTGTTGGC
>CAXVWQ010000033.1:0-7719 GCA_964263755.1 Roseomonas sp. | reverse complement strand
CCGGGCGCGCCGATGGCCGCCGAGGTCGCGACCCACGCGTCGTCCGGCAACTCCTCGATCCCGACGAGTTCCGGCGCCCCCGCGCTGATCGCGGCCGTGCCGAGCATACGCCCGTGCTCGGCGAAGCCGCCGCCGCCGCAGGCGAAGACCGCGCCGCCGCGCAGCGCCGCTTCCAGGTCGCGGGGGCCGAGCTTCCGTCCCATCCGTGCAGAACTCCCGTCAGGCCCAACGCCCCGTCCAGCGAGGTTAGCGCCGGCGCGGCGCCCCGCGACGAGACGGCAAAGACGATGGGACCCGATAAGGCAAAGCGAAGGAGGGGCGGGCGTCCAGGGGGATCGCCCCTCGCGGCCCCGACGGCGCCCCTGCCTGACGCGTCGCCCAGGAGCATGAGGCCGCCGCCGGGCGCCTGCGGATCGGCGGCCATCACGCGCTTCCGGACGCTTGCCCCCCCATCGGCGATCCGGCCGCGTCCCAATCCGCCAGGATCACCGTCTCCCGCGAGCCGAGGCAGATGACGGTGGTGTGGAGGTCGGGACCGGTGAAGCAGAGGTTCGTGACGTAGGTGTCGGGGAACGGGACGTGTTCCAGCCGCGACCCGTCGGGCGCCACCCGGGTGATGCCGCCGGCGAGGAGGGTGGCGACGCAGATCGCGCCGTCCGCCTGTACCGCCATGCCGTCGAAGGCGCAGAGGCCGGGAAGGCTGGCGAGGAGGTCGCCCTTCTTCCAGCGGCTGTCGGCGACCCGGGCCACGCCGGGTTCGAGAATGTCGAAGGCCCAGAGGCGGCGGGTCTGGGTCTCCGCGACGTAGAGGCGGTTCCCGTCGGCCGAGAGGGCGATGCCGTTCGGCGTCTCCATCGGCCAGATCGCGGCGCGGATGCCGCTCCCGTCGCAACGCGCGTAGTAGACGCCGCCGAGGCCGCGGGCGCGGCCAACGGTCTTGCCGAGGTCGGTGAACCAGAAGCCGCCATGGGCATCGCAGGCGATGTCGTTCGGGGAGGAGAGGCGGTGGCCGTCGCAGGAGTCGTAGAGAGTTTCGACGGCGCCGGTGTCGGGGTCGAAGCGCTCGATGCGGCCGCCCGCGTAGTGCTCGCTCGCGCCCCAGGGCTGGAGAAGGCCGTCGAGGCGGCGGAAGCGGGAACCGCCGCCGTTGCAGCCGTAGACCATCCCGTCGGCGCCGAGCGCGAGGCCGGAAGGGGAGCCGCCGGGTTCCGCGAAGACGGATCGCGTGCCGTCCGGGGCGAAGCGGGCGATGCGACCGGCGGCGACCTCGCAGACGAGGAGGGAGCCGTCGGGGAGGAGGGTCGGGCCCTCGGGGAAGGCGACATCCGTCGCGAGGACGCGGAAGGGCGGGGTCGGGCGCGTCTCGACGAGTGGGGACGTGACCGATCCCGGCGTCATCGCGTCGTGAAGGCCGCGCGCAGCTTGTCGCCCCATTCGCGGTCGAAGGCCACGACCTCCGCCTGCACCGCGGGACCGGGCTTGAAGCCGATCTTGAAGGCCTGCCGCACCTCCATGAAATCCCTGAATTCCGGCGTCGCGATGCTCTCGCGCACGGCGGTGGCGAAGCGTTCCACGATCGGCGCGGGCAGGCCGGGCGGGCCCCAGTAGGAGAAGGTGTTCATCAGCGTCTCCGCGATGTTCAGCTCCGCGAAGGTCGGCACGTCGGGCACCACGGGGAAGCGCGCGTCGGCGGAGACGGCGAGGCCGTGGGTGACGTTGGCCCGCAGGTTCGGCACGCCGTCGCCGAGCGGGAGGAGCGTCATGTCGATGTCGCCCGCCAGCAGCGCCGTCATCGCGGGCGCGGAGCCGCGGTAGGGGACGTAGAGGCCGGTGATGCCGGAGCGGCGGAAGATCTCGTTCGCGGTGTACTCGACGAGGCCGCCGGAGGCCGGGCCGCCGATGGAGACGCTGCCCGCGGGGCCGCGCGCCTTGGCCACGACCTTCGCCCAGGTGTCGAGGCCGGAGCCGACCTTGGACTGGATGAAGTTGTAGGGCGTCGTCGCGTATTCCGCGATCGGCGTCATCTCCTCCCAGATCTTCGTGTCGTAGGTGCCGGAGTAGAAGTAGCCGACCCAGCCGATGGGCGGCATGGCGACGATGGTGTGGCCGTCCGGCGGGGCGCGCCGCACCTCGTCCGTGCCGACCTTCGAGGCGCCGCCGGGCCGGTTCTCGATGACGACGGAGACGTTCGGGCCGAGGCGGGAGGCGATGGGGCGGGCGAGGAAGCGGGAATGGCCGTCGAGCCCGCCGCCCGGCGGGAAGGGGATGACGATGCGGATGGGGCGTGACGGGTAACCTCCCTGCGCGAGGGCGGGGCGGGCGAGGGCCGTTGCGGCGGCCGCGAGGAGCAGGGGGCGACGCTTCACCGGGGGAAACTCCTCGTTCGGTCGGGGGACCGGGTCAGTCGATCTTGATGGACGCCTCGCGGATGATTGCGGTCATGCGCTCACGCTCCGAGGCGATGAGCGCACCGAACTCCGCGGGCGTGCTCGGCGCGGGCTCGTTGCCGGTGGCGCGGAGGCGCGCGGCGACCTCGGGGTTCAGCACGGCGGCGCGGATCTCGCGGTTGAGGCGCTCGACGATCGGCATCGGCGTGCCGACCGGGGCGACGACGCCCTGCCAGCTGGAGATGGTGTATTGCGGCAGCCCCGCCTCCGCCGTCGTCGGCAGGTCGGGCGTCAGGGGGGAGCGGGCGGTGGCGGTAAGCGCCAGCGCGCGCACGCGGCCGGCCTGCACCACGGGCTCGCCGACGGCCCAGAGGTCGATCTGCATCTGCGTGCGCCCGCCCGCGAGGTCGTTCATCGCGGGACCGCTGCCGCGGTAGGGCACGTGGACGAGTTGCACGCCCGCGGCGCGCGCGAACATCTCCGCCGCGATGTGGGTGACGCCGCCGTTGCCGGAGGAGCCGAAGTGCAGCACGCCCGGCCGCGTGCGGGCGTGGGCGACGTAGGAGGCGAGGTCGCGCACCGGCAGTTCGGCGGAAACGAAGATGACGAAGGGGTTGGTCACCATCCCCCCGATCGGCTGCACGTCGCGCACCGTGTCGAAGGGGTGGTTGGCGTAGAGGGCGGGGTTGATCGCCATCGTGCCGAGGTTGACGGCGAGGAGGGTGTGACCGTCGGGCGCGGCGCGCACGCCGATCTCCGAGCCGATGGTGCCGGCGGCGCCGGGGCGGTTCTCCACGACGACGGGCTGGCCGAGGGCGACCGTGAGTTGCTGGGCCACCATGCGCGCGACGAGATCGGCGCCGCCGCCGGGCGGCCACGCGACGATGAGGCGGATGGGACGGGCGGGCCATTCCTGCGCGGCGGCGGGGGCGGCGGAGAGGAGCGCGAGAAGGGCTACGGGGAGGACGCGGCGGAGCCACGCGCGGCGGGGGGAACGGGACGGGGCGATGGTCATGCGCGGCACCCTGCTGCGAATCTTGAATACCTTTGCAGGGAGGATCGGCGGGTGCAACAGGTTTCGGCCGCGGGCATCAGTCGCGTTCGGTCGTCGGCAGCCGCGCGGAACCGCGCGCGACGAGGCGACCGGGGATCTGGCGTCGCGGCAGGACGGCCGACGGATCGGCGATGCCGGCCATGACGGCGGCGATGGCGGCGTCCACCATCTCCTCCACCGGCTGACGGATCGTGGTCAGGTCGTAGCCCGCCCAGCGCGCCGCGGCGATGTCATCGAAGCCGATGACGGAGACGTCCTCCGGCACGCGCATCCCGAGTTCGCGGCGCAGCGCGTCGATCGCGCCGAGGGCCATGAGGTCGGAGCCGCAGAACAGCGCGTCGGGGCGGGGTGAGGCGCGGAACAGGCGCAGCGCCGCAGCGAAGCCGCCCTCGTAGGTGAAGCCGCCATCCTCGACCGGCGGGGGCGGCAGGCCGCGCTCGGCAACCTCCCGGGCGAAGCCGGTGCCGCGTTCGCGGCTGCCGGGGCCATCGGCGCCACCGCCGATGAAGGCGGGGCGCGCATGGCCGGCATCCAGCAGCAGCCGCGCGACGGTGCGCCCGCCCGCGGCGTTGTCGCAGCGGATGAGGCCGGCGCCGGCGCGCGGGGCGCGGCGGTTCAGCATCATCACGGGCGTGCCGCCGGCGGCGCAGAGTTCCGCCATGCGCGGCGACAGGGCGACGGTGGTGACGATGATCCCGGCGGGCTGGTATTCCAGGAGTTGCCGGATCGCGTCGTCCGGCAGCACGGCCGCGGGCGTGGTGGTGAACAGGACGCGGCGTCCCGCCTCCTGCAGGCGGTCGCCGAGGGCGCGCAGGACTTCCGCGTGGAACGGGTTGGTCACGTCGCCCATCACCACGCCGATGATGTCGGTGCGGCGGGTGATGAGGTTGCGGGCGAAGACGTTGGGCGTGTAGCCCAGCCGCTCCGCCGCTTCCTCGACCTTCATCTTTGCCTTGGCGGAGATGGAGGCGCCGGGCGTGAGGGCGCGGGACACTGCGGATTGCGACACCCCCGCCAAGCGGGCGACGTCCATCGACGTGACCCTCGCGGCGCGCTTCTCCCCGGCCACCGGCACACTCCCCCTGCCGCGGCGGCGCTACCCCCCGGCGGGCGCGGCGTCCAGCCCGAGGAGGGCGGTGGGGTTGTCGGCGAGGATGCGGTCGCGCACCGCCGGGTCCTCCACCCAGTCCAGCAGCAGGTCGAGGAGCATCGCATCATCTTCCGCCGGCAGGCGGCGGACCTGGGTGGTGAAGGGGTGGGGCCAGTTGCTGCCCCACAGCAGGCGCTCCGGCGCCTCTCGCGCCAGCACGCGGGCCAGGGCGCCGACGGCGGGGTAGGGCGGCGCGCCGGTGCGGCCGCCGGCGTAGGGGGCGGAGAGCTTCACCCAGGTGCGGCCGTTCGCCGTCAGCCGCAGCAGGGCGCGGAAGGCGGGGTGATCCGGCGTCACCGGTTCGATGAACATGCCGACATGGTCCACCACCACCGGGACGGGAAGGCGGGCGATGAGGTCGGCGCGGTCGGCGATGCCGCGCCCGTCCATCTGCAGGTTCACGAACCAGCCGCGCGCGGCGACGCGGGCCGCGACGCGCTCCAGTTCGTCCCAGCCGACGACGCCGCCGGGTTCCATGAGGAAGCGGGCGGCCCGGACGCCGCCCCGCGTGAGCGCGTCGAGGTGCGCGTCGGTCGCCGCCGCATTCACGAGGGCGACGCCCGCGGCACCGGGGCCGAGTTCGGCGACGGCCCGCAGCATCACGCCGTTGTCCGTGCCGTAGGCGGAGGATTGCACGAGGAGGACGCGCTCCAGGCCGAGGCGGCGCTGGACGGCGCGGTATTCCGGAACGCCCGCCGGGTCGGGCGGGCGGAAGGTGGCGTGCGGCACGGTCGGCGCGCGGGCGTCGAAGACGTGGACGTGGGTGTCGCAGGCGCCGGGCGGCGTGCGGAGGCGGGGTGGCATCATCGGGCGGCTTGTCGTTGCATAGGATTGCATACTATCACGTCGCGTCCCGGGCCGGCACGCCTCGCCGCGACCCGAAACGAGGGGAGCGGCACGAGTGACCATCCAGCGCATCAATCCCGGCACGCGGTCCAGCGAGATGGTCGTGCACAACGACACGGTCTACGTCACCACCACGCCGAACAAGCCCTACGACCCCGCCCTCTCCGCCGCCGGGCAAGCGCGGCAGATCCTCGCGACGGTGGACAAGCGGTTGGCGAGCGTCGGGTCCGACAAGTCGAAGCTGCTGGCCACCCAGATCTGGCTCTCCGACATCCGCTACTTCGAGGAAGTGAACGAGGTGTGGGACGCGTGGATCGACCCGGCGAATCCGCCGTCCCGCGCCTGCGCCACCGTCGTCGCGATGGGCAAGCCGGACCTGAAGGTCGAGATGATCATGATCGCGGCGATCTAGGATGGCCGGCTTCCGCCCGCTCGACCCCGCCGCGCCGACGGTGCGGCGGGTGGTGGACGGGCGGGAGGTCGCGGCGCCCGCGGGGGCGAGCGTGGCGGCGGCGCTGCTGCTGGCGGGGCACGTCGCGTTGCGGCGCTCCGTCGTCGGCGGCGGGCCGCGCGGGCCGTACTGCATGATGGGCGCGTGCCACGAATGCCTCGCGGAGGTGGACGGGGCGGCGGGGGTGCAGACCTGCCTCGTCACGGCGCGCGATGGGATGGCGGTGCGGCTGGACGCGTACGGACACGGGGCGTGACGGCGCCGCACGACCTCGCGGTGGTCGGGGCCGGACCGGCGGGCATGGCCGCGGCGATCGAAGCGGCGTCGCGCGGGCTACGGGTGGCGGTGCTGGACGAGGCACCGGCGCCGGGCGGGCAGATCTACCGCGGGATCGAGGGCGCGTCGGAAGCGCAGCGGCGCTTGCTCGGCCCCGACTACGCGGCGGGCGCGGCGCTCGTGCGCGACTTCCGTGCTGCCGGCGTGGATTACCGGCCGGGCAGCGCGGTGTGGCGCGTGGACCCGGGGGGTGTAGAGGTCACGGGCACGTCGGGCGTGTTTCCGCTCCGCGCGCATCGCGTGTTGTTGGCGACCGGCGCGATCGAACGGCCCGTGCCCTTCCCCGGCTGGACCCTGCCGGGAGTGATGACGGCGGGCGCGGCGCAGATCCTGATGAAGGCGGGCGGCGTGATCCCGACGGGGCGCGTGGTGCTGGCGGGCACCGGGCCACTGCTGCTCACGGTCGCCGCGCAACTCCTGCGCGGCGGCGCAACGGTCATGGCGATCGCGGAGACGACGGCGCGTCGCAGCCGCCTCGGCGCGATGCTGGCCGCGCGGCCGGGCTTCGCGCTGGACCCTACGCTGCGGAAAGGGGCGGGGCTGCTCGCCGACCTGCTGCGGCGCGGCGTGCGGCAGGTGCGCGGCGTGACGGCGCTGGCGGCGGAGGGCGATGGATGCCTCACCGCCGTCCGCATCGCCCGCGGCGGACGCGAGGAACGGCTGCCCGCCGACCTCCTCCTCGTCCATTTCGGCGTGGTACCGGACACCCACGCCGCGCGCTCCCTCGGCGTGCCGGTGCACTGGGACGCGGACGGGATCGCCTTCCGCCCCGTGCTGGACACGTGGGGCCGGACCGACCGCCCGACGGTGTTCGTGGCGGGTGACGGCGCCGGGATCGCGGGGGGCCGCGCGGCGGAACTGCGCGGGCGGCTCGCGGGGCTGATGATCGCCGCCGACCTCGGTCGCCTCGACGCCGCGGCGCGCGACGCGGCGGCGGCGCCGGTCCGCGCGGCGCTCGACCGCGAACTCCGCGTGCGGCCCTTCCTCGACCGCTGGTTCGCCCCCGCGACGAGCCTCCTCGACGACCCCGCGGACGACACGGTGGTCTGCCGCTGCGAGGAGGTGACGGCCGGGCGGCTTCGCGCCGTCGCGCGGGAGGTCGGGGGCGACGCGGACGCCGTGAAGGCCGTGACCCGCTGCGGCATGGGACCGTGCCAGGGGCGGCAATGCGGCTCATCGCTCGCGCGGATCGTCGGTGCCGCCGCCGGGCTGGCGCCGGGCGCGATGCCGCCGCCGCGCGTGCGGCCGCCCCTCCGCGCCATCCGCCTCGGCGCCCTCGCGGCGCGCGTGCCGTGACGGAGACCTGGGACGCCGTGGTGATCGGCGGCGGCCTGCACGGCTGCACCGCGGCGCTGCACCTCGGGCTGCGCGGGCGGCGGGTGCTGGTGCTGGAACGCGGCCGGGTCGGCCGTCATGCCTCCGGTGCCAACGCGGGCGGCGTGCGGTCCACCAATCGGCACGTCGCGGAACTGCCGCTGGCGGCGGCGGCGCTGGA
>CAXVWQ010000032.1:0-4877 GCA_964263755.1 Roseomonas sp. | reverse complement strand
GCCGCGGGCGTGTCGCGCGCGGACGTCATCATCGGCTTCTCCGAGTCCACGGAGTTCAGGGCGACGACCGCCACGCGCCTGACGAACGGCCTGTGGGACCAGGACGAGAACGCGGCCGCCGCCACCCGCCTCTACGGCGCCACCCTCGGCCGCCGCCCGGACGAGGCGGGGCTGCGGGTGAACGACGCGGCGCTGGACAATGGCCTGCCGCTCGAATCCCTCGCCGAGGCCTTCATGGTCAGCCCGGAGTTCACGGGGCGCTACGGCAACACGACGGACACGGCGTTCATCGGCCTCCTCTACCGCAACGTCCTCGGGCGCGAGGCGGACCCGGCGGGTTTCGCCACCTGGCAACGGGCGCTCGACGCGGGCGCGCTGGACCGCGGCGGCGTGGTGCTGGGCTTCTCGGAAAGCCTGGAGAACCGGATCGCTTCGCAATCCCATATCGAGGGTGGTATCGTCTTCGCGTGAGTCCGGGGCGGCGCGCCTGACGTCCGCGGGGGAGAAGCCGGCGATGAACGATCCTCAGGCCGTGAGGGCCCCCGATTCCGCCCGCGCCGGGATCCTCGCGAACGAGAATCCCGGCTGGAACGGATCCCTCGGCCTCCCCTTCGTCGTCACCTTCTCCTTCGCCGAGAGCCCGGACGACGGCACGCTCGTCCTTGATTTCGGCACCGGCCGGCCCGTCGCGATCTTCCAGCCGATGACGCCGGCCCAACGGGACGCCGGGCGCCTCGCAATGTCCGCGTGGTCGGCCGTGTCCGGCGTCGGCTTCCTGGAGGTTCCGGACCGGCCGGGCGGCAACGGCATCGACATCCGCCTCGGGATCGGCGAACCGCCCAACCCCACGCTCAGCCATCCCTTCGGCGGCGCCGCCCTCCTTCCCGTCGCCCCGTATGCCAACGGGGAATCCCTCGTGCCGGGCACGCGGGGCTTCGTGGACCTCCTCGCGGAGGTCGGGGAAGCGCTCGGCCTCAAGCGCCCGCAGGACGACCCCTTCGGCCTCGGCACCCGCCTCGCGCCGGAATACGACGACTGGACCAACACGGTCCTTTCCTTCAACGCCGTCGGTTCCGCCCCCCTCGGCCCCCAGCCGCTTGACGTCGCGGCGGTGACCGCGATCTACGGCACGGCCGCCGCCGAGCCGTCCTGGGTCACGACGGCGCGCCACGACGCGCGCCTCGACAAGGTCTCCATTACCGGCGGCGGTGGTCCCGACGCGATCGGGGTCGGCGCCTACGGCGCGGTGGTCTCCGGCGGGCCCGGCGATGATGCGATCACCGGCGGTGGCGGCGCCGACCGCCTCTCCGGCGGCCCCGGGGACGACACGATCAGGGGGAACGGCGGCGACGATCGTCTCGCCGGCGGTGACGGGCGGAACACCGTGATCGGCGACCCCGGTTACGACACGCTCATCATGGAGACCGGTTTCCGGAGGGCCGATCTCGACCTCGATGCGCCGTTCACCACGCCGTCCTTCGGTGGACAGATCTTCCCGGGGAGCGGCACGGTCACGGGCGGCGGGGAGACCACCGCCTTCGTGACGATGGAGACCGTCGCCCTCCTTGACGGCCGCGTGGCCTTCGGCCGCGGTGACCCCGCGGTGGAGGTGTATCGCCTATACCCCACCGTCCTCGGCCGCGCTGCCGACCCCGTCGGCCTCTCGGACTGGGTGGACCGGGTGGAGGACGGGCTCCCTCGCACAGGCGTCGCCGCCGGTCTGCTCAACAGCGCCGAATACGCCGCGCGGTACGGGGCGACCGGCAACGCCGGTCTCATCACGCGCGCCTTCGAGGCGGCCCTGGGCCGCACCCCGTCGCCGCGCGAGGTGGACGTCTATCTCGATGCCTTCGCTCGCGGTTTGTCGCGGGAACAGTTCGTCGTGGACATCGCCGCGCGCGACCCGGATTTCCGCTTCCCGCCCCCCTCCGCCGGCGCCGCCCTGCGCCTGCCGGACACCGGCCTCTTCGTCGCCGACGACGACGCGCTGGACCTGGCCCGGCTCTACCGCACCGTCATCGACCGCGCGCCGGACGAGCGCGGCCTCGCCGCCAACCTCGCCGCCCTCGACGTCGGCTTCACGCCCCGGGCCGTCGCGGCCGCCTTCGTCGTCTCCCCGGAGTTCCGCACGGCCTACGGCACCCTCGACGACGCCGCCCTCGTCACACGCCTCTACGACAACGCCTTCGGCCGGGCGCCCGACGCCGGAGGCCTCGCCAACTGGACGAATGCCCTCGCCGCCGGCACCCTCACGCGCGCCGACGTGGCCCTCGGCATCTCGGACAGCCTCGAACTCCGCATCGCGACCGCCGCCTGGGCGGAGGGCGGCATCGTCTTCGCCTGAGCCCGCCCCCCTTCCCGTCCGCCCGCTCCATCGCACATGATCCCCTGAACACACGGGGGATCAGCACCATGGCGAAGTTCGGCCTCAGCCAGCCCATGCGACGGATCGAAGATCCCCGGCTCCTCGTCGGCGGCGGGCGCTACACGGACGACCTGACGGCACACGGCGACGGGGCCGGCCACGCGGTCGGCTTCGTGCTTCGCTCCCCCCACGCCCATGCCCGGATCACCACGCTGGACACGGCCGCGGCGAAGGCGATGCCCGGCGTGCTGGCGGTCCTCACCGCGGAGGACTGGAAGGCCGAGGGGCTGGGCGAGATCCCCTGTGCCGTCCCCCTGAAGAACAAGGACGGCTCTCCCCGCGGCGAGACCCCGCGCGGCGCCCTGGCCGACGGGGTCGTCCGGCACGTCGGCGACCCCGTCGCCTTCATCGTCGCGGAATCGCACCAGGAGGGCCGCGACGCCGCCGAGGCGATCGCCGTGGACTACGAGACCCTCCCCTCCGTCACCGACCTCGCGACGGCGACCGATCCGGGCCAGCCCCTCGTCTGGCCGGGCATCAGGGACAACGTCGTGTTCGACTGGGAAACGGGCGACAGGGAGAGGACGGACGCGGCCTTCAAGGATGCCGCCCACGTCACCCGCGTCCGCATCGTCAACAACCGGGTCGTCGTCGCCTCCATGGAAGGCCGTGCCTGCCTCGGCCTCTACGACGCGGCGACGGAGCGCTTCACGCTGCACGCCGGCACGCAAGGCTCCTGGGCGGTGAAGGACCTCCTCGCGAAGCACGTGTTCAAGGTGCCGGCGGACCGCTTCCGCGTCGTCACCCACGACGTCGGCGGCGGCTTCGGGATGAAGATCTTCCTCTACCCGGAATACCCCCTCTGCCTCATGGCTGCCCGCCGCCTGAACCGCCCGGTGCGTTGGACGAGCGAGCGCACCGAGGCGTTCCTCTCGGACACCCACGGCCGCGACAACATCTGGGACGGCGAACTCGCGCTCGACGCCGACGGCACCTTCCTCGCCCTGCGCACGAAGAACGTCGCGGGGATGGGCGCCTACCTCTCGACCTACGCGCCGTTCATCCCGACGGGTGCCGGCACGAAGGTGCTGGCCTCCGTCTACGGCTTCGGCGCCGTCCACGCCGCCGTCGTCGGCGTCGTCACCAACACCACGCCGGTGGATGCCTACCGCGGCGCCGGGCGCCCGGAGTCGAACTACATCGTCGAACGCCTCATCGATGCGGCGGCGCGCGAGACCGGCCGTGATCGGGTCGAGCTTCGCCGCAAGAACATGGTAAGCCCCTCCGCCATGCCCCACACGACGCCGGTCGGGCAGACCTACGACAGCGGCGACTTCGCCCGCGTGCTGGACGAGGCCGCGCGCCTGATGGACTACCCGGGCTTCCCGGCGCGGCAGGCCGAGGCCCGGGCCCGCGGCAAGCGGCGCGGCATCGGCCTCGCCTACTACCTCGAGGCCACCGGCGGCGCCCCGAGCGAGCGGGCGGAGGTGCGCTTCGCCGAGAACGGCACGGTCGAGGTCCTCGTCGGCACCCAGTCGACCGGCCAGGGACACGAGACGGCCTACGCGATGATCACGGCGAACGAACTCGGCGTGCCGATCGATCGCATCCGCATCATCCAGGGCGACTCCGACGCCATCCCGACCGGCGGCGGCACCGGCGGCGCCCGCTCGCTCTACTCGGAGGGCACGGCGCTGCTCGCCACCACCGGCACGGTCATCGAGCGTGGCAGGCAGGCGGCCGGGGAAGCGCTGGAGGCGAGTGCGTCCGACATCGAGTTCGAGGCGGGCCGCTTCGCCATCGCCGGCACGGACCGCGCCATCGGCATCCTCGACCTCGCCCGCACCCAGCGCGAGAAGGCCGCGCGGGGCGAGACGGCGACGACGCTCGACGCGGCGGAGGTGGCGGAGATCCCGTCCCACACCTTCCCCAATGGCTGCCACGCCGCCGAGGTCGAGGTGGACCCGGAGACGGGCAACGTGCAGGTCGTCCGCTACCTCGTCGTGGACGATGTCGGCCACGCGCTGAACCCGCTCATCGTCCGCGGCCAGGTCCATGGCGGGGTCGCGCAGGGCATGGGGCAGGCGATCCTGGAGCGCACGGCCTACGATCCCGAATCCGGCCAGCTCCTCTCCGCCTCCTTCATGGACTACGCCCTGCCGCGTGCGGCGGACCTGCCGGAGATCGAGGTCGAACTCCTCAACGTCCCCTGCACCACCAACCCGCTCGGCGTGAAGGGCGCGGGGGAGGCCGGTGCGGTCGGGTCGCCGCCCGCCCTGATGAACGCGCTGATCGATGCGGTGTCGGGCGACGGCGTGACGCATCTCGACATGCCCGCCACGCCTGAGGTGGTGTGGGGGGCGTTGCGGATGGCGGCCTAGCCGCCGCGCGGCCCCAGGAGGACGATGGCGGCGCCGACGACGCAGACGGCGCCGCCCGCCACGTCCCAGCGATCGGGCCGGACGCCCTCCACGGCCCAGAGCCACGCGAGCGAGGCCGCGACGTAGACCCC
>CAXVWQ010000031.1:0-9487 GCA_964263755.1 Roseomonas sp. | reverse complement strand
GCCGGCGGCGAGGAGGACGGCCCCGGCGACGGCGGCGCGCGCCGCGAAGGGCGGGACGCCCGGCCCGCCGCCCCGCCGATCCGCGGCACCCGTCCCCGTCGTCGCCCGCCCCGCGGCGGGGGGCGGGGGGACGGGGCCGCGTCGCGTCACGTCGGCAGCACCTTGCCCGGGTTCATCAGCCCGAGCGGGTCGATGGCCCGCTTCACGGCCCGCATCGTCGCGAGTTCGGCCCCGCCGCGCCACGCCGCCAGCATCTCCGGCTTCAGGCGGCCGACGCCGTGCTCCGCCGAGAAGGAGCCGCCGAGGTCGCGCACCACGGCGTTCACCGCGTCCATGATGTCGTGGGAGCGGGCGAGGAAGGCGGCGGCCTCCATCCCCTCCGGCTGTTCCAGGTTCATGTGGATGTTGCCGTCGCCCATGTGGCCGAAGGGGACGGGGCGCGCGCCGGGGATGAGGGCCCGCAGCGCCTCCGACGAGCGGCGGATGAGTTCGGGGACGCGCGAGACGGGGACGGAGACGTCGCTCTTGACGCTCGCGCCCTCCCGCTTCTGCGCCTCGGGGTGTTCCTCCCGCAGCCGCCAGATCGCGGCGCGCTGGGCCTCGCTCTCGGCGAGCGCGGCGTCGGTCACCTCGCCGGCCTCCAGGGCCGCCTCCAGCACGGCTTCCAGCAGCCCGCGCAGGTCCGCATCGGGGCGGGAGGAGGCGAGGTCCACGAGGACGTAGTGGTCGGCGCGATCCGACAGCGGGAGGGTCGCGCCCTCGACGTGGCGCAGCACGAGGTCCATCCCCGTGCCGGACATGTACTCGAAGGCGCGGATCGCCGTCTCGTCGCGGTCCCGGAAGCGGCGGAACAGCGACAGGGCCGCGTCCTCGTCCGCCACGGCGCAGAGCGCGATCGCCTCCGACCGGGCGCGCGGGTAGAGGCGCAGCACGGCGGCTGTGATGAAGCCGAGCGTGCCCTCCGCCCCGACGAAGAGGTGGCGCAGCGCGTAGCCCGTGTTGTCCTTCCGCAGCCGGCGCAGCCCCTCGATGACCGAGCCGTCGGGCAGCACCACCTCCAGCCCGAGCATGAGGTCGCGGGCGTTGCCGTAGCGGACGGTGGTGTTGCCGCCGGCGTTCGTCGCCAGCACGCCGCCGAGGGTCGCGGTGCCCTCCGCGCCGAGGCTCAGCGGGAAGAGGCAGCCGGCGGCGGCGGCGGCATCCTGGGCGACCTTGAGGACCACCCCGGCCTCCGCCACCATCGTCATGTCCAAGGGGTCGAGGTCGCGGATGCGGTTCATGCGGGAGAGCGAGACGACGACCTGCCGTCCGGACTCGTCGGGCATGGCGCCGCCGACCATCGACGTGTTGCCGCCCTGCGGGACCACCGGCACGGCCGCCGCGTGGAGGAGGCGCATCGCGCCCGCGAGTTCGGCGGTGGTCGCGGGGCGGAGCAGGGCGGGGGAGGCACCGCGATAGAGGCCGCGCCAGTCGGAGAGGTGGGGTTCGAGGTCGGCGGCGGCCGTGATCACGCCGCGCGGGCCGAGAACGGCGAGAAGCGCGTCGAGGAGGCCGTCCGGCAAGGCCGGGGGGGGGCGGGAACCATCGGGCATGGGCCGGCGAAGGAACGCCGCACCCGGCGGCGGGTCAAGACCGGCGCACGTCCGTTCCGGGGACCTGAGGGGCGTCCGCCCCCGTGGGGTGGGAGGCCGCCCCGCCCGCCCGCGCAACCCGCACGTCCCGGGCCGCGCTACGGCCCGGAACCCTCGGGGAGCGTGGACCATGCGGCTGAAGGACAAGGTGGCGCTCGTCACGGGCGCGGATTCCGGCATCGGCCAGGCGATCGCCGCGGCCTTCGCGCGGGAGGGCGCGGACGTCGCCATCACGTACCACACGGACGAGGACGGGGCGAAGGCGACGCGGGAGATGATCGTGTCGGCCGGCCGTCGCGCGCTGATCGTGCACCTGGACGTGACCGACCCCGATGCGGTGGACCGGTGCTTCGCCCAGGTCGCGGCGGAACTGGCCCCGCCGGACATCCTCGTGAACAACGCGGGGAAGGGGATGGGCGCGAAGATGCCCGTCGGCGAGATGGACACGGCGCTGGCGGACCTCGTGATCCGCACGAACCTGCTGGGGCCGCTGTGGTGCGCGCGCGCCTTCGTGCGGGGGCGGCGGGGCGCGGCGGCGGGCGGGCGGGTGATCAACGTCTCCTCCGTCGCCGAACACCTGCCGACGCCGGGGAGCGCGCCCTACGGCATGTCGAAGGCCGGCCTCGGCTCGCTGACGCGGTCGCTCTCGATCGAACTGGCGCCCATGGGCATCAACGTCATGGGCATCGCGCCGGGGATGATCGCGACGCCGATGACGCAGGATCGGCTGGACGACCCCGCGAAGCGCGCGGCGTCGTTCGAGGAGATCCCGCTGCACCGGGCGGGCAGGCCGGAGGAGATCGCGGCGCTCGCGGTCTTCCTCGCCTCCGCCGACGCGGACTACGCCACCGGACAGACCTGGACGATGGATGGCGGGCTGACGATGAACTGGGGCGGCGCCTGAACCCCGCCTCGCGGCCTCAGCGGAGGAACTCCGGCGAGATCATGTTCGGCAGGAACAGCACGATCGAGGGGAACAAGATCACGAGCGCCAGCACCGCGAGCATCGGCATGAGCATGATGCACGTGTCCTTCAGCGCGTCGCCCACCCGTATCCCCGCGACGGAGCAGGCGATCATGAGGCAGAGCCCGTAGGGCGGCGTCACGAGCCCGAAGGCGAGGGAGACGATCCCGATCATCGCGAAGTGCACGGGGTCCATCCCCACCCCCTGCGCGAGCGGCTGGAGGATGGCGCCGACGATGATGATCGCGGGGATGGCGTCGAGGAAGCAGCCGACGACGAGGAAGACGAGGGCGATGAAGAAGCCGACGCCGATCGGCCCCATTCCCCAGGCCTGGACGCCCGACAGCAGAACCTGCGGGATCTGGTAGAAGGCCAGGAGCCACCCGAAGGCCGAGGCCGTGCCGACGCAGAACAACGCGACGCCCGCGAGCCGCCCCGTGTCCCCGAGCGCCGTCACCAATCCCTTCCAGTTCAGCTCCCGATAGACGAGGAGCGAGAGGAAGCCGGCGTAGAGGACGGCGATGCAGGCGCTTTCCGTCGCCGTGAACCAGCCGAAGATCTTGCCGCCGATGATGATGAGCGGCGTGGTGAGCGCTGGGATGGAGACGAGGAAACTTCCGAACACCTCGGCCAGCGTCGCGCGGGGATAGGTCGGGTAGCCCCGCGCCTTCGCGTAGACGTGGACGGTGGCCATCTGTACGAGGCCGATGAGCAGCCCCGGCACGACCCCCGCGAGGAACAGCGCGCCGATGGAGACGGTCAGCACCCCGCCCCAGACGATCATGAGGATGGAGGGCGGGATGATGACGGCGAGCACGGCCGAGACGGCGGTGATGGCGACGGAGAAGGAGTCGTCGTAGCCCTCGCGCCGCTGCGCCTCGATGAAGATCTTGGACTGGCTCGCGGCGTCCGCGGTGGAGGAGCCGGAGATGCCGGCGAAGAACACGGACAGCACGACGTTGATCTGCGCCAGCCCGCCGGGGAAGTGCCCGACGAGGGAGCGCGAGAACCGCATGAGCCGATCCGTGATGCCGCCGGTGTTCATCAGGTTGGCCGTCAGCAGGAAGAACGGCACGGCCAGGAGGATGAAGGAGTTGTAGGCGTTGAAGGTCTCCTGCGCGAGCGTCGTGGGCGACAGCCGCGGCTCGATCAGCA
This sequence comes from Roseomonas sp., assembly GCA_964263755.1. GTDB lineage: Bacteria > Pseudomonadota > Alphaproteobacteria > Acetobacterales > Acetobacteraceae > Roseomonas. Next base: position 5,737 of record CAXVWQ010000031.1, on the reverse strand, counting down.
GGATCGGCAGGCAGGCGAGGCCGAGCGCGACGGCGACGGGCACGCGGAGGACGAGGAGGAGGAAGAACACGCCGAAGAGGATCTCGGCGGCCGTTCCCGCCGACAGGACGTTGCCGCCCATCACGCGGTTCGCCCGCGGAGGATGCGCGAGGCGTCGAGCATCCGTTCCGCCTGGAACAGCAGCCAGACCGCGCCGGCGATGGGCCATGCCATGTGGATCGTCCAGAGGGGCAATTCGGCGAGTTCGCTGATCCGGTAGATCGCGAACTCCGTGAACTCCCAGCCCCACCAGAGGAAGACGAAGGCGAAGACCATGACGAAGGTGCCCGCGACGATCTCGACGGTCGCCTCGGCCCGCGGGCTCAGGCGAGGGAAGACGTCCACGGTGAAGTGCGTGCCTTCCCGCACCGCGAGCATGGCGCCGAGCATGACGGAATAGACGAGGCAGAAGCGCGCCAGTTCCTCGGTCCAGATGTAGTTCGGGATGAATGCCGTGTAGCGGGAGAAGATCTGGAGCGAGACGGGGAGGATGAGGACGGCGACGCTGAAGATCAGCAGGACGAGGATGCAGGCGGCGAGCGCCCGGTTCACCCGGCGCAGCACGCCGAGGGCGTTCGACTCGGGGAGAGGCATGGCGGCTCCGGCGGGGCGTGCGGCCGGGGCGTCCGCCCCGGCCATTCTCGGTCAGGCAATGCGGTTCAGGGCGATGCGGCTCAGGAGGTGAGGCCGTTGATGCGGGCGAGGATGCCGTCCGCCTCGATCTCCCGCGCGTAGGCGGCCATGACGGGGTCCACGAGGCGCTTCATCTCGGCGCGCTGCGTGAACTCCACGCGGCGCAGGCGGCCGGCCCGCTCCAGGGTCTCCAGGATCTTGCTGTCGTCGCCCGACTCGATCTCCCGGTGATACGTCGCCGATTCCCGGCCGGCGCGGCGGATCGCGGCCTGCAGGTCCGCGGGCAGCCGCTGCATCGTCGCGACGGAGAAGCAGAGCGGGCGGATGGTGATGGCGTGCTGCGTCATCGAGAGTTCGGGCGCCACCTCGAAGAAGCGCATCTGCTCCACGCCCGCCGCCTCGTTCTCCCCGCCGTCGATCACGCCGTTCTGGATGGCGTTGTAGATCTCGTTGTAGGCGATGACGGTGGGCGACATGCCGATGGCGGTGAAGGTCCGGCTCCAGATCGGCGCGCCCTGCACGCGCACCTTCTTGGCGCGGAGTTCGCCGAGGTTCCGGACCGGCGTGCGGAAGAAGATGTTGCGCGTGCCGCCGCCGCCGTAGCCGATCATCGCCACGCGGGCGCGGCGCTCCACCTCGTCTGCCACCGGCTTGAACAGGTCCTGCTCCAGCACCCCGTTCCAGTGGGGGATGTCGCGGAAGATGAAGGGCGCGTCCACGAAGGGCGCGGCGCGTGAGAAGGTGGACATGTGCGCGGGGGAGACGATGGCGTAGTCCACCGCGCGGCCGGCCGCCATGTACTCGAAATACTGCTTCTCCAGCCCGAGGCTGCTGTTCTTGTGCAGGGTGAAGTTGATCGGGCGGTCCCAGTAGCGCTTCACCAGCTCCTCGAAGCGCACCATCGCCTTCGTGTAGGGGTGCTCGTCGCCGAACTGGCTCGCGCCGTTCAGCGTGATGGCGCCCTGGGCGCGGAGGGGGATGGAGAGCAGGGCGGGGGCGGCCAGGGCCCCGCCCAGGATGGTGCGGCGATGCATCGGCGGATCCTCGGACGTATTCCCGGCCAGGGTTGCCCCCCGGCTCGTCCCCGAAGGCTAGACCCGTTCGGCGGCCCTTGGGAAACGGATAGTTGCGTCGACGTCCGGTCCCGCGCTTGACGCTCCGCCGGGCGGCGCGCGAGTCTCGCCGTGACGGGATCCCGCGTTGCGCGGCGGATCCGCAGCGGAGCATCCCTCATGTCCGGCTTCACCCTCGTCACCATCCGCGACGCCCGGGGGGAGGCGCGGTCCGGCATGGTGGCGGACGGCCGTGTCCACGACGTCTCGACCGCCACCGGCGTCGCCGCCGACGCCACCGTGATGGGGTTGCTGGAGGATTGGGATGCGGCGCGCGACCGCCTGGACCGCGCGCGCCGCGGCCTGAACGGCGGCGGCGTGCCCCTGGCGCAGGCGATGCTCCTCGCCCCGCTGCCGCGGCCCGGGGCGATCTTCTGCGCGGGCGCCAACTACACCGACCACGTCGCGGAGATGGCGCGCGCCCGCGGACTGCCGCCGCCGCCCGATCCGCGCACCCTCGGGCTGACGTCGTGGCATTTCGTGAAGGCGTCGCGCGCGGTGGTGGGGCCGGATGCGGAGGTGGCGCTCCCCGCGAACTCGAGGAAGGTGGACTGGGAGGCGGAACTCGCCGTCATCATCGGGCGGCGCGCGAAGGACGTATCGGTGGCGGACGCCCTGTCGCACGTCGCCGGCTACACCGCCGCGAACGACCTCTCCGCCCGCGACCTCGGCGTGCGGGAGGGCGTGCCGGACTCCTCCCCGTTCAAGTGGGACTGGCTCGCCCACAAGAGCTTCGACGGCGCCTGCCCCCTCGGCCCCTGGATCGTGCTGGCGGAGGACATCGCGGACCCGATGGCGCTGCCGATCGCGCTCTCGGTCAACGGCGTGACGAAGCAGGATTCCAACACCTCCGGCATGATCTTCGGCATCGCCGAGCAGATCGCGCAGCTGTCGTCGCGCCTGACGTTGTGGCCCGGTGACGTGGTCCTGACGGGCACGCCCGCGGGCGTCGGGACCGGGCGCGGCGAGTTCCTGCAACGGGGCGACATCGTCACCGTCCGCATCGGCGGCATCGGCGAGCTGACGACGCGGATCGCCGCATGATCCGCGTCTCCCGCATCGGCCGCCTCACCCTCACGACGCCCGACCTCGACGCGCAGGTGGAGCACTACGGCGCCGTCCTCGGCCTGTCCGTCGTCGCGCGGGAGGCGGACGCGGCGTTCCTCGCCTGCCCGGGGGACCACCACTCCGTCGTCCTGCGCCGCGGTCCGGCGGCGGGTGCGGCGGAACTGGCGTTGGGGGTGCCGCGCGGCACCGACCTCGACGCCTTCGCGCGGCAGTTGCGGGACGCGGGCGTCGCGGTGGAGCGCCGCACCGACCCCGAGCCCGGCGTCCCCGCCCTGCTGTCCTTCCGCGACCCGGACGGACAGGCCCTCGCGGTGTTCGAGGAACGCGACGCGACGCGGGGCGACGCCGCATCCGGCATCCGCCCGATCAAGCTCGGCCACGTCGCCTTCCGCGTCACCGACCCGGGGCGCGCCACGGCCTTCTACACGGATGTCCTCGGCTTCCGCGTCTCCGACTGGATGGGCGACTTCTTCGCCTTCCTCCGCTGCGGCCCGGACCACCACACGGTGAACCTCCTGCGCTCCGCCGCCCCGCGGATGCATCACCTCGCCTTCGAGCTGCGGGACTGGGCGCACCAGAAGGACGCCTGCGACGCGCTGGGACGGCGGCGCATCCCGCTGCTCTGGGGCCCCGGGCGTCACCGGGTCGGCCACAACCTCTTCACCTACCACCACGACCGGGACGGCCAGATCGTCGAGTTCTACGCGGAACTCGACAGGATGAGCGACGAGGCCGCCGGCGCCTGGGACCCGCGCCCCTGGCACGAGGAGACGCCGCTGCGCCCGCGCCGGTGGGAGCCGGACCCGTTCCTGTCGAACGCCTGGGGCATCCCGACGCCCGCGGGGTTTCGGGACCCGTAGGGCGTGGTTGCGGACATAGGGGACGCCGCCATAGGTTCGGGGTCGCCCGGGAAGGAGGCGCGCGTGGGAGACCGGACGATCACCGGGCTGGACGCGGCGCTCGTTTCGCGGCTGGGCGAACGGGCGCGGGAGCACGGCCGCACACCGGAGGACGAGGCGCGCGAGATGCTGCAGTTCGTGCTGGAGGCGGGGACGCCGAGGCGCCCCGGCGAGAGCATCGCGACCTTCGCGCGCCGGGTCATGGCGCCCCTCGGAGGCGTGGACCTCGAACCCTTCCCGCGCGGCAACCGACGCGAGGTGCCTCACTTCACCGCGCCGGAGTTCGACCCGTCCCCCTGATCCTCCTACGAACGTCATCTCGGAGGTCTTCCGTGCGGCACCGGAGCCTCGCGTCCTCGACTGGATCGAGCGGCAGGACGCGGGTGACTTGACGACGGCGAGCATCGTCCCCGCCGAGCCGCGCTTCGGGGTCGTCCGGCTGTCCTACGCGGAGCGGCGCCGCAAGCTGAAGGACGCGGTCGACCGAATTCTCGCCGACCTCTTCGATCGCCCCCGCCTGCCGTTCGACGACGAGGCCGTCGCGCATTCCGAAACCTTCATGCAGCGGCGCCGGGACATGGGACGGCCGGTCGAAGTGTCCGACGGGCTCATCGCGGCCACGGCCATGCGCCACGGCCGCGCCGTCGCGACCCGGAACGGCAAGGATTTCGAGGGCTGTGGTCAGCTCCTCGTCAACCCCTGGGATGCCTGACCCTCACATCCCCCCGATGTAGTTCGGCCCGCCGCCGCCCTCCGGCGTGCGCCAGTCGATGTTCTGCGTCGGGTCCTTGATGTCGCAGGTCTTGCAGTGCACGCAGTTCTGCGCGTTGATCACGAGCTGCACGGTGCCGTCGCCGGCCTCGACCGCCGCGCCCTCGCCCGTCGCCTCCGGATCCGGCGTGCCGCGCAGCTCCCGCTCCGCCTCCGGGCCCACCGCCTCGTAGACCGCCGCGGGGCAGTAGCGGCTCTCCGGCGAACGGAACGCGTCCCAGTTCACGCCGCGCCAACGCGACGGGTCGCGCAGCACGAGGTGCGCCGGCTGGTTCTCCTCGTGGTTCGTGTTCGACAGGAACACGGAGGACAGGCGGTCGAAGGTCAGCACGCCGTCCGGCTTGGGATAGACGATCTTCGGCATGTCCTTCGCGGGCTTGAGCGTCTCGTGGTCCGCGTGGTGCTGCCACGTCCACGGCGCCTTGCCGCGGAAGACGTAGGTGTCGAGCGCCGCCGCCGCCATGCCGCCCCAGAACCCGTACTTCGCGAAGCCCGGCCGGATGTTGCGGACGGAGTGGAGTTCGTCCCACACCCAGGACGCGCGGATGGCCTCGGGGTAGGCGTCGAGCACGGGCGGCTTGTCACCGGACAGCGCCTTGGCGACCTCCTCCGCGCACACCATCCCCGACTTCATCGCGGTGTGCGTGCCCTTGATCTTCGGCACGTTGAGGAAGCCCGCGGTGTCGCCGATCAGCGCGCCGCCGGGGAAGACCAGCCGCGGCACCGCCTGCGCCCCGCCCTCGTTCAGCGCCCGCGCGCCGTAGGCGATGCGCTTGCCGCCCTCCAGGTAGCCGCGGATCGCGGGATGGGTCTTGTAGCGCTGGAACTCGTCGAAGGGCGACAGCCAGGGATTGCGGTAGTCCAGCCCGACGACGAAGCCGATGGAGACGAGGTTCTCCCCGAACATGTAGAGCCACGACCCGCCATAGACGTCGCGCGGCAGCGGCCAGCCGACGGAATGGGCGATGAAGCCCGGCGTGTGGTTCTCGCGCGGGATCTCCCACAATTCCTTGATGCCCAGCCCGTAGGTCTGCGGCAGGCAGTCCTTCCGCAGGTCGTACATCTCGAACAGCCGCTTCGTGAGCGAGCCGCGGCAGCCCTCCGCGAAGAGCGTGTAGGTCGCGCGCAGCTCCATCCCCGGCTGGAAGTCCGGCCCCGGCTCTCCGTCCCGCCCGATCCCCATGACGCCGGCGACGACGCCCTTCACGACACCGT
>CAXVWQ010000030.1:0-5614 GCA_964263755.1 Roseomonas sp. | reverse complement strand
CGGTCTTCCTGGAAGGCGCGGAACGGATCGAGGAGGGCCGGCGCGATCGCCGCGGCGCCGATGAGGCCGGCGTTCACGAGGGCCGGCGCCTCGGGGGAGAGGGCGACGATGACGTAGACCTCCAGCGGAGCGCAACCGCGTTCCGCCGCGAGGGTGGTCGCCGCGCCCAGTTCGGCCGCGGCGCCGCGCCGCGCGCGGTCCACGAGGGCGGCGAGGAGGTCATCCTTCGCCGCGAAATGGTCCATGACGCCCCCCTTGGTGGTGCCCGCGAGGGTGGCGACGGCCTCGATGGTCAGGCGCCCGGCGCCGCGGTCGCGAACGATCGCGAGGGCGGCGTCGAGCAGGGTCTCCCTCCGGGAGGGTCGCCGTCCCACATGGGTCATCACGCTATACCGTCCGTTCATTATATGAACTGAACAGACGGCATAGTTATGGCCTCACCCCGTCGATCATCGCTCGCCTTTCCCCCGCGACGGGTCCGGGACGCGGCCAAGTCGGGCTTCGTGACGTGACCGCCTTCGGCCCTGGGGCGGGCGCCCTCGCGTTTCCGCCCCACCGGCCGCCCGACGGGACGCGTCGCCCTTCCCAGAGGACCACCCGCGCGTCACGGTGCGGGCCTCGCGGCCGCGCGGGCGGTCACCTGCGGGAGCCGGGGGACGAGCCCGGTTCCGAAGCGGGGTTCCGCGAACGAGACACCCGGCCCACCGGGGACGATGGAGGAGACGAGCGTTGTCCCAGGCAGGACCGGCCGCGACCCGTCCGAAACGCGCCGTGTTCCGCGACGGGCTCCTCGACGGGCGCGTCGCCCTCGTCACCGGCGGCTCCGCGGGCATCGGGCTCGGCATCGCCGACGTCCTCGGCTCGCTCGGCGCCTCCCTCGTCATCACCGGCCGCCGCGCGGACCGCTTGGCGGAAGCCGCCGAGGCCCTCGCGCCGACCGGTGCGCGGATCGTCACGGTCGCGGCCGACGTGCGGGACTACGCCGCGACCCAGGGGGTGATCGCGCGGACGGTGGAGGCGTTCGGCGCGCTCGACATCCTCGTCAACAACGCCGCCGGCAACTTCAACTGCCCGTTCGACGAGATGACGCCGAACGGCTGGCGTGCGGTGGTGGACATCGACCTCAACGGCACCTTCAACTTCTGCCACGCGGGCTTCCGTGCCCTCGCCGCCTCGGCCTACGGGGGGCGGGTCATCAACATCTCCCTCGCCCAGGTGGGGTCCGGCTGGCCGGGGGCCGCCCACGCGGCCTCGGCGAAGGCGGGCGTCACGGCGTTGACGCGCAGCCTCGCGGTGGAGTGGGGGCCGCACGGCATCCGGGTGAACAACATCCTCCCCGGCCCGATCGAGGGCACCGAAGGATTGCGCAAGATGTACGAGGAGGCCGGCGTCGCGGAGAAGGAGCGCGGGCGCATGGCGCTCGGGCATTTCGGCGACCTCGACGACATCGCGATGAGTTGCGCCTTCCTCGCCTCTCCGGCGGGAGACTTCATCACGGGCTGCGACATGACGGTGGACGGGGGGCGCTGGCTCAAGCGCGCCTGGACCTGATGGGGAGGAACCTGCACGACGCGGCCTCGCTACGCCCCCTGCTCGATCCCCGCAGCATCGCGATCGTCGGCGCCTCGCCGAAGCCCGGCTCCTTCGGTGGCAACGTCATCGCCAACCTCGCGCGCCACTACCGCGGCACGATCCTGCCGGTGAACCCGGGCCACGCCCGCATCGCCGACCTGCCGTGCTTCCCCGACCTCGCGGCGTTGCCGGAGCGCCCCGACCTCGTCGGCATCGCCGTGCCGGGGCCGGGGGTGGAGGCGGTGCTGCGGGCGGCCGCCGCCGCCGGCATCCCCGGCGCCATCGTCTTCTCCTCCGGCTTCGCGGAGATCGGCACGGCCGAGGGCATCGCGATGCAGGGCCGCGTCGCCGTCGTCGCGCGGGAAACGGGGCTCCGCGTCCTCGGCCCGAACTGCACGGGGGCGGTGAACGTCCGCCTCGGCGCGGCGTGCAACATCCTGCCGAGCGTGCGCGACCTGCCGATGGTGCCGGGCGGCGTCGCGCTCGTCGGCCAGAGCGGCGCGCTCGGCTACGTCGTGTTCCAGGCGATGCACCGCGGCGTCGGGTTCTCCCGCCTCATCTCAACCGGCAACTCCTGCGACGTGGACCTCGCGGACCTCGTGAACTTCCTCATCGAGGACGGGGACACCGAGGTCATCGCGCTGCTGTTCGAGAGCGTGCCGGACGGTGCCCGCCTCCTCGCGGCGCTGGAACGCGCCTTCCGCGCGGGCAAGCCCGTCGTCGCCTGCAAGGTCGGCACGACCTCCGCCGGCGGCCGCGCGGCGCTGTCGCATTCCGGGATGCTCGCGGGGGACGCCGCCGCCTTCCGCGCGGCGTTCGAGCGGACCGGCGTGATGGAGGTCCAGGCCCTGGAGGACCTGCTGGAGACCGCCGTCTTCCTCTCCCGCGCCGGCCGGCCGGCGGCGGGCGGCGTCGGCATCCTCTCCGGCTCCGGCGGCTCCGTCGTGATGGCCGCGGACAAGGCGGAGCGCCACGGCATCCCGATGCCGCAGCCCACCCCGCCCACCGTCGCGGGATTGCGCGCGCGGCTGCCGGACTTCGCGACGATCGCCAACCCCGCGGACATCACGGCGGAATCCATCCGCGACGAATCGCTCTACGCCGAATGCGTCCGCACCTTCGCGGCCGATCCGGGCTTCGCGAGCGTCGCGGTCCTCATGCCCTCCGCCCACGGCGAGGCCGCCGTCACGCGCGCGCGCGGCATGGACGCCCTCGCGGCCGAGCTCGGCAAGCCGATGACCCTCGTGTGGATGAACGAGTGGCACGAGGGGCCGGGCACGCGGATCTACGACGCGAGCCGCACGCTCTCGGTCTTCCGCTCGCTCGACCGGTGCATGGCCGCCTACCGCCTGTGGTTCGACGCGGCGCGCAAGCGCCCCATCCTGGAGGCCCGCCCGGCCGACCGCCGGTCGGGACCGGAGGCCGTGGAGGCGGCCCGGCACCTCGCCGCCGTCCCGCCCGGCGGGTCGCTGACGGAGCGGGAGTCGAAGGCGATCCTCGCGCTCTACGGCGTGCCGGCGACGGAGGAACGGCTCTGCACGGGCCGCGAGGACGCCGTGCGCACCGCCGACGCGCTCGGCTACCCCGTCGTCGCGAAGGTCGAGGCCCCCGACATCCGGCACAAGTCCGACATCGGTGGCGTGCGCCTCAACCTGCGCGACGCCGCGGCGGTGGGCGATGCCTACGACGCGATCACCGCCGCCGTCGCCGGCCAGCCCGGCGTCGCGGGCGTGATCGTCGCGCGCATGGTGCCGCCGGGGGTCGAGATGATCGTCGGCGCGCGGCGGGACGCGCAGTTCGGCCCGCTCGTCGTGTTCGGCTTCGGCGGCACCCTCGTCGAGATCGTCGGCGACGTCGCCGTCCGCCTCGCGCCGGTCACGCCCGCCGAGGTGCGGGACGCGCTCGACGGGCTGCGGATGCGCCGGGTGTTGGACGGCGCGCGCGGCGCCCCGCCCGCCGACGTGGACGGGTTCTGCCGCCTCGTCGCCCGCGTGTCGGACCTCGTCGCGGACCTCGCGGACGATATCTCCGAGATCGACGTGAACCCCGTCATCCTCGGCCCGGACGGCGGCATCGCGGTGGATGCCCTCATCGTGCGGGCCGGTCCGGAGCGGGAGAGGGAGGAAGCAGGATGAACCAGAACCATGGCGGACGCTGGCCCCGCCGCGGCCTACTCGGCGCCGGGACGGCGCTCGCGCTCCCCGGACCCGCGCGGGCGCAGTCCTGGCCGGACCGGCCGCTGCGCATCATCGTGCCCTTCCCGCCGGGCGGCGCCATCGACGCCATGATCCGCCTCGTCGCCCCGGGCATCGAGGCGCGGCTGGGGCAATCCGTCGTCATCGAGAACCGCTCCGGCGCCGGCGGCGTGGTCGGGACCGAGGCGGCGGCGGGGTCCCGCGACGGCCACACCCTGCTGATGACCGCCCTGACCCACGTCGTCCTCGCCGCGGTCACCCCGCGGCTGCCCTATGACGCCTTCGCGGACTTCGTGGCCGTCGCGCCGGTCGGGATCGTCGCCAACGTCCTCGTGGTGCCCGCCGCCTCGCCGGCGCGGGACGTCGCCGGCCTCGTGGCCGCGGCCAAGGCCCGTCCCGGGACGCTCACCTACGGCTCCGCGGGCAGCGGCAGCTCCCTCCATCTCTGCGCCGCCGTGTTCTGCGCCGAGGCGGGGATCGAGATGACGCACGTCCCCTACCGCGGCTCCGCCCCCGCCATCACCGACCTCCTCGGCGGGCGGATCGACATGATGTTCGACAGCGCGACCTCCGCCGCGCCGCACGTCGAGTCCGGGCGGCTGCGCGCCCTGGCGGTGGCCACGGGCCGCCGCAGCACGCTCCTGCCGGACCTGCCGACGGTGGCCGAGGCGGGAGTGCCGTCCTACGGCGTGGACTGGTGGTACGCCCTCCTCGCGCCGCGCGGGCTGCCGGAGGAGGGACGCCGTCGCGTCGGCGCCGCCGTGCGGGAGATCCTGGCGGAACCCGCCCTCCTCGCGCGCTTCGCGGCCATCCGCGCCGAGCCGATGGAGGGCGACGCCGCCTCGCTCGCCGCGATCATCGAGCGCGACCGCGCCACCTGGCCAGGTCTCGTGCGCCGGCTCGGGCTTCAGGCGGGATAGACCGGCAGCGCGATCGACGTCACGACCGTGGCGGCCGCGCGGCGTCGAGGCTGCACGCCGATGCCAGCCGCGCCGCGTGGCCCAGGGAGGCCCCGACCACCCGGGACGGCGCCCTCCCGCGCGGGGTATCGATCTGGAGCGACAGGCTCGTCGGCGCCCGCAGCGGCGTCTCCCGCGCCCCATGCCCTCGGATACGCGGTCCACGTTGCCGAGGCGTCTGCGGATCGCGCCCGTCGCGCGCAGCCGGCCGCGGTTGCGCGGACGTGGGTTGGGCGAGCCGGAACCGATCCTCTGCGCGGCGCCGGCCTACCTGCGGCGGCACGGCAGCCCGGCGGCCCCCGCCGACCTCGTCGCGCACCGGTGGCTCGCCCTCGTGCGGGAGACGCCCCTGCCGAGCACCGATCCGGATGATCCGGCATGGAGGCTTCCGCTCGACCTGGGCGACGGGGAAGGACGGCGGGAGCGGGTGAGCGTGCCGGTCCACGCGGCGACGACGAACCAGGTCGCCCTGCGGCAGATGTGCGAGCAGGGCATGGGGATCGCCCCCCTCTTCGCCGCGGACGTCCGGCCGGCCCTCGAACGCGGCGGGCTCGTGCGGGTCCTGCCGTCCTGGCGCCTCCCGTCCCGGCCCCTGACGATGGTCACGCCCCGCCGCGACGGCGAGCCGGCGAAGGTGCGCGTCGCGCGGGATGCCCTGGTCCGATACTTCTCGGCCGTCCACGGGGATCCGGAGCAAGGGTTGCCGGAGCGAGGGGTCTGGGAAGGGTAGAGGGTCGATCATCGCATTTAGACCCGTTTCACGCTGGCTGTGGATAGCCGCAGTGGCGGAAGTAGTTGGCGCACTCGTTGGGGGAGAAGCGGTCGAGGAGGGCGCCGATCCTGTCCCAGAGGGCGTCTGTGGTGCGCTCGGCGGCCGTGCGCAGCAGC
>CAXVWQ010000029.1:0-5889 GCA_964263755.1 Roseomonas sp. | reverse complement strand
CTCCGGACCTCCACCCACGGGGGCCCAACGGCGCCCTGGACCCGCGTTCGGTTTCAACGTCCTCGGTCGGAAGGCCCCCGAAGCGGGGCCTTCCGACCGAGGACATTCAGAAAAAACAGATCGCGGGGGTCCGGGGGCGCCGTTGCGTCCCCGGTGGATGGGGTCTGGGGAAGGCAAAGCCTTACCCAGGGCCACAGGCGCCGCCCCCGGCGATCGCGCCGTGATCGCCGCCTTCCACCACCTCCCCCCGCCCGCCCTGACCGGCCCCGAAGGCGGGATCGCCGAGATGGCCGCCCTCGTCCGCGGCGCCGTCGCGGCCGGGGCGGAGCGGGAGATCCTCTGGCTCGGCCTCTCCCGCCTGCCCGCGGGGCTGGACCGGCCGCACCACCGGCGGCTGCTGCGGGACGCGCTGGACCTGCCGAACGGGGCGCGGCGGGCGCGGGTGTTCCGCCTGCCGGGCGGCGACCTCGTCGTGGCCACGGCGCCGCCCGACACGCTTCGCCCCGCCGTCCTCCGCGCCCTCGACGGCGCGCTGGGGCCGGGGGAGACGGAGGCCCTCCTCACCGTCCGGCGGCTGCCGGAGGAGGCGATGGCGATCCTCGCCTCGCTGGAGGAATCGCTCGGCCTCCTCGCCCCCGCGGTCGCCGGCGCGATGGACCCGAAGCCGCTCGACGCCGCCTCACTGGACGACGCCCTCGCGGCCCTTGACGGGGCCGACGCCTCCCCCTTCCTGCGCCGTCGCCCGATCTGCCGCATGGGGCCGGAGGACGATGCGCACCCCGTCGCGGAGAGCGTCCGCCCCTGGCCGGAGGCGCTGCGCGACCGCCTCATCCCCGGGCGCGACCTGGGGGCGGCCCCCGCGCTCGCCCGCCGCCTGCGCGGTGCGCTGGAGGATCGGCTGCTCGCCGGGACGGGGCGCGCGGACTGGCGGGCGCGGCCGCGGCCGCTGCACCTCGGGCTCTCCGTGGCCTCCCTCGCCTCCCCCGCCCTGCTGCGGCTGGACGCGACGATCCCGGCCGCCCTTCGCCCGTGGCTGACGCTCTGCGTCCCGGCGGCCGACATCCTCGACGCGCCCGCCGCCTTCATCCTCGGCCGCGACCTCGTCCGGGGGCGCGGCTACGGCCTCGCGCTGGAGGCGCCCTCGATGGCCTGTCTCGCGCTCCTCCCCCCCGCCGCCATCGGCGCCACGGCCGTGCGCCTCGCCTGGTCCGATGCCCTGCCGGGGGAGGGGACGCCGCTGCCGCGCGACCTCCCCCTCATCCTCACCGGCGCCGACCGCGCCGCCGCCATCGCCTGGGGGTGGGACAACGGCATCACGACCTTCCAGGGACGCGCCACGGACCGCCGGCTGCGCGGGGGCCGCTAGCCCCGGGCATCCGTCCCGGCACGGCGTGCCCGGTCACAGGATCGGGAGCGTCGGCGTCTGTTCCGCCAGCCCCCCCGTAAACCCCTCGGAAGTCACGGCGCCTCGTCATGACGGCCACAGGATGAAACGGTTTAGGAGCGGGACCGATGGACAAGTTCACTTTCTTGAACCTGCTGGGCGACAACAGCCAGGGCCAGCGGGACGCCACCCAGGCGGAGCTGGATTACCTCAACCAGGGGGCGCAGGCGGAGGGGGACTACATGAACCGTGACGCCCAGGCCGAGATCGATTACTACAACCAGGGCGCCCAGGCGGAACAGGACTACTACGCCGCGCAGAACGGCGGCGACTGGCCCTTCGGGTAAGCGGGGTCAGCCGGGGAGGGAGGCCGCGGCACCTGGGGGAAACCGGGTCCGGCCTCCTCCTGGCAGGGCCCCCGACCTCATCGGCGGGTGGCGCCGGCACGCGGCGCCCCCTTATGTGCAGGTGATGCCGCCCCGACCCGACCAGGGCGCGCCCGCCATCGCGGCGGACGCGCTGACCAAACGCTACGGTGAGACCACCGCCGTGGATTCCCTCTCCTTCACCCTGCCGCGCGGCGAGACCTTCGGGCTGCTCGGCGGCAACGGGGCGGGCAAGTCCACCACCATCGCCATGCTGCTGGGGCTGCTGGTGCCGACCTCCGGCCGCGCCACCGTCCTGGGCCACGACATGGAGCGGGACCGCTTCGCGGCGCTGGCGCGGATGAACTTCTCCTCCCCCTACGTCGCGCTGCCGCACCGGCTGAGCGTGGCGGAGAACCTGCGCGTCTACGCCCACCTCTACGACGTGCGCGACGCGCGGCGCCGCATCGCCGACCTCGCGCGCGACCTGCAGATGGAGGACCTGCTGGACCGCCCGGCCGGCCACCTCTCCGCGGGGCAGAAGACCCGGGTGGCCCTGGCGAAGTCGCTCATCAACCGCCCGGACGTGCTGCTGCTGGACGAACCGACCGCGAGCCTCGACCCCGACACGGCGGACTGGGTGCGGAGCTGGCTGGAACGCTACCGGGCGGAGAGCGGCTGCGCGATCCTCCTCGCCTCCCACAACATGGCGGAGGTGGAGCGGCTGTGCTCCCACGTCCTCATGCTGAAGGGCGGGCGGCTGGTGGATCAGGGGTCGCCGGACGACCTGCTGCGCCGCTACGGGCGGGACGACCTGGAGCAGGTCTTCCTCGACATCGCGCGGAACCGCCAAGGGGCCGGGCAGAGGGAGCCCGCGTGATGCCCCCCTCCCTCCGCCGCGTCTGGGGCATGATGTACCGCCACATCGCCCTGTTCCGGCGCTCCTGGCCACGCCTCGTCGAACTCGCCTACTGGCCGGTTCTCCAGATGGTCGTCTGGGGATTCGTGACCGCCTACCTCGCGGGCGTGCAGGCCAACACCGCCTCCGTCGCCGCGGGCGTGCTGCTGGGCGGGGTGCTGCTGTGGGAGGTCGCGCTGCGCTCCCAGATGGGCTTCGCCATCTCCTTCCTGGAGGAGATCTGGTCCCGCAACCTCGGCCACGTCTTCGTCTCGCCGCTGCGGCCGCGCGAACTCGTCGCGGCGCTCGTGGCGATGAGCGCGATCCGGATGGCGATCGGCGTCCTCCCCGCGGTGGGTCTCGCCTACCTCCTCTACGCCTTCGACCTCTTCGCCCTCGGTCCGGTGGTGGTGCTGTTCTTCGCGGCGCTGATGGTCATGGGCTGGGCCATCGCCCTCGGCGTGACCGCGATGATCCTGCGCCACGGCGCGGGGGCGGAGGCGCTGGCGTGGTCGCTCATGATGGGCCTCGCACCGGTCTCCGCGGTCTTCTACCCCGTGGGCGTCCTGCCGGACTGGCTGGAGCCCGTGGCGCTGGCGATCCCCGCGACCCACGTGTTCGAGGGCATGCGGGCGGCGCTCCTGGAGTCCCGCATCGCCTGGGGCCACCTTGCCGCCGCCTTCGCCCTCGATGCGGCATGGCTCGGCGCGATGGCCTGGGTGTTCATGCGGCAGTTCCACGGCGCGCGGGTGCGGGGGGCGTTGCTGAGCATCGGGGAATAGGCGCCGCTAACCTTCGGCGGGCAGCGGACGCGGGCGCCCCGCCTCGTCCATCGCGACGTAGGTGAAGACCCCCTCCGTCACCTTCTCCGGGGCCTTGCCGCGGCCCCGCCCGCGCGCCCAGGTCTCGATGTGGACGGACACGGAGGTGTCGCCCGTTCCGGTGACCGCGGCATAGCAGGACACCTCGTCCCCCACCGCCACGGGGCGCAGGAACCGCATCGCCTCGACCGAGACGGTCGCGACGAGTCCGCCCGCCCGCTCCGCCGCCAGCCCGCCGCCCGCGAGGTCCATCTGCGACAGCGTCCAGCCCCCGAACACCGTGCCGCCGGGATTGGCGTCCCGCGGCATCGCCACCATCCGCAGCGCGGGCCCGCCGGGCGTCTCCGGCGGTCGGGCCGGGGGGGCCGGCGCGCCGGTCACGCGGGCGCACCCCGTCGCACCTCGGCCGCGCCGGCCGCTTCGAACACGCCCGTCGCCTTGTCCGCCATCGCCTCCGGCACCTCGGCCGTGACGACGATCCGCCCGGCGCGTGCCCCGCCCGGCGCGTCCCCCTCCGCCGCGTGCACCGCGTCGGCGCCCGAGACCTCCGTCCCCGCCGTGTTCTCCTCGCCCTCCGCCAGCGCCGTCACGCGGTTCCGGTCGAGCCCGTGCTCCTGGACGAGGCGTTCGACGACCACCTCGGCCTCCGTCCGCGTGTCGAAGTATCCCCTGATCGTGACGCCCATCGCGCGTTCCTCCCGCCCCATGCCCCGGGGGAACGCGCGCCGCGCGCGACGGATGCCCCCGCGCTTCCTGCGGGAGCGCGTTCCGGAACCGGGCGGCGTGGAACGCGGGACCCGACGCACCGCCCGGGGACGCGGCGCCGTTCGGGCCGGCGGGACGGGGGCCGCGAAGCACCGGATCGGGGAGGGCGGGCGCGGAGGAGCGGGCGGGGATGGGAGGCGGGGATGGGCAGGCGGGGATGGGCAGGCGGGGAGGGGCGGGTTACGGGGCGCGATGCCCGGCACCACCCGTCTCCACCTCGTCCGCCACGCGCTCGTCGAACCCTCCGCCCGCCTCACCGCCTACGGCGCGCGGGACGTCGCGCTGTGCGAGGCCACGCTCGCCGCCGAGCGACCGTCCTACGAATGGCTCGCCGCCCGCATCCCGGCGGGGGGCCGCTGGTACTGCACGCCGCTGTCCCGGACCCGCGCCACCGCCCTGGCAATCTTCGCCGCGGGGCACGCGAAGGCGGACCTCGTCGAGGTCCCCGATCTCGTCGAGCAGCGCCTCGGCGAATGGGAGGGGCTGACGCACGAGGCCTTCGTCGCGCTGCTCACCCTGCCCGCCCATCCCTTCTGGATGCACGGCGCCGACGAGCGCCCGCCCGGCGGCGAATCCTTCCGCGACGTGATGGACCGCGTCGGCCCCGTCCTGTCCCGCATCGTGGAGGAAACCGGCGACGGCGACATCGTGATCGTCGCCCATGGCGGCTCCATCCGCGCCGCGATCGCCTGCACGATGGAGCTGACGCCGTTCCAGGCCTTCCAGTTCTCCGTGAAGAACCTGTCGCTGACCCGGCTGGAACACGAGGCCGGCCACTGGCGGGTGGTGACGGTGAACGAGGAGCCGCCGCCCCTGTCCTGACCTGCCCCCGATTTGCCCTGGTCCGGCCACGCTTCCGGTCGTAGGATGCGCGATGCGTCAAGGGGTTGGGGGACCTGCTTCATGCGGAAAATCATTCTCGCGGGGTTCGCGCTCGTGCTCGCCGCCGCGCCATCGGTCGTCCGGGCCCAGTCCGAGGCGCAGGCGATCGTGGACCGCGCCACGCTCGGGCTGCAGGAGATGCTGATCACCGGCGATCCCGCGGCGCGGCGCGACCTGGAATACAACCTCGGCCGCGCGCGGGCCGTGATGATCTGCCCGCGCGTGCTGCGGGCCGGCTTCATCATCGGCGGGCAGGGCGGGGACTGCGTGCTCTCCGCGCGGGACGGGGCGGGGTCCTGGTCGTCGCCCGCGTTCTACACGATGGGGTCGGGCTCGCTCGGGCTGCAGATCGGCGTGCAGGACATGTCGGTCGTCATGCTCATCATGACGAACCGTGGGCTGAACGCGTTGATGGACTCCCAGTTCAAGGTCGGTGGGGACGCCTCCATCGCCTTCGCCACCCTCGGCGGCGGCATCGGCGGGGCGACGACGGCGGCGGTGGGGGCGGACATCCTGTCCTTCGCGCGGGCCCGGGGCCTCTACGCGGGGATCTCGCTCGACGGCTCGCTGCTGTCGTTCCGCAACGACTTCAACTCGGGCTACTACGGGCGGAACGTGTCGCCGCGGCAGGTCGTGGTGGACATGGCGGTGCACAACCCGGCGAGCGACCCGCTGCGTGCGGCGCTGATGGCGGGGGCGGCGCGCACGGCGAACGTCATGGCGCCCGCCGTGCCGCCGCCCGCGGGGCCGGGCGCGCCGCCGCCGGGCGTCGGC
>CAXVWQ010000028.1:0-3094 GCA_964263755.1 Roseomonas sp. | reverse complement strand
CCGGCGCTGGTGGGCGTGAACCGGGGGCCGGGGAGGCGGGCCACCGGGCGGCTGGGGGTGGTGCTGGAGGTGACCAACCGCGCGGCGCGCCTTGGCTGGGCCGAGCGGCCGTCTCCGCGGGCTGCCGCCCAGCCGCGCGAGGGGCGCCGCGCGGGGGTGGTGGTGGGCCGCGCCCGCGCGGCCCCCCTGGGGTGGGCCGCGCGCCCGGCGCCGCGCACCCCCGCCCAGCCCCGCACCGGCACCCTGCTCCTCGATGACGTGTCGTCCTGGGCCCGCCCCGTCCGCGACGGCCGCATGGGCGGCACCCCCCGCCGCATGGCCGACGTCGTCGCCGCCGGCGACGTGGTGATGGTGGAGACCGTCGCGGCCACCGCCGCCGCCGGCCGCACCCCCGGCCGCCCGGAACGCCTCGCGCTCCGCCAGATCCCGGAGATCCAGGGCGCCGTGGTGGCCCTCGACCCCTCCACCGGCCGCGTCCTCGCCGTCTCCGGCGGCTTCAACTTCGAGCAGTCCTGGTTCAACCGCGCCACCCAGGCGATGCGCCAGCCCGGCTCCTCCTTCAAGCCGTTCGTCTACGTGACGGCGCTGGAACAGGGCATCCCCCCGAACCAGCAGCTCCTCGACGCGCCCTTCGAGATGATGACCCCCCAGGGCCTTTGGCGCCCCGGCAACTACGACACCCGCCGCGACTACGGCATGGTGACGATGCGCACCGCGATGGAGGCGTCGCTCAACCGCGTCACCGTCCGCCTCGCGCAGGAGGTCGGGATCGACCGCGTCGCCGCGACCGTCAACCGCCTCGGCGTCATCCCCAACATGCCCCGCGTTCTCTCCATGTCGCTCGGCGCGGGAGAGGTGACGGTGATGCGGATGGCCGGGGGCTACGCCGCCTTCGTCAACGGCGGCCGCGCCGTGGACCCCACCCTCGTGGACTCCGTGCAGGACCGCTTCGGCAACGTCGTCTGGCGCGCCGACGCCCTCCGCTGCCAGGGCTGCTCCGCCGACCTCGCCGCCGGCCCGCCCCGCCTCCAGGACACGCGGCGCGAGGCGCTGGACCCCATCGCCGCCTACCAGATGGTGTCCCTGCTGCAGGGCGCCGTGTCCCGCGGCACCGGCACCCGCGCCGGCCAGGGCCTCAACCGCCCCGTCGCCGGCAAGACCGGCACGACGAACGACTACCACGACAACTGGTTCGTCGGCTTCACGCCGGACATCGTCGTCGCCGTCTGGGTCGGCTTCGACGACCCGCGCGGCCTCGGCGAGGGCGAGACCGGCGGCGGCAACGCGGCGCCGATCTTCAACGAGATCGTGTCGGCGGCGCTCCGCGACTCCCCGCCCGTGCCCTTCCGCGCGCCCCCCGGCACCGCCCTCGTCCGCACCCAGGTCGGCAACGAGTCGATCCTCGAAGCCTTCCGCCCCGGCACCGAGAACGGCGCCCGCCCGCCCATCTCCGGCGGCACCGGCGGCGCCGCCGTCTCCGCTTCCACCGGCAGTGGCGGCGGCGGACGCGGCGGCGGGACCGCGGCGGCGGCCGTGGACAGCGGCCTGGGCGGCCTCTACTAGCCCGCCCATGCGCGCCGATGCCGAGACCTTACGCGCGGAGATCGCGGACTCCGTCGCCCTCCTGCGCCGTCACCTCGACTGGGACGCGGCCGTCGTCCGCCTGCAGGAGCTGAACGCCCGCGCGGAGGACCCGTCGTTGTGGAGGGACGCGGCCAAGGCGCAGGCGCTCATGCGCGAACGCACCCGCCTCGCCGACCAGATCGACGGCGTCCGCAAGATGGAGGCGGACGTCCGCGACGCCCTCGAACTCGTCGAGATGGCCGAGGCGGAGTCGGACGCCGCCACCGCCGACGCCGCCGTCGCCGACCTGCACGCCTTCGCCGCCGAGGCCAAGCGCCGCGAGATCGAGAGCCTCCTCTCCGGCGAGGCCGATTCCAACGACGCCTTCGTGGAAGTGAACTCCGGTGCCGGCGGCACCGACGCCCAGGACTTCGCGGAGATGCTCCTGCGGATGTACTCCCGCTGGGCCGAGGCCCACGGCTACAAGGTCACCACCACGGAGTATTCCGACGGCGACGAGGCCGGCATCAAGTCCGCCACGATCCAGGTCACCGGCCCCAACGCCTACGGCTGGCTCAAGACCGAAGGCGGCGTGCACCGCCTCGTCCGCATCTCTCCCTTCGGCGGCAACGACAAGCGCCAGACCTCCTTCGCGAGCATCTACGTCTACCCCGTGATCGACGACCGCATCGAGATCGAGATCAACCCCGCCGACCTCCGCACCGACACCTTCCGCGCGTCCGGCGCCGGCGGCCAGCACGTGAACAAGACCGAATCCGGCGTGCGCTTCACCCACCTGCCCACCGGCATCGTCGCGGCGTCCACGCAGGACCGCTCCCAGCACAAGAACCGCGCGATCGCGATGAACATGCTCCGCGCCCGCCTCTACGAGCTGGAACTGACGAAGCGCGAGGCGATCACCGCCGGCATCGAAGCGGGGAAAACCGACATCGGCTGGGGCCACCAGATCCGCTCCTACGTCCTCCAGCCCTACCAGATGGTGAAGGACCTGCGGACGGGCGTGGAGAGCGGCAACCCCAACGCGGTGCTGGACGGCGCCCTCGACGAGTTCATGGCTGCGGCGCTGGCGCAGCGGGTGGGCGGCACGCGGTCGGAGGCGAGCGCCAGCGCGCTCTGATCCGCGGGCCAATTCAGACCGGCGCGCTACCCCGGTTGCCTACTATACGCACGTGATGCGGCTCCGTCGGCTGTGCGCTACGCAGGACACCAATCTGTTCGCGACAGTGCGATAGGGGCTGGCTCCGAAGCGGCTGGGAGAAAGCGGCTATGAAAAGCTGGGCTTGGGCCTTTGGTGTCGTGATGATCTGGTCAGGCCACGCGTCGGCTCAGATGAACTGGGAGCGGCACCCGCTGCTGGGCTACGCCCCGATTAGACCCGTTTCACGCTGGCTGTGGATAGCCGCAGTGGCGGAAGTAGTTGGCGCACTCGTTGGGGGAGAAGCGGTCGAGGAGGGCGCCGATCCTGTCCCAGAGGGCGTCTGTGGTGCGCTCGGCGGCCGTGCGCAGCAGC
>CAXVWQ010000027.1:0-2512 GCA_964263755.1 Roseomonas sp. | reverse complement strand
GGGGCGCGGTGGAGGAGGTAGGGGTAGAGGGCGCACCACTCCTCGTCGGAGATGGGGGCCCAGGGGCGGGGTGGGGTGTGGTGGGCGGGGGCGTACATCGGGGCGGGCCTCCGCGGGTGAAGGGCGGAGGATGGCAGGGTGATCTGCCGGGTGTCAAGGATTTTTGTCCTAGTTCGGGGTCGCCTCGATGATGACGACGGCCTCGGCGTAGGGGTGCTCGTCGGTCATGGTGAGGTGGACCCGGGCGGCGTGGCCGGGGGGCGTCATGGCGGCGAGGCGTGCGGCGGCGCCGCCGGTCAGGCGGAGGGTGGGCTGGCCCGACGGGAGGTTCACCACGCCGAGGTCGCGGAAGAAGACGCCGGCGCTGAAGCCGGTGCCGAGGGCCTTGGACGCGGCCTCCTTCGCGGCGAAGCGCTTGGCGTAGGTGGCGGCGCGGATCGCCTCCGTGCGGCGGTCGGCCTTGGCGCGCTCGACCTCGGTGAAGACGCGGTGGAGGAAGCGGTCGCCGTGGCGGGCGATGGTGCGCTCGATGCGGCGGATGTCCACGAGGTCGTTGCCGAGGCCGAGGATCATGGGGGGGTCCCGGGGGCGTGGCGGTGCGGGATGGCGGGCGCCCGGGTCAGCGGGCGACTTCCGTCAGGTTCAGGCGGTTCTCGATGCGGTCGAGGCGGTCGTCCACCCGGTCCATGCGGCGCTGCACGTTGGCGTACTGCTGTTCGAGCGCGCTGAGGCGGCCATTCATCTCGCGCACGTCGTCGCCGATGCGGTCGAGCTTGGCGTCCATCGCGCGGAGTTGGCGGAGGACGAGGCTGTCGGGACCGTCGCTCATCAGTCGGCTCCTGCGGGCGGCCTCGTGCCCGAACGAGCGCGGGGTGACGCGGGCGCGATCACGTCGGCGTCGGTGTAGAGATCGGGCTCGTCGGCGAGCCAGTCGAACGCCCCGCCTTCCTCGACGATGCGCGTCATCGGCAGGTCGTCGGATGCGTCAACGACCTCCACGATCACCCGCACGCGGGTCTCGGCGGCGAGGCCGCGACGGGCGAGTTCGGCGGAAACCTGTCCGACCCGCGTGTCCATGGCGATGGATGCCATGCCGATCTCCTCGCGCTGACCATACCACCGGGGCGGGGCGGCGTCGTCGACCAAGCTAGGCCCCCCTTGCCCGTTCCACCTGCTCTATCCCCGAGCACGCCCGCAGCGCGGCGATGACGTGGGAGAGGTGGCGGAGGTCGCGGACCTCCACGTCCACGTTGAGTTCGGAGAAGTCGGCGGCGCGGTGGAGGAAGCGGAGGGACTGGATCTTCGCGTCCTGCTTGTTGATGGCCGTGGTGAGGTTGGGGACCGCCGTGGCTTCCTGCGACATGACGACGTGGAGGCGGGCGACGTGTTCGCCGGCGGCGCCGGGCTGGACGTCCCAGTCCACGTCGATGAAGCGCTCGGGGGTGGCGGAGAAGGCCTCCAACGACTGGCAGCCGGATTTGTGGACCGTGACGCCGCGGCCGGTGGTGACGATGCCGACGATGCCGTCGCCGGGGACGGGGTGGCAGCAGCCCGCGAAGTTGACGTTCATGCCGGCGACGAGGCCGGTGATGCCGTGGGCGACGTCGTCGCGCGTCTTGCCGCGGGCGGGGATGGTGGTGGCGCCGGGCTTGCCGCGGGCGCGGGCGAGCGGGGCTTCGAGGCCGCCGACGGCGGGGCGGGGGGGGCCGCGGAGTTCGGGGACGGCGGCGTGCAGGACGTCCTTCGCCGTCAGGTTGTTGTTGGCGACGGCGACCCAGAGGTCGTCAAGCGTCTGCTGCTTGAGGGGTTTCAGGGTGGGTTCGACGGCGCGGTCGTTGAACTCGATGCCCTCGGCGCGGAAGGCCCTCGACACCGCTTGGCGGCCGGTCTCGCGGGCCTCGTCGCGCTGCTTCGCCAGCACGAAGCGGCGGATGCGGGCGCGGGCCTTGCCGGTGACGACGAACCGTTCCCAGGCGGGGTTCGGGGTGCCGCCGCGGGCGGTGATGATCTCCACGCCGTCGCCGTTCTCCAGCACGTGGCGGAGGGGGACGATGCGGCCGTTGATCTTCGCGCCGACGGTGTTGTCGCCAACCTGGGAGTGGACCTGATACGCGAAGTCGATGGGAGTGGCGCCGCGCGGGAGGGCGATGAGGTCGCCCTTCGGGGTGAAGCAGAAGACTTGATCCTGGTGCAGGGCGAGTTTGGTGTCCTCCAGGAAGTCGGACGCCTCGTTGGCGTTCTCCAGGATCTCCAGGAGGTCCTTCACCCAGGGGTAGCGCTTGCGGGCGGTGGTGCCGCCCTCGGGGCCCTGCTTGTAGATCCAGTGGGCGGCGACGCCGTATTCCGCGACCTCGTGCATCTCCGGCGTGCGGATCTGGAGTTCGATCTTGGCGTTGCGGCGTTCGGGGACGGTGACGCCGGTGTGGAGGGACTGGTAGCCGTTGGGCTTGGGGGTGGAGATGTAGTCCTTGAAGCGGCCGGGGACGACGCGGTACGCCGAGTGGGCGACGCC
>CAXVWQ010000026.1:0-4346 GCA_964263755.1 Roseomonas sp. | reverse complement strand
ACCTTCGTCGTGCAGGGCCATGTCGGCGACCGCCTCGCCTATGAGGGCCGCCTCACCTGCGCCTTCGTGGACGTGACGGGCGAGACGATGCGCCCCGTAGCCATCCCCGCGGCCTACCGCACGGCGATGCAACCGGATCTGATCCCCGCCTGAAGCCCCGGGGGTGCCCGGCGGGCGCCCCGGCCCTCACCACCCCATCGCCCGCGCGGCCCGCCGCGGGTCGGCCGCACCGTGCAGCGCCCCGGTGCGGTGATCCGCGCGGATGGCGCAGACCCCCGCGACGTTGACCGACACGGCGGGGCGCCACCGCACGTCGTGGCCCATCGCCGCCAGCGCCGCGCCGGCGGCCTCCCCGATCGGCGCCTCCAGGTCCAGGCGCCCGGGCTGGTAGGCGTGCGGCTCGAAGGAATGGGGGAAGGAGTGGGAGGCGAAGCGCGGCGCCTCCACGGCCGCCTGCAACGGCATGCCGAACACCGCGTGGTTGAGGAACACCTGCAGCATCGCCTGGGGTTGCAGGTCGCCGCCCGGACCGCCGAAGGGCAGGGTGAAGTCGCCCCGGCGGATGGCGAGGCAGGGGTTCGGCGTCAGCCGCGGCCGCTTGCCCGGCGCGACGCAGGAGGGGTGCAGGGGGTCCGCCCAGGACTGCGAGCCGCGGGAGGACGGGCAGAAGCCCAGCCCCGGCACCATCGGGCTCTCGTAGGAGGTGTCGCTCGGCGTGGCCGAGACGACGTTGCCCCAGCGGTCCACGGCGCAGACGTAGGAGGTGTCGCCGTCCAGTTCGGGCGCGAGGGAAGGTGGCGGCACGTCCACGCCCGGCGCCCCCGCGGGCGGCATCCCCGGCCATGCGGTGTCCGGCCGGATCATCCGTCGCCGCACCGCCGCGTACTCCTCCGACAGGAGCGCGCCCAGCGGCACGTCCACGAAGCGCGGGTCGCCGAAGAAGCGGTGCCGATCGGCGAAGCACAGCTTCACCGTCTCGGCCAGCGCGTGGAGATAGGCCGCGGCGTTGTGCCCCATCCCCCGCAGGTCCAGTCCCCGTGCCGTGACGAGCATCTGGAGGAGCGACGGGCCCTGGCACCACGGGCCGGGTGAGAACACCCGGATGCCGTCGAACTCCACCGCGACGGGTTCCTCGATCTCCGACCGGTAGTCGGCGAGATCGTCCGCCGAGAGCCATCCCCCGTTCTCCCGGTGGAACCGCACCATCGCGGCCGCGAGGTCGCCGCGGTAGAACGCGTCCCGCGCCGCTGCCAGCCCGGCCTCCCGCCCGCCGCGCGCCTCCGCAGCCCGGCTCTCGGCGGCCATGTAGCCGAGGGACGCCGCGAGGTCCGCCTGGACGAAGAGGTCGCCCTCCTCCGGCACCCGCCCGCCCGGCAGGAACACGGCGGCGTTCCCCGGCCACAGGCGATACTGATCCGCGAAGGTGCCGATGTACTGCGCCATCAGCGGATGCACCGTGAACCCCTCGCGCGCGTAGCGGATCGCGGGTTCCGCCACCGCGTGGAACGGCATCGTCCCGAAGCGTTCCAGCGCGGTGATCCAGGCGTCCGGCGCGGCAGGGACGACGGTCCGCAGGATGCCCAGCGGGATGGTCCCGCCGTGCTCCTCGACGAACACCTCCGGCCGCGTCGCCCGCGGCCAGGGGCCGAGGCCGGCGATGGAGACGACCCGGTCCGCCTCCTTCAGGAAGATGAGGATCGGCGCAACGCCGGAGACCTGCACCTGGTCGGGGTGGACGACGCCGAGCGCGAGCCCCGCGGCCACCGCCGCATCCACCGCGTTGCCGCCCGCGGCGAGCATCGCCGCCCCCGCCTCGGTGGCGAGCCAATGGCCCGCCGAGACCATCCACCGGCGCCCGGTGACCATCGGCTGCATCGGCATCGCCGCGCCGGTCGTCGGCAGGTCATCCGCGCGCAACGCCGCCTCCCCGGATCGTCACGCGAAGCGCTCGGCGGCGTAGGGCGCCAGGTCGGCGTTCGTCGGCGCGCCGAGGATGGCGGGGGCGAGCATCGCCGCCGTCGGCGCGGAGCCCGTCAGCCCGAGGTGGCCGTGCCCGAAGGCGAACCATAACCCGCCGAGGCGCTTCGAGGGACCGATGACCGGCACCGAGTCCGGCAGGCAGGGCCGGTGCCCCATCCAGAAGTCCCGCGCATCCCCGCCGCGCGCGTCCGGGAACACGGCGGCGAGGTCGTCCAGCAGCAGCCGCGCGCGTTCCGGGTCCGGCGCGCGGTCGAGGCCGCCGAACTCCACGGTGCCGGCGACGCGCAGCGCGTCCTCCATCGGGGTAACGAACACCTTGCGGTCCGCGGGGATGACGGGGCGGGTGGGCGACACGCCGGCGTCGCGCAGGTTCAGGTGGTAGCCGCGCTGGGTCTCCATCGGGATGCGGATGCCGAGCGGCGCCAGGAGGCGCGCGGACCACGCGCCGGCGGCCACCACCACCTCGTCCGCGTCGTAGGTCGCGGCCTCGCCGGTCGCGCCGGTGACGCGGCCGGCCGCGACGTTCAGCGCCCGCACGCGGTCCCGTGCCACGGTGCCGCCGGCCCGCACGAACGCCTCCCCCACCGCCCGCCCGTAGCGCGCGGGGGAGGCGCAGTGCGCGTGGTCCGGCAGGAACACGCCGACCCGGTAGGCCGGCCCCACCGCCGGCTCCAGCGCCTCGATGCCCGCGCGATCCAGCCGCTCCACGCGCGCGCCGACGGCCCGGCGCATCGCCCAGCCGGTCGCGTCCTTCGCGAGCTGCGCCTCGTCCCGATAGACGTAGAGGTGCCCGACGGGCTGGATCAGGTCGGGCACGCCGACGTCCCGCGCCAGCGCCGCGTGCTGTTCCAGCGCCAGCCGCAGCAGGGCATCCAGCGCCGAGGACGCGCGATCCACCGCCGCCGGCCGCGCCGCCGCGACGAAGCGTGCGAGCCAGGGCGCCGCGCGCAGCCAGTAGGACGCCGGGACGCGCAGCGGCGCCGCCGGGTCCAGCAGCATCCGCGGCACGTCGCGCAGCACGCCGGGCAGCGCCAGCGGCACGACGGAGGAGGCGGAGATCGCGCCCGCGTTGCCGAAGGACGCCCCGCCCTCGCCCGGCGGCTCCGGATCCACCACCGTCACCTCGGCGCCGCCCTGGCGCAGCCGAAAGGCGAGGGAGAGGCCGACGATCCCGGCGCCGACGACGAGGACGCGCGTCACGTCAAGACGCCGCGATCCCCGCGCGGCGCGCCACGTCGCCCCACTTCACCACCTCCGCCTCGATGAAGCGGCGGAACGCGGCGGGGCCGAGGCCTTCCGGGGCGAGCCCGCGCTCCTCCAGTTCGCGGGAGAATCCTTCGGCCATCAGCCGCTCCACGTCGGCGGCGATCTTCGTCACGACGGGTTCCGGCGTCCGCGCCGGCGCCACGAGACCCACCCAGGAGCCGCCCGCGAAGCCGCGCATCCCCTGTTCGTCGAGCGTCGGCACCTCCGGCGCGAGGGAGGAGCGGCGGGCCATCGCCGCGCCGATCGCCTTCACGGTGCCCCCGCGCACGTGCGGCAGGCCCGCCGGCACCGTGTCGAAGGCGAGTTGCACGGTGCCGGCGATGAGGTCGTTCATCATCGGGCCCGATCCGCGATAGGGGACGTGGGCGATGTCCACGC
The DNA here is from genome assembly GCA_964263755.1 of Roseomonas sp. GTDB lineage: Bacteria > Pseudomonadota > Alphaproteobacteria > Acetobacterales > Acetobacteraceae > Roseomonas. The sequence goes on along the minus strand of CAXVWQ010000026.1, from coordinate 722 downwards.
CCGCCGTCGTCCTGAACAATTCGCCGACGAAGTGGTTCGACGTGCCGTTGCCGAAGCTGGCGTAGTTCAGCGTCCCCGGCCGCGCCCGCGCCAGCGCCAGGAGACCGGCGAGGTCCGACACGCCGATCGCGTTCGCCGCCAGCAGCAGGAAGGGCGATTGCGCCAGGAGGTTGATCGGCGCGAAATCGGCCACGGGGTCGTAGGGCAGGTTGCGGAGGGTGCTGCGCGCGATCACCATCTCCGGCGAGGCGGCCATCAGCAGCGTGTAGCCATCCGCCGGCGCCTTCGCGGCGGCATCGGCGCCGAGGGTGCCGGCCGCGCCGCCGCGGTTCTCCACCACCACGGGCTGGCCCCACACGCGGGACAGCCGCTCCGACAGAAGCCGCGCCACGATGTCGGTGGACCCGCCCGCGGGATAGGCCACGATCATCCGCACCGACCGCGCCGGCCACGCCCCCTGCGCCGCGGCGCCCCGCACGACGAGCGGCGCGCCCAGCAGGGCGAGGGCGGTGCGGCGGGAGGGGGTCATGCGGCGCGTCTCCGTCGGCGCCGCGTCGCCCGCGGCCCTTCCCAATATGCGGGAAGGCGAGTCAAAACGGCAACGCCGCACGACCCACGGGAACGCCATGTCCTCGCTTCACGACCGCCTCCTCATCATCGACGGCCTCGTCTTCGCCTCCGACGGCGACCCGCGCTGGCTGCGGGAGGGCGGCATCTCCGCC
>CAXVWQ010000025.1:0-4320 GCA_964263755.1 Roseomonas sp. | reverse complement strand
CTCGAACTCGACGCCTTCGGCACGCGCGCCACCGTGACGTTGCCGCTGGTCGGGCGCTACCAGGCGGACAACGTGATGCTGGCCCTGGCGCTGGCCATCGTGACGGGCACGCCGGTTGCGTGCGCGCTGGACGCCCTCGCGCACCTCGCCGGCGTCCGCGGCCGCATGGAACGCGCGGCGCGCCTGCCGAACGGCGCCGCGGTGTTCGTGGACTACGCGCACACGCCCGACGCCCTGGGACGCCTTCTCCTGGCGCTCCGCCCGCACGCGCGGCGGTTGCACGTCGTGTTCGGCGCGGGCGGGGATCGCGACCCCGGCAAGCGCCCGTTGATGGGCGTGGTCTGCGCCCGCCTCGCGGACCACGCGACCGTCACGGACGACAACCCGCGGTCGGAGGATCCCGCGGCCATCCGCGCGGCCATCCTCGCGGCCTGCCCCGGCGCGCGCGAGATCGGCGACCGGGAGGCCGCCATCGCCGCGGCGATGGCCGACCTCGGGCCCGGCGACGTGCTGGCGGTGGCGGGCAAAGGGCATGAGAGCGGGCAGACGGTGCGTGGCGTCACCACCCCGTTCGACGACGCCGCCGTCGTGCGCCGGCTGGCGGGTGCGGCATGACCGCGCTGTGGGACTCCGCAGCGCTGCGGGCCGCGACCGGCGGGACGGTGCCGGACGGCATCGCCGTGACCGGCCTGTCCCTCGACAGCCGCAGCATCGCCCCCGGAGACCTCTTCGTCGCGCTGCGCGACGCGCGCGACGGCCACGATTTCGTCGGCTCGGCGCTGCACGCCGGGGCGGCCTGCGCGATGGTGGACCGCGACCTTCCCGGCCCCGCGCTGCGCGTCGCCGACACGCTCCGCGGCCTCACCGATCTCGGCGCCACCGGCCGTGCCCGCGCGCGGGCGAAGGTGGTTGCCGTCACCGGCTCCGTCGGCAAGACGACGACGAAGGAGATGCTGGCGGCCGGCCTCGCGGCCTGCGGCACGGTCCATGCCGCGCAGGCGAGCCACAACAACCACTGGGGCGTGCCGCTGACCCTCGCGCGGCTGCCGCCCGATGCGGACTACGCGGTGTGCGAGGTGGGGATGAACACGCGCGGTGAGATCGCGCCGCTGTCGCGCCTCGCGCGTCCCGACGTGGCGCTCGTCACGATCATCGCCCCGGCGCATCTCGGCCGCCTCGGGTCCATGGAGGCGATCGCGGAGGAGAAGGGGGACATCCTGGCGGGTCTCGCGCCGGGCGGCGCCGCGATCATGCCCGCATCCGGCGAGGGTGCCGCCATTCTGCACCGACGCGCCGGGGAAGCCGGCGCCCGCCTCGTCACCTTCGGGGACGCGCAGCTGGCCGACTGGCACGGCGACGCGGCATCCCAGTCGTTCCGCGCGGTGCTGCCGGGCGGCACGGTGCCGGTGCGCCTTCCCATCCCCGGCCGCCACATGGCGCTGAACGCGGTCGCGGCGATCCTCGCCGCCCGCGAACTCGGCGCCGACCCCGCCCGCTTCGCCGAGGGCCTCGCGACCTTCGCGCCGCTGGCCGGCCGCGGCGCCCGCGTGGCGCTGCCGCTGCCGCACGGCGAGGCGATCCTCCTCGACGAATCCTACAACGCCAACACCGCCTCCACCCGCGCCGCCCTCGCCGTCCTCGCCACCCAGCCCGCCGCGCGCCGCATCGCCGTCCTCGGCGACATGCTCGAACTCGGCGACGACGCGCCCGCGATGCACGCCGGCCTCGCACCCGACGCCGCCGCCGCCGACCTCGTCTTCGCCTGCGGGCCGGAGATGCGCCGGATGTTCGATGCCCTGCCGCCCGCCAAGCGCGGCGCCCACGCGGCCGACAGCGCCGCCCTTGCCCCGATCGTTGCGGAGGCCGTGCGGCCGGGCGACGTCATCCTCGTCAAGGGATCGCTCGGGTCGCGCATGGCGGCGATTGTGCGGGCGCTGCGGAACGGGCAAGGGGCCGCGCCATGATCCCCCCGCTCCTCGCCAGTGCCGGCGACCTCGATCTGCTGAACGTCATGCGCTACCTGACCTTCCGGTCGGGCGCGGCCTGCCTCACCTCCCTCCTCATCTGCATGTTCTTCGGCCGGCCGATCATCGAATGGCTCCGGGGCTTCCAGCGCGGCGGCCAGCCGATCCGCGAGGACGGGCCGGAGCGCCACCTGCTGGAGAAGAAGGGCACGCCGACGATGGGCGGCGTCCTCATCCTCCTCGCGCTCACCGTCGCGACGGTGGTGTGGGCGGACCTGCGGAACGGCATGGTCTGGTTCGTGCTGCTCGTCACCCTCGGCTTCGGCGCGCTCGGCTACCGCGACGACTGGCTGAAGGTGACGAAGCGGAACACGAAGGGCGTCTCCGCCCGCGGCAAGATCATCGCGCAGGCGGGGATCGGGCTCGCGGCGGGCATCGGCATCGCCCTGCTCATGCCGGCGGCGCTGCGGACCTCGCTCGCCATCCCCGTGTTCAAGGAGGTGCTGATCCCGTTCGGGTGGTTCTTCCCGGTGATCTCCATGCTCGTGATGGTCGGCGCCTCCAACGCCGTGAACCTGACGGACGGGCTGGACGGGCTCGCCATCGTGCCGGTGATGATCGCGGCGACCGTGTTCGCGCTCATCGCCTACCTCGTCGGCAACCGGGTGTTCGCGGATTACCTGCAACTGCACTTCGTGCCGGGGACGGGCGAGCTGGCGGTGTTCTGCGCCGGGCTGATCGGCGCCGCCCTCGGGTTCCTGTGGTACAACGCGCCGCCCGCGGCGATCTTCATGGGGGACACCGGGTCGCTCGCCCTCGGCGGCGCGCTCGGCGCGGTGGCGGTGGCGACGAAGCACGAGGTGGTGCTGGCGATCGTCGGCGGCGTCTTCGTGATGGAGACGCTGTCGGTCATCATCCAGGTGTTCTGGTTCAAGCGCACGGGCAAGCGCGTGTTCCTCATGGCGCCGCTGCACCACCACTTCGAGAAGAAGGGCTGGGCGGAGCCGACCATCGTCATCCGCTTCTGGATCATGTCGATGATCCTCGCCCTCGTCGGCCTCGCGACGCTGAAGGTGCGATGACCGGAACGCGCCCCCTCGCCGGTCAGCGGATCGCGGTGCTCGGCCTCGGCCGGGCGGGGCTGCCGGCCGCGGCGCGGCTGCGCGAATGGGGTGCGGAGGTGACGGCCTGGGACGACGTGGCCGCGCGCCGCGACGAGGCCGCCGCGGCGGGCGTGACGGTGGGGGAGCCCGGGACCTTCGACGCGCTCCTCATCTCCCCCGGCATCCCGCACCGCGGCCCGAAGGCGCACCCGATCGCCCGCCGCGCCTCGGAACGCGGGGTGCCGGTGCTGGCGGACGTGGAGTTCCTGTGGCGCGGCGTGCGGGCCCTCGGCTCGCGCGCGCGCTTCGTCGGCATCACCGGCACCAACGGCAAGTCCACGACGACGGCGCTGCTCGACCACGTGCTGCGCGCGGCGGGCCGCACGGTGGCGGCCGGCGCCAACCTCGGCCCGCCCGCCCTCGCCATGCCGGTGCTGCCGGATGACGGGATCTACGTGCTGGAGATGTCCTCCTATTCCGCCGAGCGGCTGGACCGCGCGCGGTTCGACCTCGCGGCGCTGCTGAACCTGTCGCCGGACCATCTGGACCGCCACGGCGACATGGCGGGCTACGCCGCCGCCAAGGCCGCCATCCTGCGCGACGCCGCCACAGTCATCGGCATGGACGACGCGGAGACACGCGCCGTCGCCGCACGACACCCGCGGGCCGTCCCCGTCTCCGGCGCCACGCCGCAGCCGGGTGGGGTGTGGGCCGAGGGACCGCTGCTGCGCGATGATTCCGGCGTGATCGCCGACCTCCGCGCCGCGTCTGCGCTGCCCGGCGCGCACAACGGCCAGAACGCCGCGGCGGCCGCGGCCCTCGCCCTGGCGCTGGACGTCCCGCGCGAGGCGATCGCCGCCGCCCTCGCCACCTATCCCGGCCTTCCCCATCGGCAGGAACGGGTCGCCGAGGTGGGCGGGGTGCTGTTCCTCAACGACAGCAAGGCGACGAACGCCGACTCCACGGCCCGGGCGATGGAGTGCCATGACCGCTTCGTCTGGATCGCCGGCGGCGTCCCCAAGGCCGGCGGGATCGCACCGCTCGCCCCCCTGTTCCCGCGCGTCGCCCGCGCCCTGCTGATCGGGGAGGCGGCGAACGACTTCGCCGTGATACTCCGCGCCGGGGGCACGCCGCACGAGGTGGTCGGCACGCTCGACGCCGCGGTCGCCGCCGCCCTCCCCGCCGCGCGCGCCACCGGCGCCGACGTCGTCCTCCTCTCCCCCGCCTGCGCCTCCTTCGACCAGTTCACCGGG
>CAXVWQ010000024.1:0-10515 GCA_964263755.1 Roseomonas sp. | reverse complement strand
CGAGCGGGGGGCCGGGCGGGGAGGCGGTGGCCGGGCCGATGGGCCGCGGCGGCCTCGATTCCCCTCGGCGGGGCGATGCTCGTCTGGCCGGCCCTCGTGAACGGGTTCCCGCTCGTGTTCTCCGACACCGGGGCGTTCCTGCACCAGACCCTCGGGCCGCTCATGATCTGGGACAAGCCGTGGGTCTTCGGGCCGGTGATGCACCTCCTCCACTGGGGGTGGTCGCTCTGGCCGGTGGTGGCCGCGCAGGGGGCGATGCTGTCCTGGCTCGTCTGGCTGTGCCTCCGGGTGTTCGGGAGCGGGGCGACGGTGCCGCGGCACCTGCTGGCGTGCCTCGTCGTCGCGGGGCTGACGGCGGCGCCGTTCTCCGCGGCGCTGCTGATGCCCGACGTGTTCACGCCGGCGGTGGTGCTGGGGGCGGCGCTCCTGGGGTTCGGGGGAGCCCGATCGGGGGGGGCGCCGGGGGCGGGAACGCCGGTCCGCCGCGTCGGCGCCGGGGAGTTGTCCGGGGGAGAGGCCTGGGGGGTGGGGGCGGTCGTCGCGGTGGGGACGGCGGCGCACCTGTCGCACCTGCCGGTGCTGGGGGCCCTCGCGCTGGTGGTGCTGGTCCTCGCGGGGTGGCGGGGGGCGGCGCGGGTGGCGGGGACGCTGGCGGTGGCGGTGGGGATCCTCCTCATCACCAACCTCGTCGGGCACGGGCGGGTGTCGCTGTCGCCCTACGGGGCGACCTTCTCGCTCGCGCGGCTGGTGGCGACGGGGAGCGCGGCGCGGACGGTGGCGGCGGAATGTCCCGCGGCGGGCTGGTCGCTCTGCGGGTTCCCGGCGGGAACCCTGGAGGGCTACGACGGGCGCCACTGCGCCTCTCCGACGGAGCCGGGGCGGGCGTGCCAGCGGTCCACCCTCTCCTCCGACCATTTCCTGTGGAACCCGGGATCGCCGGTCAACCGCTGGCCGGACGGGCGGGAGCGGGCCTTCGGGGGGCGGGACATCGCGCCGGAGGCCGGGGCGATCGTGGCGCGGACGGTGGCACGGGAGCCGGTGCGGGTGGCGCTCGACGCGGTGCGCGACACCTTCGAGCAGCTCGTCACCTTCCGGGTGGGGGACACGCTGACGCGGGGGCATGTCGGGGAAGGGGTAGCGTGGCTCGTCGAGCGGGGGTTCCCGCCGGGGGTGGTGGCGGGGCTGCGGGGCGGGCTGCAGTGGCGGGACCGGCTGGCGGGGGCGGTGGCGCCGGTGCTGTGGCCGCAGGGGGCGGTGATCGCTCTGGGGGCCGTGGCGCTGGGGTGGCTGGCGTGGCGCGGGCGGCGGGACCGGGTGGCGCTGGGGTTCGCCGCGGTGCTGGCGATCGGCGTGCTGGCCAACGCCTTCGCCACGGGGGCGCTGAGCGGGCCGCACGACCGCTACGGGGCGCGGGTGATGTGGGTGATCGTGCTCGGGGCGATCGTGCTGGGGATGCGGCGGGGGCGGGCGTAGGGCGTTGATCTTTCCCGTTTCATCGGGCTGCGCGGGTTTCGGACAAAAGGGTTTCGCGGGGGTTCGGGGCGGGGTGTGGCGGGTTCGGACAAAAGGTCGGGGCTGGTTTCGGAGGGAGCGCGCGGACTTCGGACGAAGGGCCGACCGGGCAGCGTTCATGCCCGAAGATGGCTCATGGGTTCCCCGGGCGATGGGAGGTCGGCGCGGGTTCCGCGGGTTTCGGACAATAGGCCGGGGCGGGTTCGGCGGGGCCGGTTCGCGCGACGCGCGGGCGCCGGCAGGGCGGAGGACGACACGGATGCGCGGGGGAAATGAGCGGCCCCGGCGCGGAGCGCGCGGGGACTTATTTCCTACGTCATGGTCGGGTCGGGGTCAAGGGGAATCCGGGGTGGGGAGCGGGGCGTGGGCGGCAGCGCTCGCGGCGTGGGCGGCGTCGAGGGCCGGGCCCATGAGGAGGATGGCGGCGAGGCGGCGGGCGGTGTGGGAGACGTGGGTCACCTCCTCCTCGGCGAGGGGGCGGGTGAGGATGGAGGCGTCGCGGTAGGAGAGCCACTTCTTGATGACCTGATACCCGCCGATGCGGAGGGTCCAGACGGCGTCGGGGACGTTCTCCCAGGCGGAGGCGGGGTTCATGCGGAGGTCCACCGCCGCGGGGCCGAGGAGGGGGGCGTGGGGGGCGACGTCGGGGTGGTGGGGGCGGGGGGTGGCCTCGCCGCGACCGGGCATGGTGACGCCGGCCTCCGAACGGGAGCCCCAGTTGACGAGGCGCCAGTCGCGGTCGGCGCCGGGGCGGGTGCGGGGGACGGCGATGGCGGCGAGGACGGGGGGGAGCGCGCCGGTGGTGACGCCGGCGACGGGGGTGTCGGGGTCCAGGAGGGCGGCGAGGCGGGCGCCGAGGGCGGCGGAGGCTTCGAGGGCGTCGCGGTCGGCGGGGGTGGGGATGCGGGGCCAGCCGGCGCGGATGGCGGCGGCGTTCTCCGAGAGCCAGGACGGGGCGTGGGTGGTGGCGAGGGCGTGGTGCCAGACGAGGCGGGAGGTCTCGGCGGTGGGGGGGAGGCCGAGGGTGGCGGTCCAGGCGAGGGCGGTGGGGGAGAGATTGGGGCGCGCCGTCCCCGAAAGATTCTCGACTACGGGTGAATAGTAGGCGTGGCCACGGATCGCGTCGTTATCGCCAAGGTGCGACGTCCAGGTCGTGACGAAACCTTCTGGGTCGGCAACCGCCGCGGGTCGCGTGACGAAAAAGCCTTCTGCTTGCGACACGGCATGCTGGAGATCTGGACGCGGCTCGTTCCACAAGGGACGGTTGATGGTAGCAAAGGCGTCTACGACCTCGAATGATCGTAGCCAGTATCGTGTGATCGCCCCAGGGCGCGATTGTTCGTCGGTGACCACCTTCTCACGGGCCGCCCTTGCGTCGAAGCGCGCATAATCTTTGCCGAGTGCTCCGATCAGAGGCCGGATCTGCTCGAAGGTTTTCGTCTTGTCGAGGTAAGCCGCTATTCGCGCTGCGAGGGCGGGCCGTGACGAACTCATCAGCGCGCCGCCACGCTTTTCCATCAGACCGTTGAGGGGCGGAATACGGGCCATGTGAGTTAGAAGCGGCCAGTCGTCGTAGGTCGCAGCGGCAGTAGTGGATCGAGCGGAGTATCGGTTCATTCGCGACGGAGTCAGTTCGACATAGGCCATCGCATCATCGTCCAGTGACGCAAGAATCTCCTCTCGCTTCCCCTCCCCCCAGAACTCTCGGAAGAACACCCGTGCCGTCACCTCAGGAACGCCCTCCTGCCCATAAGTGGGAAGCCGTTCTCACGGGCGGGGAGGCCCGGTTGGGACGGACCGCCCCAACACGCCTAGGCTCGTCGCTCAAACGGTCAGTGTGTATAAGGATCGCCATGCGAGCGATCGAAGCCCGACGTATTTTGGAAGCCGACGGGTGGCGGGAAGTGCCTTCCAAGGGCGGCCATATCCAGTTCCGCCACCCTACCAAGCCGGGCAAGGCGACGATCCCGTTCCACCGCGGTGACCTGTCGCTCAACGTCCTCAAGGGCCTCGAAGCCCAGACGGGACTCCAACTGAGGAGGCGATGATGCCACTTCGTTACTACCCCGCCGTGCTGGACCGCGCCGGGGACGGCGGGTTCGGCGTCGTGTTCCCCGACCTGCCGGGCTGCACGAGCGCGGGCCGCACCGCGGGGGACGCCGCCGAACAGGCCGCCGACGCGCTGCGGGGGCACATCGCCGCGATGCTGGCGGATGGCGACCCGCTTCCCGAGCCGTCCGACATCGCGGCGCCGTTGCCGGACTGGCTCGCGGGCGGGGAGGTCGTGGCCCGCGTCCTCGTGCCGGTGGACCTGCCGGCGAAGCCGAACCGGATCGTGCGGCTGAACGTCACGTTGCCGGAGGACGTGGTGCAGTCCATCGACCGGGTGAGCAGCAACCGGTCGCGGTTCCTCGCGGACGCGGCACGCGCGGCGCTCCGGTAGGTCGGGCGTGCCGGGCGATCCGGTCACGCCCGCCGCACCATCGTCGTGATCGCCGTCCCCACCCTGATCCCCTCGCGGTTGAACGGCGTCGAGAACACCGAGGGGTCGGGCTTGCCGTCCGGCGTCACCTTCCCCGTCTCGCGGCTGTCGCCGTTCAGGCCGTCCACCCAGATCGTGTCGAACACCGACAGCAGCCGTTCGCGCATCACGGTGAAGGACGCGCCGTTGAGCCAGGAGTGGTTCGAGATGAAGCAGACCGCCCCCCTCCCCGTCCGCTCCACCCGGCGCTCCGCGATGCGGAAGAAGCGGACGTAGAGGTCGTCGAGGTTGAACTTGCGGATGCCCCAGCGCTCCTGGAGTCCCTCTTTGTAGGGGCGGACGAGGTCGCCCTCGGCCTCCGTCGCGACGCCGGCGAAGGCGTTGTAGGGCGGGTTGCCGAGGACGACGAGGATGGGCTCGCCGCGCTTGATGCCGTTGGCGGCGGCGCGCTCGGCGGTCAGCGTCTCCATGCCCGGGATGTCCTTCACGGCTTCCTCGTCCCAGCCGGTGAGGGCGTTGGTGAGGTAGATCGCGGCGCGCTCGCCCTCGGCCAGCGGGGCCTGGACGCGGCGCAGGGCCTCGCCGACCTGCCAGTGGGCGATGACGAAGGGCGCGGTCATGATCTCGAAGCCGACGATGCGGGTGGTGGCCGCGCGGCGGAGGCGTTCGGGGAGGAGGTCGCCGAGGCCGCGGTCCTGCAGGGTGCGGCGGATACGGTCGAGGACGGCGACGCCGTAGGAGCCGGTGCCGCAGCAGGGATCGAGGACCCAGACGGATTCGTCGGCGAGGCCGTCGGCGATGCCGAGCTCGTCGCGAAGGACGCGGTCCACGCGCTCGACCATGTAGTCCACGATCTCGGGCGGGGTGTACCAGACGCCGAGCTGCTTGCGGAGGTCGGGGTCGAAGTACTCGAGGAAGGGTTCGTAGAAGTAGCGGACGGCGTGGCGTTCCTCGAAGTTCGCGAAGAAGGCGGGGCGGTCCACGCGGTCGAGGGTGGCGCCGGCGGCGTCGAGCAGGGGCATGATGCCGAGGGGGCCGAGGGCCTGGGGGGTGGCGACCTGCTGGAAGAGGAACTGGGATACGGGGACGTGGAGGGACCATTCGGCGAGGCGCCAGTCGAAGCGGCCGGGGTTGTCGCGGACGTGGGCGATCCAGGCGGAGAAGACGCCGTAGAAGAGGGTCTGGACGAGGGTGGAGCGGAAGAGGCGTTCGCCGTCCTTTCCTTCGAACGCCAGGCCCAGGGCGCCTTCCATGCCGTCGCGGAGGGTTTTGAGGGCGGGGAGGGACGCCTTGGCTTCGAGTTGGGTGAGGGCGTCGCGGGCGTAGGAGGCGAGGAAGAAGGCGAGGTCGGCGGGCTTCGTGAGGGGCGCGGCGGTGCGGAGCGCGCGGGAGAGGAAGGATTCGAAGCGCTCGGCCATGCCGGGGGGGCGTTTGGTCGCGGTGGCGAGGGCCCAGAAGTCGGAGGCGGTGGGGGCGAGGTCGAGGGAGTCGCGCTTGTTGCCGTCCCGGTCGAGAAGCCAGAACTGGCGGAGGTTGGTGATGAGGACGAGGCCGAAGGCGGCGCGGTACTTCGTCACCTGGGGGTCGGAGGCGAGGGTGGCCATGGCGCGGTCGGCGCCCTTGACCTCGACGACGCCGCGGTCGGGGGCGACGGCGTCGGCCCAGGTGCGGTCGGTGCGCCGGGTGAAGGCGGTGGCGTCGAAGAGGCCGAAGTCCGGGATGCCGGCGGCGCCGCCCTGGGGGTGGTGAAGGGCGTAGACCTTCGGGCGGAGGGTGGCGCCGACGAGGTTCATGGCGGCGGAGAGGGCGGGGTAGAAGGAGGTTTCCTTCGTGCCGGGAAGGGCGCGGATGCGGGCGACCTCGGAGAGGTAGAGGTCGAGGGCGGTCTGGGTGGGCACGGGCGGAGGGTGGCGCGGGGCGGGGTGCGGCGCCATCCCCCGCGCCGGGATCAGCGCCCGCCCAGCGTGCGGCGGAGGCTCGGGTCGTCGGGGACGGACACGTCGTCCACGCGCCAGCCGTTGGGGGTGTTGACGAGGTGGAGGGTGACGCTCCGGGGGTCCGCCATGATGCGGAAGCGGGCGGTCACGCGGGCCGCCGAGGCGGTGTTGCCGGGGGCGAGGGTGACGGAGAGGAGGCGGAGGCCGCCGGGGTCCTGGCAGTCGCAGATCGGGTCGCCGTCGAGCTTGCCGGGGCCGTCGCGGGCGGCGCCCTGATCGGCGCGGATGAGGGCGAGGAGGGAGGTGGAGAAGATCGTCGGGGCGCGGGGGCCGAGGGGGCCGAGGTCCCGGGGGTCGGCGTAGGCGGCGTAGAGGGCGCGGACGAAGGGTTCCGGCGGGACCGGCGGGGTCGTCGCCGCGGGGGCGCCGGGGAGGAGCGGGGCGGCGAGGAGGGCGAGGACGACGCCGCGGAGGGCGGCGCGGCGCGCGGGGGTCATGCGGCCCTCCGGGCGACTTCGTCGGGCGTCATCCGCACGAGGGCGGCGTAGTCGCGGACGAGGGTCTCGGTGATGGCGCCGGGGGTGTAGTGCAGGTCGCCGATGCGGCGGACCGGCGTCACCTCGGCGGCGGTGCCGGTGAGGAAGACCTCCGTGGCACGGGGGAGTTCCTCCGGCGTGATGGTGCGTTCCACGACCTTCATCTGGCGGGACTTCGCGAGGCCGATGACGGTGCGGCGGGTGATGCCGTCGAGGAAGCAGACGGGGGTGGGGGTGTGGACCTCCCCGTCGAACACGAAGAAGGCGTTGGCGCCGGTGGCTTCCGAGACGTCGCCCCGCCAGTCGAGCATGAGGGCGTCGTTGAAGCCCTCCGCTTCCGCCGCGTGCTTCGAGAGGGTGCCGATCATGTAGAGGCCGGCGGCCTTGGAGGCGGTGGGGGCGGTGTCCGGGGCGGGGCGGCGCCACTTGGCGTGGCCGAGGGTGACACCCTTCATGCGGTCGTCGCCGAACAGGTTGGGCCACGCCCAGGTGGCGATGGCGACGTGGATGGTGGTCTGCTGGGCCGCCACCGCGAGCATCTCCGAGCCGCGCCAGGCGAGGGGGCGGACGTAGGCCTCGGTGAGGCCGTTCCGCGCCATGACCTCGGTGCAGGCGTCGTTGATCTGCTGCGGGGTGTAGGGGATCTCGAAGCCGAGGAGGCGGGCAGAGTTGAAGAGGCGGTCGGTATGCTCCGCCAGCTTGAAGATGTGGCCGTCATAGGCACGCTCGCCCTCGAACACCGCGGAGGCGTAATGGAGGCCGTGGGTGAGGACGTGGAGTTTGGCGTCGCGCCAGGGCACCATGGCGCCGTCGAGCCAGATCCAGCCGTCGCGGTCGTCGAAGGGGATGAGTGCCATGGGGTCCTCCGGGCGGTCTTGCCCGCAACTTTGTTGCGTGACGGGATGGGAACCTAGAAGGGTGAGTCGATTGTGTCAACGAACCTGACCCAACGCGGCGGCGCGGCAGCCATGCCGGGGGCGCGGGAGGGGCGCGGCGGCGCCGCTCCGACGGGGGCGGCCGGGCAGTCCCTTCTCTTCCTGCGGGAGGAGGAGATGCGCATGGCCCAGGACCTTCTCTTCTTCGGGTATCGCGACTTCACGGCGGGGGCGGACGCCATCCTCGGGGAGATCGGGATGGGGCGGGCGCATCACCGGGTGCTGCACTTCCTCGGGCGGCGGCCGGGGATGACGGTGGGGGAGCTGCTGAGCATCCTCGGGATCACGAAGCAGTCGCTGTCCCGCGTGCTGGCGCCGCTCGTGGCGGAAGGGTTCGTGGGGCAGGCGGTGGGGCGCGGTGACCGGCGGCAGCGGTTGCTCTCCCTGACGGAGAAGGGCGGGGCGCTGGAGCGGCGGCTGTTCGAGCGGCAGCGGGAGACGGTGCTGCGGGCCTACCGGGAAGCCGGGCCGGCGGCGGTGGAGGGGTTCCGATCCGTCATGCGGGGGCTGATGGGGGCGGAGGCGCGGCGGGTGGTCGGACGGCTCGGGCCCCGGGCGGATGGCGGGCGGACGGTTCCGGAGCCCGGAGGGAGTGACGGCGCGGCGGGCGCCGGGGCTCGGCGGCCGTGACCGACGGGGCGCACCTCCTCGTCGTGGACGACGACGCGCGGCTGCGGGCGCTGCTGCAGCGCTTCCTCGCGGAGCAGGGCTACCGGGTGACGGCGGCGGCGGACGCGGCGGCCGCGCGGGGCGCGCTCGCGGGGATGGCCTTCGACCTGCTGGTGCTCGACGTGATGATGCCGGGGGAGAGCGGCCTGGATCTCGCGGAGGGGCTGCGGCGCGGCGGGTCCGACGTGCCGATCCTCATGCTCACGGCGGCGGGGTCGCCGGACGACCGCGTCGCGGGGTTCGAGGCGGGCGTGGACGACTACCTTGGGAAACCCTTCGACCCGCGGGAGCTGGCGCTTCGCATCCGCACGATCCTCAAGCGGGCCGCCCCCCCTGCCCCGTCGGCGACGCCGATGGCCGCGGTGCCGCTCGGGCCGCGGTGGTTCGATCCGGAGCGGGGGGAGCTGCGGGGGCCGGAGGGGACGACGCGGCTGACGGGGGGCGAGGCCGGGCTGCTCGTGGCGCTGGCGCGCCGGGCGGGCGAGGTGCTGTCGCGCGAGGAGATCGCCGCGGCGATGGGCACGCCGGAGGCGGGGGAGCGGGCGGTGGACGTGACCGTCACGCGCCTGCGCCGCAAGATCGAGCCGGACCCGCGCGAGCCGCGCTTCCTCCAGACGGTGCGGCACCGGGGCTACGTGCTGCGCCCGGGGGCGTGACGGGCGGCGCGACCCTCCGGGACGCGCCCGGGGTGGTGGCGCCCCATATGTCGGGTCGTGAACGCCGGGCGTGTCGCGCGTGACCGGGGCGGTGGCGGCGCCGCGCCCGTCCATCGCCCGGGATCGCCGCCGCTCGGAAGGGAGGGCCGTCATGGCATCGGACACGACGGGGCCAGCCATCGCGCAGGCGGCGGGCTGGGCGCCGCCGCCCCCGGCGCGGCCGGTCCGCGCCGCCCGGAAGCGGCGCGCCGCGATCCATCCGCTGCGCCTCCTCGTCCCGGGCGGGCTGCTCGCCCGGTCGCTCCTCATCATCCTCGTCCCGCTCCTCGTCACGCAGGGGATCGCGCTGCAGATCTTCTACGGCACCCACCTCGACGTGGTGTCCCGCCGGCTCACGGGCGGCCTCGCGGGGGATGTCGGCATGGTGGCGGAACTCCTCTCCCGCTATCCCGGGCCGGGCCAGGGCGGGGAGGACGAGCGGGGCTGGATCTTCCGCGAGGCGGCGTGGCGCCTGGAACTCTCCCTGGCGTTCGAGCGGGGGGCGGAACTCGGCCCGCCGGTCGCGCGCCCCGCCTCCCTGCCGCTGCTGCCGCTGGAGCAGGACCTGGAGACGGCGCTGCGCCAGCGCCTGCGCATGCCCTTCGACATGGACTGGGGAAGCGACCCGCGCTCCGTCATCATCCGCGTGGGGCTGCCGGACGGGGTGCTGCACGTGGAGGCGCCGCGCAAGCGCCTGTTCTCCGGCACGCTCTACCTCTTCGTGATCTGGCTCGTCGGCTCCTCGGCGCTGCTGTTCGCGGTGGCCGCGGTGTTCATGAAGAACCAGGTGCGCTCCATCCGCCGGCTCGCCTCGGCGGCGGAGGATTTCGGCAAGGGCCGCGACGGGATCGCCGCCCGTGGAGGCGACAGGGGCGGCATCAAGCCGGAAGGCGCGTCGGAGGTGCGGCAGGCCGCCGCCGCCTTCAACGGCATGCAGGCGCGCATCCGGCGCTTCGTGGGGCAGCGGACGGAACTCCTCGCCGGCATCTCCCACGACCTGCGGACGCCGCTGACCCGCATGCGCCTCGCCCTGGCGATGCTGCCGGCGAGCGCACGGGAGGACGCGGACGCCCTGACCGCGGACGTCGAGGAGATGGAGCGGATGGTCGCGGGCTACCTCGCCTTCGCCCGCGGGGAGGCGGCGGAGATCGCCCGGCCGGAGGATCTCGTCGCGCTCGTGCGCGACCTCGTCGCCCGGGCGGGGGGGGACGCGGCGGCGGTGGTCGCGCCGCCCCGGCTGGTGGTGCCGCTGCGGGCGGACGCGATGCGCCGCTGCCTCGGCAACCTGCTGGACAACGCCCGCCGCCACGCGGAGCGGGTGGAGGTCTCGATCATCGAGGAGGGCGGACGCGCCGCGGTGATCGTGGACGACGACGGCCCGGGCATCCCGGAGGCGGAGCGGGAGGAAGCGTTCCGGCCCTTCACCACCGCCTCGGCCGGCGGCACCGGGCTGGGCTTGGCGATCGCACGAGATATCGCCCGCGCGCATGGCGGCGACGTGACGCTGGAAGCAAGCCCGCTGGGCGGCCTGCGGGCCCGGGTCACGCTGCCGGGCTGACGCCGCGGGGCGAGGGTCATACTGGCCCGCGTTTCTCCTGACCTTTTCGGGGGTGGCGCCTGTGGGGGGGGGGGGGGGGGGGGGGGCGCGCGCCGCACCCCCCCCCCCCCCGACCCCCCCCGGCCCGGGGCCCCGCGGGGGGGACGAGGGGTGGCGCGGGGGCGGGGGGGGCGCGCGCCCGCCGGGGGGCG
>CAXVWQ010000023.1:0-13512 GCA_964263755.1 Roseomonas sp. | reverse complement strand
CCGACGACGTGCCAGGTGTCGAGGATCTCGTAGTCCTCCCGCGGCAGGAGGAAGTAGCGGTTCTCCCGGGCGTCGCCCTCGCCCGTCGGGCAGGAGGCGCCGACCACCGTCCAGAGGCAGGGGTCGATGCCCGAGGAGAAGGGCCAGCGGCCGGAGAGGCGCCAGCCCCCGGGCACGCGTTCCGCCTTGCCCGCGGTGAAGATGTAGGACGATCCGATGAGGGTGTCGGGCGAGGGCCCCCACACCTCCTCCTGCGCCCGCGGGTCCCACAACGCCATGAACAGGTGGTGCGCGGCGAGGTTGGCGAGCACCCAGGAGGAGGAGGCGCAGCCCCGCGCGATCTCCGAGCAGACGTCGAGGTAGATCGACGGCGCGAACTCGTAGCCGCCGACCGCGAAGGGCTGGAGCATCCGGAAGAAGCCGGCGCGGTGGAAATCCTCCACCGTCTCGTCGGGGATGCGGCCGAGCGCCTCCGTGGCCTGCGCGCGGGCGGCGAGCGTCGGGATCATCGCCCGCGCCGCCGCGATCATCGCGCGGCGGGCATCGGGGCAGTCCGGTCGCGACGGGACGGGCGCGGAGGAAACCGGCGCGGCGCGGTCGAGCGCGAAGGCGTGCGTGTCCATCGGAGCGTTCCCCCTCAGTCGCCGTAGTAGTTCAGTTCGATGGAGATGCCGTTCGGGTCGGTGACGAAGAGCTGGCGCAGGTTCAGCGCCTGCACGAACCGCTCACGGACCGGCACGTCACGGGTCTGGCAGTTCGCGACCATCGCGTCGTAGCCCACCCCGGAGAAGGCGACGTGGTCGATGGAGCCGCTGCCCTTGAGAGAGTCCGGGTCACGGTCCCCGAGGTACTCGTTCACCCACTTCATCCGTTCCGGGTCATCGCGGCTGAAGGCGGTGACGTGGACGACGGGCGTGTTCTCCTCGTTGAACAGCCAGGCGCCGGTGTGCGCGGGGGGATTGCCGGGACGCGGTCCGTTCCGGAAGCCCAGCACCTCGGTGTAGAACCTCACGGTGTCGGCCAGCCGTTCCGTCCGGATGTTGTAGTGCTCGATCTTGCCAACGCGCATGGACCGTGCCTCCTCCGCGGGATCGCTATTAGTTATAGAGTTATCACTAGTGGGCCGGACGCGTCAACGGTTCGGAGCGACAGGAGTCCGCCATTCCTCCCGACGCGAACCCCGCCCCGGATCGCACCGCCCCACGGCCCCGCCAGCGGTTCCAGCGGGAGGAGCGGGAACGGCACTTCCTGCGCGAAGCCATCCAGTTCTTCGCCGAGGTCGGCTTCTCGGGCGACACGAAGTCGCTCGCGGCGCGCCTCGGCGTCGCGCAGCCGCTCCTCTACCATTATTTTCCGAGCAAGGACGCCCTGATCCAGCGGGTGTTCGAGGAGACCTTCCTCTCCAACTGGAACCCGTCATGGGGGGCGATGCTGACGGACCGGACGCGGGACGTCGCGTCGCGCCTCATGGCCTTCCACCTCGATTTCGCGCGGGTGCACCTCAGCCGCGAACGGGTGCGCCTGTCCCTGTTCTTCGCGCTGCGGGGATGGGACATGACGCCCTACTTCCGGCTCATGCGGCAGCACGTCTACGTCGCCATCGCCGCCGACCTGCGGGAATACGCCGGGGAACCGGGCGTGGCGGAGGCGCCGCTCGGTGAAGTGGAGGTGGAACTCGCCAAATCGGTGGTCGAGAAGATCCAGTACTACGGCATCCGCAAGTGGGTCTACGAGGTGCCGCGGCTCCCGCCCGTCGAGCCCATCATCGCCATGGCGGTCCGGGGACTGCTGGACGGGGCGCGCGTCGCGGTGCCCCGGTCCCGGGATGGCGAGGCCCATACCGCGAGATGACGGGCTCTCGGACGCGGCCACGTGGGCGGAGCCCCGCTGGCGGATGCTTCCCTGACCGGCGAACACGGACGGGATGACACGCGCGTGGTGGCCGATCGCCTGAACGGCGGCCATCCGTTCGACGCCCCGCTCGCGTCACGTCGCCTAGGCCGTGCCGGCATGCGCCGCCACGAGCGCCCGCGCCTCCGCCAGCAGGGCGCCGCCATCCACCCCGCGCTCGCGGGAGGAGGCGATCCAGGCGTCGGTCACCGGCTGCACCGTCCGCCGCCAGCGCGCGACCTCGTCCTCTGGCAGCGGGGTGATGGTGTTGCCGCGGCGGCGGGCGGCCTCCGCCGCGACGGGCGATTGGCGGTCCCAGGGGGCGGAGGCGAAGACGGCGGTCTCGGGGCCGGAGTTGGCATCGATCACGGCCCGCAGGTCGGGCGGGAGCGAATCGTAGCGGGCGCGGTTCATCACGACGGCGAAAACCGAGGTCCAGAAGGTCGGCGTGCCCGGGAACTCCGTGTGGAAGCGCACCATCTCGTGCAGGCGGATGGCGGGCACGATCTCCCAAGGGATCATCGCGCCGTCGAGCACGCGGGTGCTGACCGCCTCCGGCACCTGGGTCACCGGCATCCCGATCGGGGCGGCGCCGAGGGCGGACAGGGCCTCGCCGCTGAGGCGCGTGGAGAAGCGCAGCCGCATCCCGCGAATGTCCTCCATCCGCTCGACCTTGCGGGAGGCGTGGAGGGCGCCGGCGTCGTGCGCCCAGGCGCAGATGAGCCGCACGTCACGGAGTTCGGTGCCGACCATGTGGCGCTCGGCGAAGGCCTGGACCGCGCGGGCGTTCGGGGCGGCGAGGGGATGGGCAACGAAGGGCACCTCGAAGGCCTCGACGCGGGGGAAGCGGCCGGGGGTGGCGCCGAACTGCACCATGGCGAAGTCCACCACCCCGTCCCGCGCCTGGTCGTAGAGCTGCGGCTGCGCGCCGCCGAGCTGCATGGCGGGGAAGACCTGCACGCGGAGGCGTCCGCCGCTCTCTCCTTCCAGCTTGCGGGCCCAGGGGACGAGGTGGAGGCGGTGGGAGTTGGCGACGGCGCTGACCCAGTGGTGGACCCGCAGGATGATCGGCTCCTGCGCACGGGCCGCCCACGGCGCCGCGAGGCCGGCGCCGGCGGCGAGGATCTGTCGGCGTTTCGGCATGGTGGATTTCTCCCGACGTTGTTTCACGGACGACCTGGCATCGCCGTCACGCACCGATGCGCCGATCGGGACGGGCCCGACGCGCGGATCACCCGTCCCGCGCGCCACCCCGCCGCGCGGCGAGCCAGGCATCGAGCGACAGGCGCCCGCCCCCGGCCACGGCCAGCAGCAGCAGGCCGCCGATGATCGCGACGTTCTTGTAGAAGTTGTTCGCCTGCCCGATCCGCTGGGCATCGGGGTAGGCCCAGTACCGGTGGTTGATCCCGGTCGCGACCGCGGTGAAGAGCGCCAGCAGCAGGGCGAAGGCCGCGACCCGCCATCCCAGCAGGAGCAGCGTGCCGCCCCCGACCTCGATGAGGACGGCGAGGACCGGGAAGGCCTCCGGGAACGGCATTCCCCGCCCGGCCATCGCCGCGGCGAAGGCCGCCTGGGTGAAGATCTTGCCGATGCCCGCCCAGATGAAGAGGAGCGCCAGCGCGAAGCGTGCGGTCAGCAGCGTCGCGTCCCGCATCGCGGGGCTACTCGGGCTCAATGCCCGCGCCCCGGATGATCGCGGCGTTGCGCTCGTATTCCCCGGCGATCGTGCGGCGGAAGGCCGCGGCATCCTCGATCACCGGCTCGCAGCCGAGGTCGGCGAGGCGGCGGACCATCTCCGGCTCCTGGCCCGCGGCGCGGGCGGCGCCGTTGATGCGCGACACGACCGCATCCGGCAGGTCGCGCGGGCCCCACATGCCGTACCACACGACGAAGCGCAGGCCGGGCATGCCGCCCTCCGCGCCCGTCGGGACGGCGGGGATGATCGGGCTGCGCGCGTCGGAGCAGATGGCGTAGGCGCGGAGCCGCCCGGCCTCCAGCAACGGGCGCGCGGCGAGGAGCGGCGCCATCATGAGCTGGGGGTTGCCCGCGAGGACGTCGGCGATCGCGGGAGCGGTGCCCCGGTAGGACGCCACCGTCACGTTCGGCGCCCCGGCCTCGCGCTTGAACCATTCGGTCGCGAGGTGGCCGAGCGCGCCGAGCGAGGAATTGGCGAAGCTCAGGCGATCCGGCGCTGCGCGGAGATCGCGGACCAGTTCGGGCAGGGTCCGCGCGGCGACGGAGGGATGGCCGACGAGCACGAGCGGCCCCTCCGCCACGCGCGCGACGGGCGTGAAGTCGCGTCGCGCGTCGTAGCCGGGATCGCGCATCACGAGGTTCCCGACGACGTGCGCGTCCGCGTGGAACATGAGCGTGCGGCCGTCCGGCGCGGCCCCCGCGACGAGGCGGGCGCCGATCACGCCGTTGCCGCCGGTGCGGTTCTCCACCACCCAGGTCTCGCCGAGCGCGGCGGCGATGGCGCGCGCGTAGAGACGGCCGATCGTGTCTATGGCGCCGCCCGGCGCGAAGGGAACGATGAGGCGGGTCGTGCCGGCGGGCTGGGCGAGCGCGGGGAGGGGGGCGAGGGCGCCCGCTCCGAGGCCGAGGAGGGCGCGTCGGCCCGCGCGTCGCCCCCCGGGATGGACGCCGGGTCGGCAGCCGTCGCCGCCTGCCATCAGCGCGCCCCGCGTCCCGCGGATCGCGGAGACGCCGCACACCCGAGCGTCCGAACCATGACGTGACCTCCCCCTCGGCCGCCGTTCTGGGCGCGGCGTCCGGCGCCGTGACGTTCCACGACGCCCGTCGTGAATCAACAGAATTCTTGCCCTTCGAGGATCGAGCCGAAGAAACCCGGTGGAACCGGGCTCGAAGGAGGCATGACCGGAAGGCGCCCGACCATGCGAGGAGGCGTCGTCCGCGGGATGCGTCGGCACCCGACGACCCGCGCTGCCTCCCCGTGCCGCGCCACCCACCGGGCCCGATGGACACGTCCACCGTCCGTCCCACGCCCGGCCGCCGTCCGTTCCCCGCGGTCCCCCGACGCGATGCGGACCCGCTCCCCGCCGAGCCGTCGTGCGGCCTCGTCGCGGGCCCCGTGCGCCGCCCGGCCGGGATGGCGGAAGCAGCCGGGGTGCGGCCGGAGTGACGGGGCGACCCGCGCCGGGCTATCCCGGCCACGGGCCCGACGGCCCGGAGGCGCGGTTGAACACCTCGGACAAGCTGCTCTCGGCCCTCGCGCTCTTCACGCTCGCGAAGCCCGAGTGGACCGTGGAGGACGCCTCGCGCCGCCTCGGCCTCGCGGTCTCCACGACCTACCGCTACTTCCGCTCCCTCAACGAGGCCGGGCTGACCGTCGCCTTCGCCGCGGGGCGCTACGTGCTCGGCCCCGCCATCATCGCGCTGGACCGGCAGGCACGGCTGCTGGACCCGCTGATCCGCACGGCCGCGCCGGTGATGCGGCGCCTCGATGAGTGGGACCCGGCGGAGGGACTGCGGCTCGCCTTCACCGACCCGACGACGGGGGCCTCCCCAATCCGCACGATGGGCGCGTTCATGCAACTGCTGCCGCGCGGTTTCGAGGGCACGCCGATCCGCTCGACCGACGGGACGGTGTATGCCGTCGTCGAGGGACGCGGCACGGTGACGGCGGGCGCGGAACGCTGGGACGTCGCGCGCGGAGACGTGTTCGTCGTGCCGAGCTGGTGCTGGCATTCCTTCGCCGCGCCGGAGGACCTCGTGCTGTTCTCCTTCTCCGACCGCCCCCTCCAGACCGCACTCGGCTTTTGGCGCGAGGAACGCCGCTAGCCCCGATCCGCGCCGGCCGGGATCGACCGGGACGGCGAACCGGTTTCCCGAACGTCCCCCCGCGGCCGACACGGCCGGCCCGGATGGGGCCGGTCCCCATCAGCCCCCACCCGAGGCCCCGTCCCATGCGTCTCTGCCTCTTCGACGACCACCGCCTCGGCCTCCTCCAGGGCGACCTCGTCCACGACGTGACGAGCGTCCTCGACGCCCTTCCGGCGCAGCGCTACCCGCTGCCGCGCCACGACGTGCTGATCGCCGCCCTGCCGACGCTGCGTCCCGCGATCCTCGCCGCGGCGGCGGGCCGGGCGGGCGTGCCGGTCGCCTCCGTGCGGCTGCGGCCGCCGGTCGCCAACCCCGGCAAGATCATCGCGGCCCCCGTGAACTACCGCAAGCACTTCGAGGAGGCGCAGGCCGATCCGGAGACCTTCCACGTCGCGCATGTCCGCAAGATCCAGGAGACCGGCCTGTTCCTGAAGGCCAGCTCTTCCCTCGTCGGCCCCTCCGACGCCGTGCGGCTCGTCCAGCCCGACCGCCGCACCGACCACGAGGTCGAACTGGCGGTCATCATCGGCACCGCGTGCAAGGACGTGCCGCGGGACCGCGCGCTGGAGCACGTCGCGGCCTATTCCATCGGCCTCGACATCACGATCCGCGGGCCAGAGGAGCGGTCCATGCGGAAGTCGTGCGACACCTACACCGTCCTCGGCCCCTGGATGGTCACGGCGGACGAGATCGGCGATCCGTCGGGGCTCGACCTCTCGCTCGACGTGAACGGGGAGGCGCGGCAGCGCGCCAACACGCGCGACCTCATCCTCGACATCCCCGAGCTCATCGCCTTCGCGTCACGCTTCTACACGCTGGAGCCGGGCGACATCCTCCTGACCGGCACGCCGGAGGGGGTGGGACCGATCCTTCCGGGCGAGACGATCCACGCCGCCATCGCCGGCATCGGCGCAATGTCGGTGCGGGTGGCATAACGGAACCGGGGACGGTCCGGGAGCGACAGTGCGGGCGAGCGGGATGATCTGCTTCACGCCCACCCTCACCGGCGGGCATTGCCACCCTGGCGACCCTTGGTCCGATCGAAACGGCGCAGGAACCCGGCGAGGCATCGCCCCCGTGTTCAGGCTGAGATCATGCCCGGCGCCTGTCCGGCAGAAGTCTCGCCGGATTGACGGTGCCTTCAGCCGAGCTGCAGCTTCGTCACCAGCTGCCGGAAGAGGGTGCGGTCACGGTTGATGGTGGCCTCGAAATCCCGCCCGTCAGCATAGACGAGGGCGAGGTTGCTGCGCGACACGGCCTCGCGGAAGCCCGTGTCCGCCGTGATCCGGCGGGTGATCTCGGCCAGCGCATCCACCGCCTGCTGCGGCGTGTCCCGCCGCACGGCGAGCCCGCGCCACGTCCCGATGGACAGGTCCACGCCGCGCTCCTTCAAGGTCGGGACGTTCTCGAAGGTCGGCAGGCGCGCGTCGGCCATCACGGCGAGGATCCTCAACCGGCCGGCCAGCACGTGCGCGGACGCCTCGGCGGGGCTGGTGGTCATGGCATCGATGTGGCCGCCCAGCAGCGCCGTCAGCCCGGGCGCGGAGCCCGCGAAGGGCGCGTGAAGGAACTCGGCGCCGACCCGGTCCGCCATGGCGGCCGCGGACAGGTGGTAGATGGAGCCGACGCCGCTGTCGCCGACCTTCATGTGGCCGGGCCGGCGCCGCACCTCCGCGATGAAGTCCTCGATCGTGGCCCAGGGCGCCTCGTTCCTCACGAGGATCGCCGCCGGGTCCGCGTTGAGCTGGGCGATCATCCGGAAGTCGTCGGCCGAAAACCGGACCTGGTTCAGCGCCGGGAGGATGGCGAGCTCCGCGGTCACGAGGGCGAGCTTGTGGCCGTCGGCCCGCGTGTTCAGCACGTCCGTCAGGCCGATGGAGCCGCTGGCGCCGGGCCGGTTCGTGACGAGGAGGGGCTGCGACATGTGCCGCTTGGCCGCGTCGGCGAAGGCGCGGGCGAGGACGTCCGTGCCGCCGCCCGGCGGGAAGCCGACGACGAGTTCGACAGGTCGGGTCGGGAAGTCGTTCGCCCACGCCTTCGTCGCGAGACCGACGGAGGTGGCGGCGACGAGCGCGAGGAACTCGGAGCGGCGCAGGCGTGACATCGCGGATCTTCTCCTTGGCGGCTGTTGCCGATGACGGGCGAGGAACCCAAGGCGCCCCGAAGGACACGCGCGCCGGCAGGGATCGAGCGGTCGCAGCGCACCGGAGCGGTCACGGGCACATCCCCGACCCATCCGGCGCATGCGCCGTCGCAGCGGATGTAATGGATTACATGAACCGGGTGCAAGATGAACTTCGCTCCCCCGGAACGCCACCTCACCGAGGCCCACCCGCGTCAGTGCAGCCAGAGGCCGCCCGTCACGTTCAGCGCCTGCCCCGTCATGTACGCCGCCTCGTCCGAGGCGAGGAACGCCACGACCCGTGCCACGTCCTCCGGCGTGCCGAGGCGGCCGAGGGGAATGAGGTGGGCGCGTTCCGCCGCGGTCGGCATCCCGAGGCGAAGGCTCTCCGCGTCGGCCCGCTCGCGCATCGCCGTGCCGCCGATGGTGCCGGGGCAGACGGCGTTCACCCGCACGCCGCTCGGCGCCACCTCCAACGCGAGGGTCTGCGTCAGGCTGAGCACGGCCCCCTTGGAAGCGTTGTAGGCGGCGTAGCCCGGCTTGCCGACCTTGCCGAACCAGGACGCCACGTTGACCACCGCGCCGCGGCGCCGTTCCGCCATCCCGGGTACGAAGGCCCGGCAGCCGTGCAATGTGCCATCGAGGTTGACCGCGAAGCAGCGGCGCCAATCCTCCTCCGGGGTGTCGAGCGACGTCCCGAGCATGGTGATACCGGCGTTGTTGACGAGGATGTCCACGGGGCCGAGCGCCGCGCCGATCTCGGCGGCCGCCCGCGCCACGGCCCCTCCATCGCCGACATCCACCGTGAGCGCGATGCAGCGCCCGGCCGCGAGTTCCCGCACCGCCGCCGCCGTCCCCGACTGGTCGTCGCGGTCGAGCAGCGCGAGCCCGCAGCCCGCGGCGGCGAGGCGCAGCGCGACCGCGCGGCCGATGCCGCCCGCGGCGCCGGTGACGACCGCGAGCCGCCCCTCCAGTCCCTCCATCACCACGCCGTCATGCCCCCATCCACCGTGAACATCGCGCCGGTGGCGAAACTCGAATCGTCGGAGGCGAGGTAGAGCATGATGCCGGCAATCTCGTCCGGCTCGCCCATCCGCGCCATCGGCGCCCGCGCCCGCAAGCCGGCCATGAACGCGTCGGGGTCGGCCACCGTCCGCCGCATCTCGTCGTAGTAGCGGGAGGAGATCACGCCGGGCGCCACGCTGTTCACGCGGATGTTCTGCGCGGCGTGGTCGAGGGCCATCGCCCGTGTCAGGGCGGCCACGGCACCCTTCGCCGCAACGTAGGCGGCCCGGTCGCGGATACCCACCGTGGCGATGTTGGAGGCGGTGTTGATGATTGCCCCGCCCCGCCCCGCCGCCATGACGGGGACGGCGTATTTCGAGCAGAACAGCACGCTTTTGACGTTGACCGCCATGACGTCGTCCCAGGCCGCCTCCTCCGTGGTCACGACCGTGCCGAAGGCGCCGTAGCCGGCGTTGTTGACGAGGACGTCGATCCGGCCGAAGCGCGCGACGGCCGCCTCTGTCATCGCTCGCACCTCGGCCTCGCGGCGCACGTCCGTCGTCACGGCCAGCAGGTCGTCCCCCGGCGGGAGCGCCGCGAGGCTGGCGTCGTCGCGGTCCACGGCGACGACGCTCGCACCCTCGGCCCGGAAGCGGGCGGCCGTGGCCTTCCCGATGCCGGAGCCGGCCCCGGTGACGATGGCTACCTTGTTCCTCAAGCGCATCCTGTCGGTCTCCTTTGCGTGCGGCATCCGGCTACAGCCACGGCATCGGCTAACGCCGGCGAGGGCGCGTCACGGGCGCCGCGGTTCGGGAGCCGGGCCGAACACGGTGGCGCGTTCCAGCGCGCCGACGTCGGCGGGCCGCGGAAAGGGTTCGGGCGCCGGCTCGCCGGCCTCCCGCGGGCGCCCGATGCGCCGGAAGAACTCCTCCAGGCCGTTCGGGACGATGAGCCACATCCAATGGAGGTCGGCGTAACCGTCGTTGAGGAACATGTGCAGCCGGTTCCTCCCCACGTAGATGACCGTGCCCGGCACGGCCGGGTGCTCCACCCCGTCCAGCACGGCCCGGCCGCGGCCCGAGAGGAAGAAGAGCACCTCCTCATGGCGGTCGTGCAGGTGCTCCCGGACGTGGCAGCCGGGCGGGATGGTCTGCGTGCCGAGCCCGATGGGGTGGTCCATGCGGACGAGATCCGGCGCGAGCATCACCGTGATGTGGCCGTTCGCCGGCACCGGCTGCCAGTGATGCTCGCCCTCCCCGGGTTGAAGAACGAGGAGGTCGCCGCGGGCCATCCCTGTCACTGCGTCGTCCGTCGCTCCGGTCATCGCACGCATCCTCCGTCAGAACCGGCTCGGATCGCCTCGGAGGGACGGGGTACGACCGGTGCCGGACAAGAGATCAGCGCCGCCCACCCAAGCATGGAATCGCTGCGAGCGGCGACGGCTTATGTAAACGATTACATCGAAACGACGAGGCGCGTCAACGCCGCTTCCTGATCGACCGCGAATTCCCATCGGGTGCTGCATCGGGCATGGAGTCGCTCGCCGTCATTCTGTTTCGAATCGGTGCAGGCGGCAGTGCCGTCCGCACCCAACGAAGAGGTCGAGGACGTGACGAAGAGGAGGGTGGCGACCAGCGCGGATGTGGCTCGCCTCGCCGGCGTCTCGGTGGCCACCGTATCGCGCGCGCTCACGGCTCCCGGCGTGGTCAGCACCGGCACCCGGGAACGGGTGCTGGAGGCCGCGAAGCGGCTCGGCTTCGCGCCGAACCCCGCCGCGCGCGCCCTCCGGCGACGGCGCACGCTGCTTGTCGGGGCGGTGATCCCAACCCTGAATCACGCGATCTACGCGCGCCTCGTCAACGCCTTCCAGGATCGCATGCGGCAGGACGGGCATCTCACCGCGGTCCTGACCTCCGGTTTCGATAACGCTCATGTCGCGGACAAGGCGCGCCTGCTCGTCGAGCATGGCGCGGAGGCACTCCTGCTCGTCGGTCAGGTGTCAGACCCTGCTTTGGTGACGCTTCTGCAGCAGCGGCGGATACCGGCGGTGTCCACGTACTCCGTCACCGACAACACGGTCGTCCCCTCGATCGGTTTTGACAATCGCGACGCCATGCTGCGGGCCCTGGAGCACGTCGCCGAACTCGGTCACCGTGACGTGCTCTTCCTGTGCGGTCCGTTGGAGGGAAATGACCGGCAAGCCGCACGCAGGGCCGCGTTCATCGAGGTGATGCGCCGCTGGCGTCGGCCGCTGGACGGGCGGCTGGTCGAGTGCGAGTACGCCATCGAGGCCGGCGAGATCGCCCTTCGCGAGTGCCTGCAGGGCGCACCCGGCTTCACGTGCGTGATCTGCAGCAGCGATGTCCTGGCGTTCGGCGTGTTGGCCGAATGCCGCCGCGCCGGCCTCACGGTGCCGGGGGATCTGTCCGTCGTGGGCTTCGATGACCTGGAGTTCTCCGCCCGGCTCCATCCTCCGCTCTCGACGATCGCGGTGCCATCGGAGGAGATGGGGCGGCTTTCGGCCGAGGCGATCCTCGGCGCGCTGTCCGACGACCGGCGGCCCATTCTTCCCATCGTCCTCGATGCGCCTCTCGTGGCAAGGGCTTCCACCGGACCAAGGGCCGGCGCCCGAAGAGCAACGTGAGATCGTGCCGATGCTCACCGGCAACGGCCAAAGCCTGGTGACATCGTCACGTCGGGCGCGGTAGCCGAAGCGAGGCGGCTCGGCGAAGCTCGCGGGGTGGCGTTCCTCCTTCTGGTATGCCGTGAAGGGTCGTCGTGGCGAACGCCGTGACGCCCGGCCCGGCGCTCTGGTGCACCACGACGGGCAAGACGCCAACTGACCGATTCCGCGTCCGCCTGAGTTTCGACGCGGGCTCCTGCGCTCGAAGCGAGGTCGGTGCCGGCGCCCTGCGGAGCAACAATCCCTCGAACCGCATCGTCGCGGACTACGACACCATTCTCGACGCCTGCCGCAACGCCTGGGATTCGCTCATGGGCCAGCCCGACCGCATCAACTCCATCGCCGCACGCCCCTGGGCACAAGTCACGCGATGATGCCGGGCGTATGAGGCGGTCCGACCGGCCGCCGCACGCGTGGCCCGCCCGAGGCGCGGCGGGAAGCGGCACGGACCTCCCGGTTCCCCCCGCCCCCTTCACACGTGGACCTTCAGCCGCGCCGGCCCCTCGGTGAGGGCGAACATCTCGGCGTGTGCGACGGAGCTGATCTGGCCGAAGGCGCCGAGCAACTCGCGGTAGGCCGCGGCGACGGGACGGGGCTTGCGGTCGAGGTCGTAGAGGCCGCACGGGTTCACCGTCCCGCGCTTCTCCCGCAGCCCGATGTCCCAGTCGATCTGGTCGGTGAGCGAGTACCAGGTGAAGCCGAGCACCGGCACGCCGTCCGCCCGCATCCGCAGCACGTTCGCCCACTGCTTCCAGAGCCAGCCCGGCGCGGCGTCGGCGTCGAGGACGTTCGTCTCGGTGTGGAAGACGGGCTTGTGGTAGCGCTCGTAGTAACCCTTCGTGATCTGGTACCAGCCGAGCACGTCCTCGCCCTGGATGATCTGCCCCGATGGCAGCCGCATCAGCTCGTTGCGGCCGTAGTAGTCGTTGCCCA
Organism: Roseomonas sp.; assembly: GCA_964263755.1. Lineage (GTDB taxonomy): Bacteria > Pseudomonadota > Alphaproteobacteria > Acetobacterales > Acetobacteraceae > Roseomonas. Next base: position 1,036 of record CAXVWQ010000023.1, on the reverse strand, counting down.
TGACCTGATGGCCCGGCGGCTCGCCCTCCATGAACCAGTCGTACTCCGACCGCGTCATGCCGTTGTCGAGGAGGTAGAGCGTCACCGGCCCGGAGGGCTGCTTGCCGTAGAGGAGGTCGAGCGAGGCGAACTTCAGCTGGTTCTCCAGCCTCGCCCGCGCGGAGGGGTCGGCCGACATCTCGTGCGTGTACTCCGCGGTCTCGCTCGCGACGAACACCGCGTCGGGGCGCTCGCGGACGATGGCCGCGCAGCCCGTCATGTTCGCGGCCACGAGGTGCTTCAGGGCGGTGACGAAGGCGCGGTCCGAGGTGCCACACTCGTTCCAGGCGCCGTCCATCCCGGAGAACTTCGCGGTGACGTAGATCTCGTTCACGGCGGTGTAGAAGCGCACCCAGGGATAGCGGCGCGCGACCTCGCCGCAGTAATGCGCGAAGGCCACTGGCAGCTCGGGGTTGTCGAAGCCGCCGAGCCAGTCGGGCAGCCCGAAGTGCAGCATGTCGAGGATGGGGGTGATCCCGGCGGCCCTGAGCGCCGCCATCGCCGGATCGGCGAAGGACCAGTCGTAGCGGCCGCGCGCGGGGTTCACGCGGTGGTAGGGCAGCCCGTAGCGGAGGGAGCGGAGGCCGAGGTCGCGGACGAGGGCGAAGTCTTCCTCGTAGCGGTCGTAATGCCCGCACTCCGCGAGCATGTCGCGCCGGATGGTGCCGCCGCGCCCGTCGGGGATCGTGGGATAGGAGCACTCGATCCCCGTGGACCAGGCGAACTTCATGTACTCGCCGGTCGGCGCTCCGGTCCCGGTCTGGCCGTGGGTGCCGCCAAAGCGGCCGGCCTGCGCCATGAGGTCGCCGAGCGCGTCGTGGACGACCCCGTCTATCCCGCGACTCATCGGGGCGCGGTCCGCCGCGCGTCGTCCGCCGGTGTCACAGGTGCGCCATCCGGCCGCCGTCCGCCGTGACGGCGGCGCCGTTGACGAAGGCGGCGTCGGGGGAGGCGAGGTAGGCGACGAGCGCCGCGATCTCGGCGGGCTGCCCGAGTT
>CAXVWQ010000022.1:0-4760 GCA_964263755.1 Roseomonas sp. | reverse complement strand
GAGGGCTTCGAGCGTCGTCTCCGGGCGGGGGTGCTCGTCGGTCGTCACGACCACCGGGTCGCCCTTGCGGCGGGGGATGGTGACGGGGACGATCTCCTCCGCGAAGCGACCCGACGCCATCGCCCTGCCGGCCCGCTGCTGCGACCGGTGCGCGAAGGCGTCCTGGTCGGCGCGGGAGACCTGGAAGTCCTGCGCCACGTTCTCCGCCGTCTCCGGCATGGAATCCGTGCCGTAGGCGGACTTCATCTTCCCGTTGACGAAGCGCCAGCCGATCGTCGTGTCGAACACCTCGGCGGTGCGGCCGAAGGCCTCGGCGCTCTTGCCCATGACGAAGGGCGCGCGGGTCATGCTCTCCACGCCGCCGGCGAGCATGAAGTGGGCCTCGCCCGCCTTGATGGCGCGCGCGGCGATGCCGACGGCGTCCATGCCGGAGCCGCAGAGGCGATTCACCGTGGAGCCGGCGACGCTGTCCGGCAGCCCCGCGAGGAGGGAGGCCATGCGGGCGACGTTGCGGTTGTCCTCGCCGGCCTGGTTGGCGCAGCCGTAGGTCACGTCCTCCAGCCGGGACCAGTCCACGCCGGGGTTGCGGGCCATCAGCGCGGCGATGGGCACGGCGCCGAGGTCGTCCGCGCGCACCGGGGCGAGGGCGCCGGCGTAGCGGCCGATGGGGGTGCGCGCGGCGTCGCAGATGAAGGCCTCGGGCATGGCGTCCTCTCCCAACCGGCTTGCTTGGCGGTCGTATCGCCGGGGTGGTCGCGCGGAACGGCGGGGGGCGCAAGGGCGCCGGCCGCGGCGGGGCGGCACGGAAATCGCCGCGGCTTCGTCGGACGGCTTCCACGGAACCGCAACACGACTGTAGTCTCCCCGCAACGGTGCCCGGCTAGGGCGCGCCGACCATACGGGAGAGGGTTCCGAGCATGCTGCGACGGTCCATCGCGGCGGGCGCCATCGCGCTCGCGGCCGGTCTTGGCTTGACGCCACTTGGCCTGACGGCGCCGGCATCGGCGCAGGCGCCGGTGGAGATCCAGTTCTGGCACGGCCTGACCCAGCCGAACGGCGGGCTGCTGGAGGGGATCGCGGCGGACTTCAACGCCAGCCAGCAACGGTATCGCCTGACGCCGTCCTTCCGTGGCTCCTACGCCGAGACGATGGTGGCGGCGATCGCGGCCTTCCGGGCGGGCACGGCGCCGAACATCGTGCAGATGTTCGAGGTCGGGACGGGCACGATGATGTCCGCCGGGCGCGCCGTGAAGCCGGTGCACGAGCTCCTCGCCGAGACGGGCGTGCAGATCGACTTCAACGACATCCTGGCGCCGGTGCGGGGCTACTACTCCCTGTCCGACGGACGGATGGTGTCGATGCCGTTCAACTCCTCCACGGCCGTGGCCTGGTATAACAAGGACGCGTTCCGGCGGGCCGGGCTGAACCCCGACCAGTTCCCCGCCACCTGGGCGGGGGTCGAGGCGGCGGCGCGGCGCCTGAAGGAGAGCGGCCACGCCTGCCCCATGTCCACGGGCTGGCCGACCTGGCTGCACGTCGAGCAGATGAGCGCCATCCACGACGTGCCGATCGCGACGCTCGCCAACGGCTTCGGCGGGCTGAACGCCGAACTCGCCATCAACAACCCGCTCATGCGGCGCCACATCGGCAACCTCGTCACCTGGCAGCGCGACGGCCTGTTCCGCTACGGCGGGCGCGACACCGCGGGCGAGGCGCTGTTCCCCTCGGGCGAATGCGCGATCATGTTCACCTCCTCCGCCTTCCGCGGGCGGGTGCAGCGCGAAGCGCGGTTCGACTGGGGCACCGCGATGCTCCCCTACTACGACGACGTGCCGGGCGCGCCGCGGAACTCCATCATCGGCGGCGCGTCCTTCTGGGCGATGAACGGCGGTCCGAACCGCCAGCGCTCGGCCGATGAACTCCGCGGCGTGGCCGAGTTCTTCCGCTTCATCGCGCAGCCGGACGTGGCGGCGAAGTGGCACCGGGACACCGGCAACCTGCCGATCTCGCTGCGTGCCGCCGAATCCCTGACGGCGGCCGGCTACTACCGCGAGAACGCGGGGGCCGACATCCCGACGCAGCAGCTGCTGCGCGGCGGCGGACAGACCACGGACAACACCCGCGGCATCCGCCTCGGCGGCTTCATCGAGATCCGCAACATCATCCAGGAGGAGATGGAGCGGGCCTTCCAGGGCGGCCAGACCGCGGATCAGGCCTTGGTGAACGCCCAGACCCGGGGCAACGCGGTGCTGCGGAACTTCGAGCGGACCAACCGGGCGGCGCAGTAGGCATGACCCGCCCGCGGGGGATCGCCGTTTGCGAAAGGTGATCTTCCGCGGGACGTTGCTGCCGGCCGCGTTCCTGCTGCCGCAGTTGGCGATCACCGCGGTGTTCTTCTACTGGCCCGCCGGCGTCGCGGTGTGGCAGTCGCTCCTGCGGGAGGACGCCTTCGGGCTGTCCTCCGAGTTCGTCGGGCTGGAGAATTTTTCCGATGTTCTCTCCGACCCGAACTGGCTCGCCGCGGCGGGCAACACCGCGGTCTTCGCGACATCGGTCGCCGTCCTCGCGCTCGGCACCGCGTTGTTCCTGGCGGTGCAGGCGGACAAGTCGCTGCGAGGGGCCGGCGTCTATCGCACCCTGCTGATCTGGCCCTACGCGGTGGCGCCGGCCATCGCCGCCGTGCTGTGGCTCTTCATCTTCCACCCGCAGATCGGGATCGTGGGGCGCGCCCTGAATCGCGCGGGCGTCGCCTGGGATTACAAGCTCGACGGCTCCCAGGCGATGTTCCTCGTCATCCTCGCCTCGGCGTGGAAGCAGGTGGCCTACAACTTCATCTTCTTCCTCGCCGGCCTGCAATCCATCCCCGCTGCGGTGCTGGAGGCGGCGGCGATCGACGGGGCGCGACCGGCCCGGCGGTTCTGGACCGTGGTGTTCCCCCTCCTGTCGCCGACCACGTTCTTCCTGCTGGTGGTCAACCTGACCTACGCCTTCTTCGAGACCTTCGGCGTGATCCACGCCCTCACCCAGGGCGGGCCGGGGCAGTCCACGCAGACGCTCATCTACAAGGTCTATGCGGACGGCGTGCAGAACCTCAACCTCGGCTCCTCCGCGGCGCAGAGCGTGATCCTCATGGTGCTGGTGATCGCGCTGACGGCGGTGCAGTTCCGCGGGATCGACAAGCGGGTCCACTACTGATGCTCGTCCCCGCGATCCGCGACGACGCCTTGCTGCGCGCGACGCGTCGGCGCCGGCTCGTCTCGAAGGCCATCGCGCACGGGGCGCTGATCCTCGGGACGGTCATCTTCGCCTTCCCCATCCTCCTGACCATCCTCGGCGCCACCCATGATTCCGGCACCGTCGGGCGCGGCGACATGCCGCTCTGGCCGGGCGATCAGGCGGTCGAGAACTTCTCCCAGGCGCTCAACGTCGGCGGCTCCCGCATCCGCGTCGCGCCGGCGGGCACGATGCTCCTTAACTCATTCCTCATGGCCACCCTCATCGCCGCGGGGAAGATCGCGATCTCCATCCTCTCCGCCTACGCCGTGGTGTTCTTCCGCTTCCCGTTCCGGATGGCGGCGTTCTGGATGATCTTCGTCACCCTCATGCTGCCGGTGGAAGTGCGGATCATCCCGACCTTCCAGGTCATCGTGAGCCTCGACCTGACGAACTCCATGGCGGGGCTGACCATCCCCCTCATCGCCTCCGCCACCGCCACGCTGCTGTTCCGCCAGTTCTTCCTCACCATCCCCGACGAGTTCGTGGAGGCCGCGAAGATGGACGGCGCGGGCCCGCTGCGCTTCCTGAAGGACGTCGTGCTGCCCCTGTCGCTCACGAACATCGCCGCGCTGTTCGTCATCCTCTTCATCTACGGCTGGAACCAGTATCTCTGGCCACTCCTCATCATCAACGACCGGTCCTTCGAGACGATCGTCGTCGGCCTGACGAAGATGATCGGCACCGGCGACGCGCAGAACGACTGGAACATCATCATGGCCACCGCCGTGCTGGCCATGGCGCCGCCGGTGCTCGTGGTGGTGCTGATGCAGCGCTGGTTCGTCCGCGGCCTGACGGACACGGAGAAGTAGGCGCGTGGCCACCCTGTCCCTCCGCGGCGTGACGAAGTCCTTCGGGGCCACCCCCGTCCTGCACGGCGTGAACCTGGAGGTGGCGGAGGGCGAACTCGTCGTCATCGTCGGCGCGTCCGGCTGCGGCAAGTCCACCCTGCTGCGGATCGTCGCGGGGCTGGAGACCGCCACCACCGGCGAGGTGATCATCGCCGGCCGCGACGTGACCGGCCTGGAACCGGCGGACCGCGACATCGCCATGGTGTTCCAGAACTACGCGCTCTACCCGCACATGACGGTGTTCGGGAACATGGCGTACGGCCTGAAGATCCGCCGCCTGCCGAAGCCCGAGATCGAGCGCCGCGTGCGGGACGCCGCCGGCATCCTCGGCATCGAGGCCTTGCTGGAGCGGAAGCCCAAGCAGCTTTCCGGCGGCCAGCGGCAGCGCGTCGCCATGGGCCGCGCCATCGTGCGGGAACCCGCGCTGTTCCTGTTCGACGAGCCCCTGTCCAACCTCGACGCCAAGCTGCGCGTGCAGATGCGGGCGGAGATCCGGCGGCTGCAGCGCCGCCTCGGCGTCACCTCCCTGTTCGTGACCCACGATCAGGTGGAGGCGATGACCCTCGGCGACCGGCTCGTGGTGATGAACGCCGGCCGCGCGGCGCAGGTGGGGGCGCCGATGGAGATCTTCTCCCG
>CAXVWQ010000021.1:0-4434 GCA_964263755.1 Roseomonas sp. | reverse complement strand
CGCACCGCCACGCACCCGGCCTCCGGGGTCCAGAAGGCGGCGGCGTGCAGGGCGCGGGCCTCCCGGTTCATCGCCTGCGCCGCCTCCAGCGCCTCCAGCGCCGCCGTCACGGCGCCGGGCCAGAGCCGGAGCGGCGAGGTGACGGGATCGGCAGGCCACGCGGCTTCCTGCAAGGACTCGATGCCGCACAGGCCGCACCCGACCGGCCCGGCCATCGCGCGCCGGCGCCGCAGGTGAAGCGTGCCCGGCGTCTCGGCCAGCCGCATCCGCACCTCCACGCCGAGGTCGCCGCGCGACAGCACCTCCATCTCCTCGATCGCGGCGGCGGAGGCCACGATGCCTTCCGACAGCGAGAACCCGATCGCGAAATCCCCCAGGTCGGCCGGCGTCGCCATCATCACCGCGTGCGTCGCGCCATCGTAGGACAGCGCGACGGCGGTTTCCTCCGCCAGCACGCGCTGCCCAACCAGCGCCGCCGCGCCGGAAACGGCGACCCGCGGCACGGTGACCAGCCCCGCGGTCACGCGGCCCCCGCGTGGACGCGGACCGGGATGGACTTCGCGGCCGGCACCTTGCTCCGCTCCGCATGGTGCCAGAGCGGAAGCAGAGGGTTGCATTCCGGGAAGTAGCCGGCGATGCATCCGGCGGGGATGTCGTAGTGGACCACCCGGAACCCGTCCACGCGCCGCGCGATCCCGTCCTCGACGGCGGTGGTCAATCCCACCGTCGCGCCGTCCACCAGCCCGCGCTGCGCCGCATCGGCGCGGTTCATCAGCAGCACCATCCGCGTCCCGTCCACGCCGCGGAACCGGTCGTGCATCCCGTAGATCGTCGTGTTGAACTGGTCGTTGGACCGCACGGTGACGAGCTGCAGTACGTCCTCCCGCTCCTCGTCCGTATCCGGGTTGGCATCGAGCGAGGTGGGGACGAGGAAGTTGGCCTTCCCGGTCTCGGTCTTCCACTCCCGCTGGCGTGCCGGCAACGGCCGATGGAAGCCACCGGCGAAGACGCGACGGTTGAAGTCCCCGAAAATGTCGGGATAGGTCGCCTCGATGGCGTCGCGCACCCGGCCGTAATCCCCCACCCACGCGTCCCAGGGGACCTTCGGGTTCGGATCCAGCGTCGCCCGGGCGATCCCGGCGATGATCGCGGGCTCCGACCGAAGGTCCGGCCCGGCGGGCTGGACGATGCCGTGGCTGCCGTGGATCTTTGTCATCGTGTCCTCGCAGGTCACGGCCTGCGGGCCCGCCTCCTGCCGGTCCACCTCCAGGCGGCCGAGGCACGGCAGCAGGTAGGCCACCTCCCCGTTGATGAGGTGATTGCGGTTCAGCTTCGTGGCGATCTGCACGGTCAGCCGGATGCCCGGCCACGCGGCCTCCATCGCCTCCGTCTCCGGCACCGCACGGATGAAGTTGCCGCCGAGGCCGAGGAAGGCCGTCACCTTGCCCTCGATGATGCCCTCGCAGGCCTCCACCGTGTTCATGCCGGTGTCGCGCGGCGGCTCGAAGCCGTACTGCTCGGCCAGCCGGTCCATCGGCACGAGTTCGGGCTTCTCGCTGATCCCGACCGTGCGCTGGCCCTGCACGTTGGAATGGCCGCGCACCGGCAGCACGCCGGCGCCGGGCTTGCCGACGTTACCGCGCAGCAGCAGCAGGTTGCAGATCATCCGCACGTTCTCGACGCCCGCGCGGTGCTGCGTCAGCCCCATGCCGTAGATGCCCATCGCGGATCGCGACCGCGCGTAGGTCGCCGCCACCTCCTCCATCGCGTCGCGGGTCAGGCCGGACCGCGCCTCCAGCGACGCCCAGTCCGCGGCGCGGCACGCCGCGGCATAGGCCGCGAAGCCGTGCGTGTGTTCCGCGATGAAGGCGTGGTCCAGCCACGGCGCCATCCCGGCGGTCCGTGCCGCGTCGTCGCCCGCGATCAGCGCCTTGCTCACGCCGAGGATCGCCGCGATGTCGCCGCCCGCCTTCACCTGGTGATACCCCGCGGAGATCGTCGTCTCGGACCGCGTCAGCATCTGCGTCGGCGATTGCGGGTCGGTGAAGCGTTCCCATCCCCGTTCCTTCAGCACGTTGAAGGTCACGATCGGCACGCCGCGCTTGGCCGCCTCCTGCAGGGGATGCAGCATCCGCGGCGAGTTGGTGCCGACGTTCTGCCCGAAGGAGAGGATGAGGTCCGTCTTCCCGAAATCCTCCAGCAGCACCGTCCCCACCGGCGCACCGATCGCCTCCGGCAAACCCACCGACGTGCTCTCGTGGCACATGTTGGACGAATCGGGCAGGTTGTTGTGCCCGTAGAGCCGGGCGAACAGCCCCCACATGTACGACGCCTCGAGGGACGCCCGCCCCGAGGCGTAGAACACCGTCGTCCTCGGATCGAGCCGGCGCAGTTCGCGTCCGATCTGCCGGAACGCCTCCTCCCACGCCACGGGCACCCAACGGTCCCGCACACGGTCCAGCCGCATCGGGTGCAGCAGCCGCCCCTCGGCCTCCAGGTCGTGGTCGGACCAGCCGCGCAGTTCCGTCAGCGTGTGCTCCTCGAAGAAGGCCGGTCGAACCCGCTTCCGCGTGATCTCCCATGCCGTCGCCTTCGCGCCGTTCTCGCAATACTCGAAGGCCTTCGGCTCGTCCGGCTTGGCCCAGGAACAGGAGACGCAGGAATACCCGTCCGGCTTGTTCTGCTTCAGCAGCACGGCGTTGCCGGAGGCCAGCCGATCCTCCTGGGTGAGGATCTTCGTCACGGAACGCAGCGAGCCCCAGCCGCCCGCCGGGCCGTCGTAAGGTTCGATCCGCGGGATGTCGGTCAAGGTCGGTATTCCTCGGGTCGGCTGGTCGGCGGCCCGTCCGGCACGCGGAACGTCCCGCACAGGATGCCGTGGCGCTTCGCGTGGACGGGGTGGCCGCAGGTGGTCTCGACGATGCCGCGCGTCGCCTCCGCCTCGTCGGCGGGGTCGTATGGCAGCGGTGCGGTCGGCGTCATGCGGTCCCCCCTTCCGCGCGGAGGCGGAAGCGGGGGCACAACGCCGATCCCCTGCACCTGTTTCGGGCCGCCGGCGGCAACGATCGGGCGGGGCGGGGCAGCGGGCCCACCGTCAGTTCGGCGTGATCCCCGCCTCCCGGATCACCGCGGCCCAGCGGGGTATCTCGCTCGCCAGCCGGTCCCGCAGCTTCTGCCGCGAACCGCCGGAGGGCGTCAGCCCGAAGGTCGCGAGGTGGGCGGACGTCTCCGGCGCCCGGATCACCTCGTCCAGCCGGGCGTTCATCGCGTCGAGCATCGGCGCGGGCGTGCCCGCGGGCGCGAACAGCCCGTACCAGTCGCCGATGGTGAAGCCCGGCACGCCCGCCTCGGCGAAGGTCGGCACGTCCGGCGCGTAGGGCAGGCGTTGCGCCGAGGCGGAGGCGAGGACGACGAGGCGGCCGTCGCGCGCCGAGTTCACCGCGGTCGGCACCGGTGCCAGCAACGCCTCGACGCGCCCGCCGAGAAGGTCGGGGATGACCTCGCCGGAGGAGCGGTAGGGGATGTGCGTCGCCTCGAACCCGACCTGCCGCCGCAGGATCTCCATGCCGAGGTGGAGCGGCGATCCGACGCCGGCGCTGCCGTAGCGCATCGTCCCCGTCCGCTTGGCACGGTCGAGGAACTCCGCGAGCGTCCGCCCGGCCGCCGGGTTGACGACGAGGGCGAAGCCGACCTCCGCCGCCTCGATCACCGGCTCGAAACTCGTCAGCGGGTCGTAGCCGAGGGTGCGGAACAGCGACACGTTCATGGCGATCGTGCCGGCCGCGATCAGCAGCGTCTCCCCGTCCGGCGCGGCGCGCGCCACGGCGAGGTTGCCGATGTTGCCGGAGGCGCCGACTCGGTTCTCGACGACCGTCGGGACATTCAGCCGACGTGACAGCGCGTCCGCCACGGTGCGCCCGACGAAGTCCGGCGCGGTTCCCGGTCCGTAGGGGGTGATGAGGTTGACCCGGCGGGGCAACGGCGGCGCGGTCTGCGCGGAGGCGCCGCCCGCGGCCAGGAGCGCCGCGGTGGCGCCGAGCGCCGTCCGTCGCGTCGTCGCGGCGCGACCGTTCGTGGTGTCCGTCATCCCGTCCCTCCCCCGGCGTCGCGTCGCGCCTGCCGGCGGATACGGCCCCGCCGGCCGGGGCGCGTCAAGCACCGCGCCGGTCCGGCCGTCCCGGATCGGCGCCACCCGGCCGCCGAACCCCGTCGGGCGCCTCAGACGGTCAGGAGGCGGCGGACCGCGGCCTCGTCGAGGTCGCCGACCGGCCCGGCCAGCGCCACCTCCCCGCGGACCATGACGGCGATGCGGTCCGCGAGGTCGCGGGCGAACTCGAAATACTGCTCCACCAGCACCACCGCGAGGCCGCGGTCCCGCGCGAGGTGGCGGATCACCCGGGCGATGTCCTTGATGACGGAGGGCTGGATGCCCTC
>CAXVWQ010000020.1:0-4137 GCA_964263755.1 Roseomonas sp. | reverse complement strand
GGAGCCGGAGAAGGTCGTCGCGACGAAGGCCTTCACCTCGTCGGTCTGGTAGGCGCGGACGAGGCGGGCGGCCCAGGGTGCGGCGCGGTCGGCCTCCCGCACGACGATGAGGTTGGCGTAGGGGGAGTCCGCGCTCTCGATCGCGATGGCGTCGCGCACCGGGTTCAGCCCCGCGTTGATCGCGAAGTTCGAGTTGATCGCCGCGGCCTCCACCTCGTCCAGCGCGCGGGGGAGCTGGGCGGCTTCCAGTTCCACCACGCGGATGCGGCGCGGGTTCTCCGTGATGTCGGCGACGGTCGCGCGGTGGTCGGCGCCGGCGCGGAGGGAGAACAGGCCGGCGCGGGCGAGGAGGACGAGGGCGCGCCCGCCGTTCGTCGGGTCGTTCGGGACGGCGACGCGGCCGCCCGCGGGGATCGCCGCGAGGTCGCGGTGACGGCGGGAGAAGAGGCCCATCGGGAAGACCATCGTCTTCGCGATGGCGACGAGCGGGAGGCGGCGGTCGCGCACCTGCTGATCGAGGAAGGGTCCATGCTGGTAGGAGTTGGCGTCGAGGTCGCCCGAGGCGAGGGCGGCGTTCGGCTGGATGAAGTCGGAGAACTCGACGATGCGGATGGTCAGGCCGTCGCGGGCCGCGATCTCGCGGACCTTCTCCATCACCTGGGCATGCGGGCCGGCGGTGACGCCGACGCGGAGGGGGCGCGCGGCGGCGCCGATGTCCTGGGCTGACGCCGCGGTGGGCGCGAGCGCCGTGGCGGCCAGGAGGATGCGGCGGGCGATCATGGAGGTGCTGCCTTTCAACGGCGGGAGACGCGGCGGACGAGCCAATCCCCGAGGGACTGCAAGCCCTGGACGAGGAGGATCAGGACGGCGACGACGGTCGCCATCACCTCCGGCATGAAGCGCTGGTAGCCGAAGCGGATGCCGAGGTCGCCGAGTCCGCCGCCGCCGATGGCCCCGGCCATGGCGGAGTAGCCGACGAGGCCGACGAGGGTGACCGTGACGGCCGCGACGATGCCCGGCAGGGCTTCGGGCACGATGACGCGGGACAGGATCTGGACGCGGGTCGCGCCCATCGCGCGGGCGGCCTCCACGACGCCGCGGTCCACTTCGCGGAAAGCGTTCTCGAACAGCCGGGCGACGAAGGCGGTGGCGGCGAGCGCCAGGGGCACGAGCGCCGCGCCCGTCCCGATGCTCGTCCCCGCCACGAGCCGCGTGAACGGCACGATCGCGACCATGAGGATGATGAAGGGCGTGGACCGCACCGCGTTCACCAGCAGCCCGATCGGGCGGCTCACCCAGGGCATCGGCGACAGCCCGCCCGGCCCCGTGGCGTGCAGCAGCAGCGCCAGCGGCAGTCCCGCCGCCACCGCGATGACCGCGCCGCCGAAGGTCATGACGAGCGTCTGCCACGCCGCCTCGATCATCAGGTCGGTCAGCGCCGGGGGCAGCCAGGGGATCATGCCGCCTCCACCGCCTCGGCGCCGATCTCCGCCACGTCCAGGCCCAGCCCGCGCATCCAGGCCGCCGTGTCGGCGATCGCGGCGGGCGTGCCGTAGGCCGCGAGCGCCATCAGCCCGAACGGCTCCCCCGCGATCTCGTCGATCCGGCCGGAAACGATGTTCAGGTCCACGCCGAAGCGCCGCGACGCCTCGCTCACCACGGCGCGGGTGGAGGACGGGCCGGCGAACAGCACCTGCAACAGGCGCCGCTCCTCCCCCGCGCCCGGCGCCGGCAGCCGCGCCACCGTCCCGGGCGGCACGACGTGCCCGATCACCTCGCCGATGAAGCGCCGCGTGGTCGGGTGCGACGGGCGGGTGAACACGTCGAACACCCGGCCGGACTCGATCACCCGCCCCGCCTCCATCACCGCCACCCGGTCGCAGATCGCCTTCACGACGGACATCTCGTGGGTGATCAACAGCACCGTCAGGTCCAGCCGGTCCCGAACGTCCCGTATGAGCGCGAGGATCTCCCCCGTCGTTTCCGGGTCCAGCGCGCTCGTCGCCTCGTCGCACAGCAGCACGCGGGGGCGGGAGGCGAGGGCGCGGGCGATCCCCACCCGCTGCTTCTGCCCGCCGGACAGTTGCGCGGGGTAGGCGTCCCGCTTGTCCGACAGGCCCACCAGCGGCAGCACCTCCGCCACCCGCGCCTCCCGCTCCGCCCGCGGGACGCCGGCGATGGCCAGCGGGAAGGCGACGTTCCCCGCGACCGTGCGCGAGGACAGCAGGTTGAAATGCTGGAACACCATCCCGATGCCGCGCCGCGCCCGGCGCAGCGCCGCCTCGTCCAGCCCCGTCACGTCCTGGCCCAGCACCTCCACGGTCCCGGCATCCGGCCGCTCCAGCAGGTTCACGCAGCGCAACAGGGTGGACTTGCCCGCGCCGGACCGCCCGACGATCCCGAACACCTCCCCCGGCGCCACGTCGAGCGAGACGCCGTCGAGCGCCCGCACCGCCGCGCCCCGGCCCGGAAAGGTCCGGCGCAGGTCGCGCAGCGCGATGGCCGGGGCGGGGCCGGCGGGGGCGGGGGTCATGCGGCGGGGATCGGGATTATCGGGGCGGCGGCGTGTGGCACGGGCCGCACACCGCCACCACCGACGATTCCGCGACGACCGCCCGTCGCCAGAAATCCTCTTTCAGATCGTGCATTTCGGATTGACGCGTAAGCAACTCGTGCAATTCGGTCAACGCCGCCGCTTGCCCCACCCCCATCGTCCCCGCACCATCCGCGCATGGAACGCTTCGACGCCCTCGTCATCGGTGCCGGCATCGGCGGCGCCACCGCGGCCTACCACCTCTCCTCCCGCCGCCGGGTGGCGCTGCTGGAGGCGGAGGAGAGCGCCGGCTACCACACCACCGGCCGCTCCGCCGCGATCTGGATCCTGAACTACGGCCCGCCGGACGCCCAGGCGCTGACCGCCGCCTCCGGCGACTTCTTCCGCGCCCCGCCCGGGGGCTTCGCGGAGGCGCCCCTCATGTCCCCCCGCCCCATCATCCACCTCGCGCCGGACGACCAGGTCGAGGCGCTGAACGCGATGATGGCCCGCGGCACCGGCATCGAGCCCATCGCGGTGGCGGAGGTCGCGGCGATGGTCCCGCCGCTGCGCCCCGGCTACGCCGCCGCCGCCGCCATCGAGCGGCACGGCTTCGACATGGACGTCGCCGCCCTCCACGCCGGGTTCCTGAAGGTCGTCCGCGCCCGGGGCGGCGTCCTCGCCCTGCGCCGCCGCGCCGGCCGCATCTGGCGGGACGGCGGCGACTGGTGCGCCGAGACCGCGGACGGCACGACCTACGCCGCCCCCGTGCTGGTGAACGCCGCCGGCGCCTGGGGCGACGAGGTCGCGCGGATCGCCGGCGTCTCGCCCCTCGGCCTCGTCCCGAAGCGCCGCACCGCCGTCCTCGTGGACCCCGCCCCGCACCTTCCCGCCGACTGGCCCCTCCTCGGCGACGTCGCCCACACCTGGTACGCCCGCCCGGAGGCCCGCACCCGCCTCATGGTCTCCCCCGCCGACGAGACCGACAGCGACCCCTGCGACGCCCAGCCGGACGAACTCGACGTCGCCGTCGCCGTGGATCGCTTCACCCAGGCGATGGACATCCCCGTCCGCCGCGTGGAGCACCGCTGGGCCGGGCTGCGGACTTTCTCGCCCGACCGCGGCCTCGCCATCGGCCCCTCCGACCGGCCGGGCTTCTTCTGGAACGTCGGCCAGGGCGGCTACGGCATCCAGACCGCCCCTGCCGCGGGACGCCTGCTGGCCGCGCTGGTGGAGGGCGACGACCCCGCCGACCTCGCCCCCATCGTCCCCCTGGTGGACCCGCGGCGCTTCGCCGCCGCGGCGTGACCCCTGGCCCTGTCTTCGGCGCGGCGTCGAGGGGTCGACCTCGGCCTCGCCCGTGCGGGTCGTGGCCGCCCGGGGCGTCGTCCCCGGCGCCGCCTCGAAGGGTCCGGCGTGACGGACGACCCGGCGCGGGGAGGGGACGGCGCGGCGCGGACGGAGGAGGATCACCGCGTGACCGACGCCCTCCCGACCGCCGCACTCCCCACCCATGCCGACGTCCGCGCCGCCGCCGCGCGCCTCGCCGGCCGCGTCGTCCGCACGCCGATGCTGCGGCACCCCGTGCTGGACGCGGCCGTCGG
>CAXVWQ010000019.1:0-12930 GCA_964263755.1 Roseomonas sp. | reverse complement strand
CAGCCGCCCCGTGGTGCCTGGAGCTGCCCGCCCCCGGCTGGACCGATGGCGAGACGGCCTGCCGCGGATCGCGTCCGGACCTCTCTTCCTTGAATGAAGGTTTTTAAGAAGAGTCATGAGGTGGTTTGTTGATGCCTGTGGGCAGTGTGGATGGGTGCGCGGCGCCGTTCGGTCCCCGGCTTCGTCCACAGGTGGCACGCGGCGCGACTCGGCGGGGAATCGCGAGTCGCCCGACTCGTCCCGGGCCCGGGCGGGGAGCGCGGCGAAACGCTCCGCAGGGGGATGGCGCGTGGCGGTTCATCCCCCCAACCCACCGGGACGCCGGGCGGACGCGGTTCGGTGCACCCTGTCCCGCGACGGGGTGGCGGAGTCGTCCACAGATTCGTCCGGGGACGCGACGGCCGGTTCCTCCCGATGTCCCCGGCCAGGATCTTCCCGGAGCGGGCTTCCCGGAGCGGGCTTCTCGACGGAGGACGCGGGACCGAACGCGGTCCGGGAGGCCGTGCCCCTTCCCGGACCACGGGCGCGACCGCTGGGAGGGTGCCGCCGTCAGCCCCGGTCGGCCCGGCGGAGCAGGAACAGGGCCTGCTCCCCGAACAGGTTCGCGAGCCAGGCGGAGCGGCGCCACGGAGCGGTCAGGCCCCGCTCGTCCACCGCGAGCCATTCCTCCACGACGTAGCCCTCCGCCGCGCAGAGGTCGAAGAAGTCGCGGATCGTGCAGGGGTGGATGTTCGGCGTCTCGTACCAGGGGCGGTCCCAGGTCTCGGTGTCCGGCATCCGGCCGTTCACCAGCAGGCGCCAGCGCATGAGCCAGTGGCCGAAGTTCGGGAAGGAGACGACGGCGCGCCGGCCGATGCGGAGCATCTGGCGCAGCACGTCGCGGGGCCGTTCCACCGCCTGGAGCGTGCGGGAGAGGACGACGACGTCGAAGGCGCCGTCGGGGTAGTGGGCGAGGTCGCTGTCGGCGTCCCCGTGGATCACCGCGAGACCGGCCGCCACCGCCCGGGTCGCCTCGGCCATGTCGATCTCGATGCCCCGGGCGTCGGCGTGCTTCTCCCGCGTCAGGTGTTCGAGGAGGGCGCCGTCGCCGCAGCCGATGTCCAGCACGCGGGCGTCGTCCGGGATCATCGCGGCGATGAGGCGGAGGTCGAGGCGCATGTTCTTCGCGACGTACCGGATCGCGGGGCGGCCGGTGGCGCGGGCGGCGGCGTGGGTGTCGGGCATGGGGCGTCCGGATGGGGTGGGGGCGTTCCCCCGGATCGGTCAACGGAGGAGGAGGATAAGGCCGACGGCACCGACGCGGGAGATCGTCACCATGAGACCGTCACCATGAGATGGGTCCAGCGCAGGGGTTCGCCCATGACCGCGACGGAGAAGGCGGAGAGACGGGGAACTCCCGCAGCGGTCCCGACCGCCGCCCCGTGCCGGCGGCACCATCGGTTCGCCGCCTTCACCGGTCGTCTCGGTCACGGCTCGTTAATCGCTTGTTCATCCTTCTCGGCGACATTGTGATCACTGCAAAAGGCGGTGAGCCACCGAGCGAAGGGCCGACCCGTTATGCGAATCGCAACCGTTTCCGCTTTCCCTGTCAGGAAACGCCCCGTGACCGTTCCGGACCCGGCGATCGCCGCCGAGCGGTTGAAGGAGTTCCGCGAGCGGCTGGGCATGCGGCTGGCCGAGGACGCGGTGGGCCTCTACGAGATGTTCACCGTGGATCCTTACCGCCCCACGATGAAGACGATGGCCTGAGCGACGGCGGCCTGCTTCTTCGCGCCGCAGGGTAGCGTGGTTCCCGGCGCGGTCCCTCGCCCTCCCCGGGACGGGATCCGCAACGGGCACCCCCACGGCCCCGCGAGCAGCGCGTTACGGTGCGGCCGCGACTCCCGCTCGCCGCCCCGGACCCATCGCGTCAGCGAGGGCGAACGTCCGGGCCGGGGAGGATCGGCGTCCAGGGGTGGGAAGGCGTCACGCGGGCGCTTCCCGCGGGACGGGCGGGAGGCGCCGGAGGAGGACCGTCATCACCCCGAGCGCCGGCAGCGCCGCGGCGGTGGTGAGGAGGAAGAAGCCGGGCCACCCCAGCGCCTCCGCCAGCACGCCGGACGACGCGCCGAGCGTCCGGAGCGGCACGGAGGCGAGGGAGGAGAGGAGGGCGTACTGCGTCGCGGTGTAGGCGCGCGACGTGAGGGAGGAGAGATATCCGACGAAGGCGGCGTCCGCGAGGCCGTCGGTGAAATTCTCCACCCCGACCTGGGCCCAGAGCATCGGCAGGTCGCGGCCGGAATACGCCAGCGCGACGTACATGAGGTTCGACAGCATCTGGAGGAGCCCCGTCCAGACGAGGGCCCGACCGGTGCCGATCCGCGCGACGAGCCAGCCGCCCGCCAGCGCCCCGGCGAGGGTGGCGACGAGGCCGAAGACGGAGCCGACCGCCGCCACCTCGTCCCGCGTGAAGCCGAGGGACCGGTAGAAGGGGCTGGTCATGACGCCCGCGAGCGCCTCGCCGAGCTTGAAGAGCGCGACGAAGAGGAGGACCCAGAACGCCAGCGGGCGGGTGAGGAACTCGGCGAAGGGGCGGGCGACGGCGTCGGCGATGCGGGCGCGCCAGCCCGCGGGCGGCGGGGGGGACGGGCGCTCGCGGCCCACCAGCGTCGCGGCGATCCCGACGAGCATGAGGGCGGCGGCGTAGGCGTAGGCTCCCGACCAGCCGAGGCGGTCGACGAGCAGCAGCGTGCCCGCGCCGGAGGCCAGCAGGGCCAGCCGGTAGCCCCAGACGTAGAGCGCGAGGCCGTAGCCCTGCTCGCGCTCCTCCAGCATCTCGATGCGCCAGGCGTCCACGACGATGTCCTGGGAGGCCGACAGGAAGGCGACGGTGGCGGCGAGGCCGGCGATGGCCAGCGGGTCGGCCCGGGGGTCGCCCAGCCCCGTCAGCACGATCGTCGCGATCAGCAGCGGCTGGATCAGCAGCAGCCAGCCGCGCCGCCGGCCGAGGCCCCAGGATGCGGGGAACGGCGGGCGGACGGAATCGAGCGCCGGCGACCAGAGGAACTTGAAGGAATAGGCCAGCCCGATCAGCGCCGTCAGCCCGATCTGCGCCAGCGGCACCTCCGCCTCGGAGAACCATTGCCGCAGCACCGCCCCCGCGACGAGCGGCAGCGGCACCCCCGCGGAGAACCCGAGGGCGAGGAGGACGGGATACCGACGGTCCCGGATCATGCGCCACATCGCGGCGATGATGCGGGGACGGAGGGGAGCCGCCAAGGCCGACGGGCGATGCTCCCTCACCGGCCGGACCCTCGGGGCGCCGATGCTCACGGGACGGGCGACCGTCCGGGCCGCCGGCGGCCGGCGCGCCGCGGTAGGGTGCTTCCCGGGACCATGGGACGACCGCGTGCCGCCCACCGAACGGCGTTGCTTTCGGGCCACGTCCCCTCCGATGGGCGGGCCCCCGCGTGATCACGGACTTGCGAGGACGCGGGTCTTGTCGAAGAATGGCCGTCGGGCGGAACCTCGGCACGTAGGCCCACGGATGGAGCGCGGCGATGGAACACGGGTCGGACACCCCGCTCGCCGACGACGCGCTGCGCGCCATCGAGGATTTCGCGTCCTACGCCCGGCACAACGGCTTCGCCGAGGCGGAAGGGGTGCTGACCCTCATCCTCGCGGAGATCCTGCCGGCCCGCGCGCGACGGCCCGCCCGCACCGCGGTCGGGGGCCTTCACCCGCACTGATCGGGGTGGCGCCTGCGGCCCCGGAGAAGGGCTTTGTCCTCCTCCGGACCTCCACGCAGGGGGGCCCGACGGGGCCCTGGACCCGCATTCGGTTTGAGACGTCCCCGGTTCAGGAGGTCCCCGAAGCGCGGCCTCCTTATCGAGGACATTCGAGAAAAACAGATCGCGGGGGTCCGGGGGCGCCGTTGCGTCCCCGGTGGCGGGGTCTGGGGAGGCAAAGCCTCCCCAGGGCCACAGGCGCAGCCCCCGGGCGAGCTACCCCGGAGCCCGGTCGCGGAGGGAGATGATCACGCGTTCCACCACGTCCGCGGCGAGTTGTTCCAGCAGCCGCCGGTCGGCCGCGGCGCTCGCCTGGAGGCCCGCGAAGAACTGGTTGTCCGGCACGTTGTAGGCGTCGAAGGCGGTGCTTGAGCCCTGCGCGACGATCACCGGCGGCACGGCCATCGTCGAGAGGGTCCAGGGCGCGGTGTAGGTGTTGCGGACGCGGGAGGGGGAGCCGTCCCGCCGGAAGCCCAGCAGGTCGGCGCCGACGAGGACGGTGACCTTCAGGTCGTAGCGCGCCGCCACGGCGCCGCGTCCCGCTGCGCCCCGGGCGGCGCCCGCGAGGCGGCGTTCGAGTTCCTGGCGCATGATCTGGCCGGAGCGGTCGGGGATGAGGCCGACGCGGATGGCCGCGAGGTCCGGGGCGATGTCGGCGGCCCCGCCGGGCGCCGGCGGCGCGTGCAGCGGGCGGAAGCCGCAGCCCGCGAGCAGCAGGGGCGTCAGGAGGAGGGTGCGGCGGCTAGACAACGAGGTTCACGATGCGGCCCGGGACGTGGATGCGCTTGCGGATCGGCTTGTCGCCGACGGCGCGGCGGACGTTCTCCTCCGCCTCCGCCGCGGCCAGCACCGTCGCCTCGTCCGCGTCGGCGGGGAGGGTGATGGTGGCGCGGAGCTTGCCGAGCACCTGGACGGCGATGGTCATCGTGTCGGCGACCAGCAGGGCGGGATCGGCCTCGGGCCAGGGGAGTTCGGCGACGAGGCGGCCGTCCTCCGCGACGCGCGCGCGGAGCTCCTCCGCGAGGTGCGGCATCATCGGGGCCATGAGGCGGATCATCAGGTCCACCGCCTCGGCGCGCGCGGCGGCCGACGCCGTGCGGGCGTCCTCCACGGCGTTGGCGAGTTCGTGCAGGCGGGCGACGGCGACGTTGAAGGCGAAGGTGTCGAGGGCGGTGGTGACCGCCGCGACGGCTCGGTGCGCGGCCTGACGGAGCGTGCGGTCGCCGGAGCCGTCGCCGGTCGCCTCGACGCCCGCGATGCGCCAGAGGCGCTGGACGAAGCGGTGCGCGCCCGCGACGCCGGATTCCGACCATTCCATGTCCCGCTCCGGCGGGTTGTCGGCGAGGATGAACCAGCGCGCGGTGTCGGCGCCGTAACGGCCGATGATGGCGCCGGGGTCCACGGTGTTGCGGCGGGACTTGGACATGGCCTCCACGCGGCCGACCGTCACCGGCTCGTTCCCGCCGCGGAGGGTGGCGGTGCCGTCGGGGCGGCGCTCAACCTCCTCCGGGTAGAGCCAGCGGCCATCCATCGCCTTGTAGGATTCGTGCTGGACCATGCCCTGGGTGAAGAGGCCGGCGAAGGGTTCGGCGACGTCCAGGTGGCCGGTCGCCGACATCGCGCGGGTGAAGAAGCGGGAATAGAGGAGGTGCAGGATCGCGTGCTCGATGCCGCCGATATACTGGTCCACGGGAAGCCAGGCATCGACGGCGGCGCGGGTGACCGGCACCGCGGCGTTCGGTGAGGTGAAGCGGGCGAAATACCAGGACGAATCCACGAAGGTGTCGCAGGTGTCCGTCTCGCGTCGGGCCGCGGCGCCGCAGGACGGGCAGGCGACGTGCTTCCACGTCGGGTGGTGGTCCAGCGGGTTGCCCGCTTGGTTGAAAGGGGGCGTCGCGAAGTCCACGTCGTCCGGCAGGCGGACCGGGAGTTCGTGCTTCGGCACGGGGACGACGCCGCAGGCTCCGCAGTGGATCACCGGGATGGGGCAGCCCCAGTAGCGCTGGCGGGACACGCCCCAGTCGCGCAGCCGCCAGTTCACGACGCCGGTGCCCGCGCCCTCCTCTTCCAGCGCCTCGATGACGCGGCGCTTCGCGGCGGCCACGTCGAGGCCGTCGAGGTAGTCGGTGTTGATGATCGTGCCGTCGTCGGTGAACGCCTCGGTGCCGACGGCGAAGGCCGCGGCATCGGCGCCGCGGGGCAGCACGACGGGGGTGACGGAGAGGTCGTACTTCCGCGCGAAGTCGAGGTCGCGCCCGTCGTGCGCGGGGCAGCCGAAGATGGCGCCCGTGCCGTATTCCATCAGCACGAAATTGGCGATCCAGACGGGGAAGGTGGCGCCCGCGATGAACGGGTGCGCGACGCGGAAGCCCGTGTCGTGGCCGCGCTTCTCCGCCGCCTCGATCGTCGCCTCGCTCGTTCCCATCGCGCGGCATTCCGCGACGAAGGCGGCGGCCTTCGGGTCGCGCGCGGCGGCGGCGGCGGCCAGCGGGTGCTCGGCGGCGACCGCGAGGAAGGACATGCCGAACAGGGTGTCGGGACGCGTGGTGAAGACCTCCACCGCCGTCGTGCCGTCCACCGCCTCGGGCATCGCGAAGCGCACCCGCGCGCCCTCGCTCCGCCCGATCCAGTTCGCCTGCATCGTCCGCACGCGCTCCGGCCAGCGGTCGAGCGTGGCCAGCGCCTCCAGCAGGTCCGGCGCATACTTCGTGATGGCGAAGAACCACTGGGAGAGAAGGCGCTTCTCCACCGGCGCGCCGGAGCGCCAGCCGCGGCCGTCGATGACCTGCTCGTTCGCCAGCACCGTGCCGTCCACGGGGTCCCAGTTCACCCAGGATTCCCCCCGCTCGACGAGGCCGGCCGCGAGCATGTCGAGGAAGAGGGACTGCTGCTGGCCGTAGTATTCGGGGTCGCAGGTCGCGAACTCGCGGGACCAGTCGAGCGACAGGCCCATGCGCTTCAGCTCGGTGCGCATCGCCGCGATGTTGTCGTAGGTCCAGCGGCCCGGGTGGATGCCGCGCTCCCGCGCCGCGTTCTCCGCGGGCAGGCCGAAGGCGTCCCAGCCCATGGGGTGCAGCACGAGGTGGCCGCGGGCGCGCTTGTAGCGGGCGAGCACGTCGCCGAGCGTGTAGTTGCGGACGTGCCCCATGTGGATCTTCCCCGAGGGGTCGGGGAACATCTCCAGCACGTAGTAGGGGCGCGACCCCTCCGGCGGCACGTCGGGCACGGTGAACAGCGCGCGCCGGTCCCACTCCGCCTGCCACCGCGGTTCGGCGGCGGCGAAGTCGTAGCGGGCGGCCTCGGGGCGGGACGCACCGGGCGATCGGTCGGACGGGAGGGGCGGGCTGTCGGTCATGGGCGGCGCATCGGGGACGGGCGTCGTGATACGGGTTCGGGCCTCGGGCTGCAAATAGCCGGGCTGCAAATACCGCGCCCGTCCCGATGCGCCCTCAGGCGGCCCGGGGACGCGCGCCCCCGGGTCCAGCCGGGATGGTTCAGGTCCCGGAGCCGCCGCCGCCGCCGGAGCCGCTGCCGCCGGACCCCTGGCCAGAGCCCGACCCGCCGCCGCCGCGGTTCAGTCCCCCCGTGCCGGACTGCGTGTCCGGCGGCCGGGTGCCCGTGGCGCCGCCCCCGGGAGACGCGGTGATGCCGCCGGAGGTGCGGGCGGCCGGCGCGTTGGGCGAGCAGGCGGCGAGCCCGAGGATGAGGGGGGACGCCAGGAGGGCGACCGGGAGGAGGGAGCGCATCGGCGGGAGCCTTTCAGGATCGCGGCGGGCGGGGACGGTGAGGCCCGGAACGACGAAACCCGCCCGGGCTCTCGCCTGGGCGGGTCGTGTGGGACGAAGGGGCGAGCCTAGCTGCTAGCCACCGCTGCCGCTACCGCCGCTGCCACCGCCGGAGCCGCCGGAGCCGCTGCCCGAGCCGGAGCCGCCCTGCATGCCGGAGGGCTGCTGGCCCTGGGTGCCGGCCTGCGGGTTCGGCGCCATGGTGGCGCCCGACGGCGCGGAAGGGGAGGCGACGACGCCGCCCGGGCCGGCCACGCCGCTCGGCGCGGTCGGGGTCGGGGCCGTGCTGGTGGTGCCCTGCGGGAGGGACTGCGCCAGCGCGGCACCGGACAGGAGGACCGCCGCGAGGGCGGGGAGGATGATCTTCATGGACTGGGCCTCGATGATTGTCGCTGCGGAAGGACAACGCCCCGTCCGTGCGACGGTTTCAAGGCCGCTCAAGCTTATCCGCGGGATCCGCCGCGCCGCTCAGCGGGAGGCGGAGACGCTCCGCAGTTCCCGGGCCCGGGACAGGACGCGATCCTCCAGTTCCGTGCCGGTGGCGGTGGCGACGGGGGCGTCCGCCCAACCGTTGCCCCGCTGCTCCTGCCGGAAGACCGTGATGCGGACGCCGTCGGACCGCAGCTCGCGGCCGAGGATGTAGGCCTGGGCGCGGAACCGCTCTCCCCGGGCGGCGGGGGGCGAGTACCAGTCCGTCAGGATCACGCCGCCGAACGGGTCGGCGGAGGTGATCGGCATGAAGGAGAGCGTATCGAGCGAGGCGCGCCAGAGGTAGGCGTTCACGCCGAGGCCGGAGCCGTCGCCACTCCCACCCCCGCCGCCGGCCGCACCGCGGCGGCCGCTGCGGTCGGTGCCGAGGACGAGGATGCCATCGGTGGCGCCGGCCCCGAGCGAGCCACCGCGGCGGGAGGCGCGGTCGTCGTTGTATTCGTCGTTCTCGACGATGCGGCCGCTGTCGAAGAGGCTGCACGCCCCGAGGGCGAGGGGGAGGGACGCGACGAGGAGGAGTTTCTTCATGATGGGCTCCGGACCCGGGTCTCCGTCGCGCGGGCGGGGCCCGCGGCCCCGGCTCCCGGCGGAGACGGGGTCTTATGGAGGGGTCGCCCGATAGGCAAGGGCGGAAACGTGGCGGCCCCGGAACGCGAAGGGGGCGGCGGGTTGCCCCGCCGCCCCCCTGCTCCGATCGGCGGGCCGATCAGAAGGCGATGCGGAAGCCCGCGAGGAACACCGTGACGTCCACGTTGGATCCGACGTTGCGGCCGGCCGGCGTGTTGGCGTTCACGCCGCCGGTCACGAAGTTGAACCCGCTCTCCCGACGGTAGATCCGGTTGTACTCCGCGATGAAGTCCAGGCCCGGCGCGATGCGGTAGTTGGCGCCGACGGAGAAGCCGCGGTCGCGGCGGCCGCCGGTGGCGATGGACTGGTTGCCCGCCGAGTTGAGCTGCGCGTAGTGGCCGCCGATCGTGAAGGCGTCGAAGTTGTAGGCGAAGCCGGCCATGAAGGACGACATGTTGCGGTCGTCGCGGCGCGTGGCCGCGGTGCCCACGCCCACGTCGCGCTCCAGCGGGATGAAGTTCGCGTTCGCCTCGCCGAAGGTGCCGTGGGCGCCGACGGTCAGGCCGAAGGCGGTCGCCTGGACGCCCGCGAGGCCCATGTTGATGCGCTCGGCGCCGTTGGCCCCGACCGTGGTGTTGGTGATCGGCTGGGCGCCGAAGTAGCCGACGTGGGCGCCGACGCCGAAGGTGCCGAAGGTGCCGCGGTAGCGCAGGATGCCGACGATCTCGTTCCGGCGGCGGGTGTTGAAGCCGGCGGTAGCGGAGAGGCGGTCGCAGAAGTTGCCGTTCGGGGTGGAGGTGGTGTCGCAGCCCCCGAGGCCGCCTTCGTTCGTGTTGAAGGCGAAGGACACGCCGGCGTCGAAGCCGAAGAACTGCGGCGTGAGGTAGATGAGCTTCGTGTTGTCGCCGGGGTCGGAGGTGAAGTTGAACTGCGGGCGGAGGTTGCCGCCGACGACGGAGTCACCGAAATCGCCGGAGTCCAGGCCGCCGACGCCGAAGCCGGTGATGTGGCCCTGGGCCATCAGCTGCCACGCCGTGTCCTCGTCACCGAGGCGGATCTGGCCGAAGGGACCGGCGAGCCAGCCGAACACCTCGTCGAGCGTCAGCGCGTTCTTCGACGAAGTGCCCTGGGCGACCGGGAAGGTCACCGTGCCGGGGCCGCCCGTCGTCGCACCCGTCGCGGGGTTGGCGATGCCGGTCTGGCTGGAAACCTGCGCCTGGCGGTTGAGGTCGGCCTCGATCTCGACGGACACGCCGTAGCGGAGGCCGTTCGCGGCCTTGCCGGCGGCTTCGACGTGGACCTCGACCTCGTGCTGGAAGTCGGAGTTGCCGATGCGGGTCTCGCCGGCCACCGCGCCGGTGGACACGCCCGTGGCGTTCTGGGCGGACGAGCGGCCCGGCTGGTCCACGTAGGAGTAGAACGTGCGGAAGTAGCCGCCGAGACGGACGTTCAGGGGCCCGATGCCCATGACCTGCGGCCCCGGGTTGGCTTCCGCCCGGAACGTCTGGGCCGACGCGTCCGTCGGCGCGAACAGGGCAGCGGCGGCGATCGCCGTCCCACCCAGAAGAAGCTTGCGCATCCCTATCCCTCCTGTGGCCGGGGACATCCCCGGCCCATTGTCACGACCCGCCCGCCCCCCTCGGCGGAGCATCGTCCCCGTCCTCCACGAATGGATCGGATGGGGATGATCGAGCCCGGGCCGGACCATGCCCCGGGGGCGGACGCGGCGTCCACCGCTCGTGACGGCGCGTCGCGACATACGCGAGACACTGTGGCGGGTGTGACACAGGACGCCCGCCGGCGGGTCACGGACCCCAGGCGCCGATGGCGGCCCAGGCCGCGGCGACGGGCGGAAGGCGCCGCGCGCGGCGGGCGTCGAGGCCGCCGAGGGCGACGACGGGGACGGCCGAGCGGCGGGCCAGGGTGGCCCAGCGGAGTGGGCCGAGGGCCGTCGCGCCCGGGTGGCTCGCGGTGGGAAGGACGGGGGAGAGGAGGAGGGCGTCCGCCCCCAGCCGTCGCGCCCGGGCGATCCCCGCCCGGCCGTGGGCCGCGACGGAGAGGAGGGCCCCGGGCCGGCCGGCGCGCCGCGCGAGGAGGAAGGGCAGGACGTGGCGGGCGGGCCGGCGGTCCGGCAGGTGCAGCCCCGCCCGGTGGGCCAGCGCCGCCCGGCCGTCGCCCGAGACGAGGAGGCGGAGGCGGCGCGCGCGGCAGAGGCGGGCGAGGGCGCGGAGGCGGGTCGGCGACAGGTCGCGCGCGAGGACGGCGGCCCCGGGAGGGAGGCGGCGCGCCGCGGCGGCGGGGTCGGGCAGGCGGACGGGGTCCGACAGGAGCCACGGCGACGGCAGCGGGGGGGATGGCAGCGGGGCGCCGGCGCGGGGCGGGCGTGGTATCCGGCGGCGCATGGATGACCTCTCCCCGTCCCCCGACGCCATCGCCGGCAACCTCGCACGGATCAAGGACCGGATCGCGGCGGCGAGCGCGCGGGCGGGGCGCGATCCCGCGGGGGTGACGCTCGTCGCGGTGTCCAAGACCCATCCGGCGGCGGCGGTGCTGGCCGCGGCGGCGGCGGGGCAGGTGGCGTTCGGGGAGAACCGGGTGGGGGAAGCCGACGGCAAGTTCGCCGAGGTTCGGGCGGTGCGGCCGGGGGTGCGGCTGCACGTCATCGGTGGCCTGCAGACGAACAAGGCGCGGGACGCGGTGCGGGTGGCCGACGTGATCGAGAGCCTCGACCGGCCGAGGCTGGCGGCGGCGCTGGCGGAGGCGATCCGGCGGGAGGGGCGCGCCCCGGCGCTGCTCGTGCAGGTGAACGTCGGGGACGAGGCGCAGAAGGGGGGCGTGGGGCGGTCCGGCGCGCGGGACTTCCTGCGGGGGTGCCGGGAGGAGCACGGGCTGGCCGTCTCCGGCCTCATGGCGATCCCGCCCGCGGCGGGCGACCCGCGGCCGCACTTCGCGTGGCTGCGCGACCTGGCGGAGCGCGAGGGGCTGGCGATCGTCTCCATGGGGATGAGCGGGGATTTCGAGGCGGCGATCGAGGAGGGGGCGACGCACGTGCGGGTGGGGACGGCGATCTTTGGGACGCGGGGGACCTACCCCGCGGGCTGACCCCGGGGGCCGGATCACCTTGACGCGCGGCGGGGGCGGCGGGACACCCGGCGCGCCGCCCGGACCCTCCACCCGTCCGGGCCGACGGGACCCCCATGGCCAAGCAGCGCGTCTTCTCCGGCATCCAGCCCTCCGGCGTGCCGACCCTCGGGAACTACCTCGGCGCCATCCGCAACTGGGTGCCGATGCAGGACACGCACGAGACGATCTTCTGCGTCGTGGACCTGCACGCCATCACGGTGTGGCAGGACCCGAAGGAACTCGCCCAGCAGACGCGGGAGATGGCGGCGGCGCTCGTCGCCTGCGGGCTGGACCCGGAGCGCTGCGTGCTGTTCGCCCAGTCCCACGCCCACGCCCACGCGCGGCTGGCCTGGATCTTCAACTGCGTGGCGCGGCTGGGGTGGCTCAACCGCATGACCCAGTTCAAGGACAAGGCGGGCGGGGACCGGGAGGCGGCGTCCTCCGGCCTCTACGTCTATCCCAACCTCATGGCCGCCGACATCCTCGCCTACCACGCCTCCCGCGTGCCCGTCGGCGACGACCAGCGGCAGCACCTGGAGCTGGCGAACGACATCGCGGGCAAGTTCAACCACGACTACGGCGTGGAGTTCTTCCCGGCCATCGAGCCGCACATCATGGGAGTGGCGGCCCGCGTGATGTCCCTGCGCGACGGCACGAAGAAGATGTCGAAGTCCGACGCCTCCGACCAATCCCGCATCAACCTCACCGACGACGCCGACGCCATCGCCCTCAAGATCAAGCGCGCCAAGACCGACCCGGCAGCGCTGCCGAGTGAGCCGGCAGGCCTGGAAGGCCGCCCCGAGGCCCGCAACCTCGTCGGCATGCTCGCCGCCGTGACCGGCACCACGGTGGAATCCGTCCTCCGCACCCACGGCGGCAACGGCTTCGGCGCCTTCAAGACGACGCTGGCCGACGCCCTCGTCGCCCACCTCTCCCCCATCGCCGCCGAGATGAACCGCCTCCTCGCCGACCCCGCCGCCGTGGACGCGGTGCTGCGCCGCGGCGCCGACCGCGCCCGCGCCATCGCCGACCCCATCGTGGACCGCGCGCACGAGATCGTCGGCTTCCTGCCGCCGCGGTGAACCGGATCGGCTTCCCGGGGGTGGCGCGGGTGGCCCTGGAGGAAGGCGCTGCCTTCCTCCAGACCTCCATCCGCCAGGGGACGCGTCCCCTGGACCCCATTCTGTTGAGGCGCCGTC
>CAXVWQ010000018.1:0-7853 GCA_964263755.1 Roseomonas sp. | reverse complement strand
TACCCCCCCGCGCGCAGCCCGAGCCGCTGCACGAGCGACGCCTCCCGCTCCGTCAGCGTCCGCAGGAAGGCGCCGTAGGCCGCGGCGTCCATGTGGTCGAGCGACATGTCGTAGCGGTCGAGCGCCGCGATGTGCGTCGGGTCGCGCGCCGCCTCGGTGAACGCCGCCTCCAGCGTCCGCGCGACCTCGGCGTCCATCCCCGCGGGGCCGACGATGCCGTAGGGGGAGGTGATGACCATGTCGCGGTAGCCGAGTTCGAGGAGGGTGGGCGCGCCCGGCCAGCGCCGCAGCCGCTCGCGCGTCCAGACGTGGAGCCACTTCGCCTGGCCGCCATCCACGAGGGTGCCGAGGCCGGAGCCGCCCGCCATCATGTCGAGGTGGCCGCCGAGGATCGCCGCCGATCCATCGGCGTCACCGCGGTAGGAGACGTGGTTGAACTCCACCCCCTCCCGCGACGCCAGCTCGGCGAAGGCGACGTGCGGCGTGCCGTTCGCCCCCGTGTTGCCGGCGGAAACCGAGCCCGGGCGGGCCTTGGATTGCGCCACCACGTCCGCCCAGCCGTTCGGGAACCGGTCCGCGCGGCAGATGGCGCCGAAGGTGTAGCCGGTGACGTGGACGATCGGCGTGAAGTCCCGCAGCACCTGGTAGGCCATGGGCTGCAGCAGCCCGATGCGGATGACGGAGGCGGGGAGTTGGGTCAGCGTGTAGCCGTCCGGCCGTGCCCGCGCGACGGCGGCGGCGCCGAGCGTGTTCCCGGCGCCCGGCTGGTTCTGGATGATGACGGGCTGCGGCAGGCGGCGCGAGGCGGCCTCGGCGAGCGCGCGCATCGTCACGTCCGTCGTCCCGCCCGCGGGGAAGGGGACGATGAGGGTGATCGGGCGGTTCGGGAAGGTGCCCTGGGCGAGGGCGCCGAAGGGAAGAAGCGCGGGGGCCGCGAGCGTGCCGAAGGCGCGGCGGGACAGCCGGTGGGTCATGGTGGTTCCTCCCTTTGTTGAGGCGAAGATGGCGCGGCCCGTCCGCCCCGGCAACGGCCCGGACCGACGCGTCCCGCCCTACGCCGGCCGTCGCGCGCGCAGCGCCGCGGCGAGCGTGCCGTCGTCCAGCACGTCGAGCGCCCCGCCCATCGGCACGCCCTGGGCCAGCCGCGTCACCGGCACCGCGGTCGCGCGGAGGCGGTCGGCGACGTAATGGCCGGTGGTTGCCCCCTCCACGGTGGCGGGGAGGGCGAGGATGACCTCCTCCACCCCGCCCGCCGCCACGCGCTCCACGAGCGTGCGGCGTGCGGGCTGTCCCGCCGCGCCGGAGCGTCCCTTGTGAGCCAAGCGTTCGGGCCCTACATTCGTGTTGTTACAGCAGGGCCACTTCCCGTTTCGCCATGACGCTCCGTTTCGCGTGGGATCCGGTGAAGGCCGAGGCGAACCGCGCCAAGCACGGCCTCGATTTCGAGTTCGCCTCCCGCGTGTTCTCCGATCCCTTCGCCATAATGGATCAGGATCGGGTCGAACGCGGCGAGCAGCGCTGGCGCACGGTGGGGTTGGTGGAGGGCGTCATCGTGATCGTCGTCGCCCATACGGTGGAGGACGACGAAGAGGCGAGGGAAGGCGCGGAGGTCATCCGCATCGTCTCGGCGCGTCGTGCCGATCGGACGGAGAGGAGGGGGTATGACGAGGAAAGGGCTCGTGCGGCACGAATTTGACCCTGCAGCGCCACCATCGCTCACGCCCGCGGGGGCAACCCAGTTGGAGGCGTTGCACGAGGCCCAGGAGCGGAACGATCCGGTGGATACGTCGGACATCGCGCCGCTGGACGAAGCGTTCTGGCGCGCCGCGCGGCGCAACCCGTTTCTCCGGCCGGTGAAGCAGCAGGTGACGGTTCGGCTCGACGCCGACGTGCTGGCCTGGCTGCGCGCGGGCGGTCGGGGCTACCAGACGCGGCTCAACGACGTGCTGCGAAGCGCCATGCTGAGGGAGTGGGAACGGGGCTGACCCACCCCGCCCGGCACCCCGTGTTCAGGAGCAGTCCGCCCCGGTGTCGCGCCGGGTCGCCACGCAACGGATGCGCGCGAGGTACTCCGCGTCGAGAGGCTGACCGGAGAGACCCGGAACGAGTCGGCTATCCCGGGCTACGCAGTCACGCGCGGGGAAGAGCGGGTCGCACTCCCCGGGACGCCGGTCGAACGGGCGCAGAAGCACGCGCACGCTTCCGGAACACCGGCGCAGGGCTGGCAGGACCTCTGCCTCCCAATGGCGCAGACCGCCCCACCGCGTCCGTTCCTCGGAATAGTGCGCATCCATCTCCGTGTTCGTCGCTTGCTCGATCGAGACGCTCCAGCGCGCGTCCCCATCCTGGCCAGCCCGAGGACCGTCGAACACGGCGTCCGGCCTTCTCACGCCGAACGACCAATTGCCCCGTCGGTAAGGGTCCTCACGCGACCAGAACTCTTCTCCCGGACGGATGAAGGCCGGCGCCGCGGCGGAGAGGCAGGCGATGACCGTGGCAGGCCGACCGGCGATCGCGGCGCGGGGTCCGAACACAACCGCGGGAAAGCATCCGGCAAGGAGGACCAGGGCAATAGCCGAACCGGACAGGGGAAGCTTCCACCTCACGAGGCCCGCCCTCGTCCCCTCCACGCCCCATCCCGGTCCTGCGGCGGGCCGACGCCCTCGGGCGCGATCGAAGCGCTCAGTGTCCAGGCGCCGTCCCGATCTCTCATGCGGGCCGCCGCGCCCGCAGCGCCGCCGCGAGCGTCCCGTCGTCCAGCACGTCGAGCGCCCCGCCCATCGGCACGCCCTGGGCCAGCCGCGTCACCGGCACCGCGGTCGCGCGGAGGCGGTCGGCGACGTAATGGCCGGTGGTCGCGCCCTCCACGGTGGCGGGAAGGGCGAGGATGACCTCCTCCACCCCGCCCGCCGCCACGCGCTCCACGAGGGGCCCGATGGACAGGTCCTCCGGCCCGACGCCGGCGAGCGCGGAGAGGGTGCCGCCGAGGACGTGGTAGAGGCCGCGATGCGCCCCCGCGCGTTCGAGGGCCCAGAGGTCGGCCACGCCCTCCACGACGCAGACGAGGCCGCGTTCGCGACGGGGGTCGCGGCAGACGTGGCAGGGGTCCATCGCGTCGAGGTTGCGGCAGACCCGGCAGGGACGCACCGCTTCGGCCGCCGCCTCCAGCGCGGAGGCCAGCGGCAGCATGAGGCGGGCGGGGTCGCCGAGCATCTTCAGGACGGCGCGGCGGGCGGAGCGGCGGCCGAGGCCGGGGAGGCGGGAGAGCAGCGCGACGAGCTGCTCCACCGGATCGTTCACGAGCGCGTCGCGGCGGTTCGCGAGGTCGCCGAAGCCGCGTGAATCCGGGTCGAAGGGCATCCCCGTCATGTAGGGACCGGCCCGCCCTGGCGCGAGTTCAGAACGGCAGCTTGAAGCCGCCCGGCAGGCCGCCGCCCATGCCGGGGATGTTCAGCCCGGCGGTCGCCTGGCTCATCTCCTCCGCCATCATCGCCTCCACCTTCGCCCTCGCGTCGGCGTGGGCCGCGACGAGGAGGTCCTCCAGCACCTCCCGCTCGTCCGCGACCATGAGCGAGGGGTCGATGGAGACCGACCGCAGCTCGTGCTTGCCCGAGAGGGTGACGCGCACCATCCCGGCACCGGACTGCCCCTCCATCGTCGCGGCCTCCAGCCGGGCCTGCATCTCCGCCATCTTGGCCTGCATCTGCTGGGCCTGCTTCAGCATGTTGCCGAGGTTCTTCACGCGGCTAGTCCTCCATCATGTCGTCGGCCGTCCCGTCGAAGCCGGCCGGCTCGGCGTCGGGCGGGGCGAAGCCCGGATGGGCCTCGTCCTCCGTCTCCTCCGCATCCTCCCCCGGGCGGGCGGGGGCCGGAAGGCCGTAATCGTCGAGCGCGGCGTCGCGGACCTCCCGGATCTCCGCCCCGGGGAAGGTGGCGAGGACGGCCTGGACGAGCGGGTGGGCGCGGGCGAGTTCGAGGCGGCCGACGGCGGCGTCCTTGCCCTGCTGCAGGATCGTCGGCTCGCCCGGTTCGTTCGACAGGATCACCGTCCAGCGCTGCCGCGTGGCGTCGGCGAGGAAGGCGGTGAGGAGGGCCGCGAGGTCGCGCGGGGCGCCGGCGGCGGGGCGGAACTCGATCCGCCCGCCCTCGGGGTTCGGTGCGAAGCGGACGAGGTGGACGCAGCCCTTCAGGTCGGCGTGGAGGCGTGGCTTCTTCCCCGCGGTGAGGGCGACGAGGTCGCGGAAGGTCGCGGGGCGGGCGGGCGGTTCGGGCTCGGCGGCGCCCTCGGCCGCTCCGGCCTGCGGCGGCGCCTCGGGGGCAGGGGCGGGGGCGCGCATCGCCCCGCCGCCGCCCATCACGGCGCGCAGGCCGCCCGGACCGTTCGTCGTGGGGCCGTTCGTCGTGGGGCCGTTCGCCATGGGGCCGTTCGTCGTGCTGCCGTTCGTCGGCGTGGGCCCGGTCGCCCAGGGCGGCGCTTCCCCGGCCTCGGCCGCCGCACCGGATGGCGGCCCGCCGCGCGCGGTGGCGCCGGCCGTCGCGCCCGCCGAAGGCCCGCGCGCCGGGGCGGGCGCCGCGCCCAGCCGCCGCACGATCTCGCCGGGCGTCGGCATCTCCGAGAGGTGGGCGAGGCGGATGAGCACCATCTCCGCCGCGGCGCGCCGGTCGTGCGACTTCGCCACCTCCTCGATGCCGCGCAGCAGCACCTGCCACGCGCGGGACAGCACGGGGACGGAGAGGGTCTCGGCCAGGGCGCCGCCGCGGAGGCGCTCCGCCTCCGGGACGGAGGGGTCGTTCCGCAGCGCCGGCACCGCGCGGAAGCGGGTGAGGGTGTGGGTGAGTTCCGCCATGTCGGCGAGCACCACGCCCGGGTCGGCCCCCCGCTCGTGCGCCCGGTCCATGAGGGCGAGGGTGGCGGGGAGGTCGCCGCGCATCACCGCCTCCATCATGTCGAGGACGAGGGCGCGGTCGGCGAGGCCGAGCATGTCGCGCACCGCCTCGGCCGAGACCTCGCCCGTCGTGTCCGGCAGGGCGATGGCCTGATCGAGGAGCGACAGGCCGTCGCGCACCGAGCCGTCGGCGGCGCGGGCGATCATCGCGATGGCGTCGGGCGCGACCCGCACCCCCTCCTTCGCCGCGATGCCCGCGAAGTGGGCCCGCAGCACCTCCCCCGGCACGCGCTTCAGGTCGAAGCGCTGGCAGCGCGAGAGGATGGTCGCCGGGACCTTTCGAATTTCCGTCGTCGCGAACAGGAACTTCACCTGCGGCGGCGGCTCCTCCAGCGTCTTCAGCAGCGCGTTGAAGGCCGGGCCCGACAGCATGTGCACTTCGTCGAGGATGTAGACCTTGAACCGCCCCTGCGCCGGGCGGAACCGCATCTGCTCCCGGATCTCCCGCACGTTGTCGACGGAGTTGTTGGACGCCGCGTCGAGTTCCAGCACGTCGGGGTGCCGGTCCGCGAGGATGGCGCGGCATTCCCCGCACGCGCCGCAGGGATCGGCCGTCGGGCCGCCCGTGCCGTCGGGTCCGATGCAGTTCAGCGCGCGGGCGATGATCCGCGCCGTGGTGGTCTTCCCCACCCCGCGCACGCCCGTGAGCATGAAGCCGTGCGCCACCCGGTTCTGCGCGAAGGCATTTCGAAGTGTCCGGACGAGGGTGTCCTGGCCGATGAGGTCGTGGAAGGTCGTCGGCCGGTATTTCCGGGCGAGCACGCGGTAGGGCTGGTTCGGTTCGGTCGGCGCCACGACAGGCGCGGGCGGCGCGAGGGGGGCCGCGGCCGGCGCCTCCTCGAAGCCGAACAGGCCCGGCCCGTCCTGCGGCGGCAGGGGCAGGTCGTCGGCGGCGGGGAGGTCTTCGGTGTCGCTCATCCCGCGCCATGCTGCGGCGCCCGCGCGCGAACGCAAGGGGGCCGGGTTGAGGGGAACCGCGGATGGGCGGAGGGAGGGGTGGAAGACCGGCCCCGACCCGGGCGGGAACCCGCCTCGGCTGCTTCCTTCCGGACCTGACCGGGTGTGCGGGACGCCCGTCCGGAACCGACCTTCCGGGGCGATATATGGGCGGGCGGGGGGCGGGTGTCCATCGTCCCGCGGGTGGACGGCGGCCATCGCCCTCCCCATGCAAGGACGGCAACCGGGATTCGCGAAGGTGACCCCCATCCCCCGTCCCGCGCCGATGGCGCCTGACCGCCCGGTCCGCCCCGCCATCCGGCGCACGGGGGCGGAGGCGATGGCCTTCCTGCGCCCGAACCGTACCCTCCCCGTCGATCCCTCGCTGCCGCGCGGCGACGGGCGGCCGGTCCTCCTGCTGCCGGTGATCGGGCGCGGCGACGCCCACGCGGCGCCGATGCGCGCGGCGCTGGAGCAACTCGGCCATCGCGCGTTCGGGTGGGGCCTGGGCACCAACCTCGGCCCGACTCCACGGCTCCTCGCCGGCATGGAACGGCGGCTGCTGACGCGGCACGCGGAACACGGGCCGCTGGACGTGGTGGGCTTCAGCCTCGGCGGCGTCTTCGCCCGCCTGCTGGCCCACCGCCATCCCGACAAGGTGCGGCAGGTCGCCACGGTGTGCAGCCCGTTCCGGGAGACGGTGGACAGCGCCTTCCTGCCGCTGCGCCCCTTCCTGCGGGCGTGGCGCACGCCGGACCTGACGGGGATCGCGGCGCGGGCGGCCCGGCCGCTCCCGGTGCCCGGCACCTTCGTGTTCAGCCGGAACGACGGCATCGTCGCGTGGCGGAGTTGCGTCGAGCCCTCACGCCCCGAGGACTGCTTCGAGATCCCCGGCCCGCACGTCACGATCACGCGGGACGCCGACGTCCTGACGATCCTCGCCCGCCGGCTGGCGCGCCGACGGCCGAGGTAGGCGCGGGCACGTCCCACCGACGGGCATCGGACCACGCGACGGCGTGCCCGGCCGATCTGGAAGCGGCCGTTCGGGCCGGGGCCGCCTCATCCGGCACCCGGCGTCCGGCACCCGGCGTCCGGCTCCGGTGGCGCAGGGGCCTGCGTCCGGGACGCCCTGGCGCCCGTAACCGGTGAGGGCCACGCTGCGCCCCGCCGCCCCCGCCAGGATCCTCCCCGCATGACCCCCTCCCGCCGCGCCCTCCTCGGCGCCCTCGCCGCCGCGCCGCTGCTTCCCGTCTTCGCCACGTCTCCGTCTTGGGCCCAGGCCCCGGCCGGCGACCCGGTCCGCCTCCGCGGCACCGTCGCCTCCCTCGCCGGCAACGCCCTCGCGGTGACGACGCGGGAAGGGCCGGTCGCGACCGTCGCGCTCGCCGACACCGTCACCATCGTCGCGCTCCGCCGCGTCGCGCTGTCGGAGGTCACGCCCGGCACCTCCGTCGGCGTCGTCGCGGAACCGGGGGCGGACGGGCAGCTGGAGGCCGTCGCCATCACCGTGCTGCCCCCAGGCGCCCGCATTCAGGAACGGCAGTTCGCCTGGGACCTGCGCCCCGGCACCTCGATGAACGACGGGCCGGTGGACGCGGTGGTGGAATCCGGCTCCGGCGGGATGCTCACCCTCCGCATCGGCGGGCGCATGGTCCCGGTGCGGGTGCCGCCGACCGCGCCGCTCCTCATGCCGATCCCCGCGGCGCGGGCGGACCTCGTCCCCGGCGCGGCGGTCTACGTCGTCGCGGCGCGGGCGGCGGACGGCACGCTCTCCGCGGCCCGGGTGACGGTCGGGAAGGACGGGGTGAACCCGGCGGTCTGACACCGGCCCGCGTTTCTCCTGACCTCTTCGGGGGTGGCGCGTGTGGCCCTGGAGGAAGGCGCTGCCTTCCTCCAGACCTCCATCCGCCAGGGGACGCGTCCCCTGGACCCCATCCTGTAAATGCCCCCGTTGGAGGGGTGGTCACCACG
>CAXVWQ010000017.1:0-10477 GCA_964263755.1 Roseomonas sp. | reverse complement strand
GGGGCACGTGCCGGCGGGGCGAGGGGTGCCCCCATGCCGTCGGGGGCGGCGAGGGGCGAGGGGTCTCGCGGTGCGGCGGGATGCGGGAGGAGGGCCTTGGGGCGGGGCGCGGGGCCGTAGCGGGCCGCGATGGGCGGCGGGGGCGGGTCGCCGCGGGTCACGCGCGGGTCCGGGCGGGCGGGGTGTCGGGGTCCGACATCGTCTCCGCCGCGTCACCGGCGGGACGCAGCTTCGCGACGGCGACGAGGAGGAGGGCGGGGAACAGCACCGCGGGGAACTGCTGGTAGCCGCCGGCGAAGAGGACGAGCACCAGCAGGGCGGGGAGGAGAAGGGACTGACGGGGGGTGCGCGTCGCGACGAGGTAGAGGGCGAGGTAGGCGAGGAAGGCGGGGACGCCGTACTCGATGATGAGCTTGGCGGGGACGTTGGCGGCGTTGTCCCAGGGCACGGGCAGTTTCTCCGCGACGCCGGGGCCGAGGCCGAGGAAGGGGGCCCAGGGAGTGGCCTCCATCGCCCATTCGAGGAGCCACCAGGGGGTGACGAAGCGCAGGTGCCCGGAGGTGCCGATGCGGCGCACCTCGTCGAAGCGCTCCGCGAAGGCCTCGAACACGTCGGGCAGGAGGATGGCCATGGTGCCGAGGGCGAGGCCGGCGGCGGTGGCGGTGGCGAGGGCGACGAGGATGCCGCCGCGCTTGCCCACCGCGATGCGGGCGAGGAACACCGCCAGCACGATCCAGCCTGTGCCGGAGGCGGAGGCGACGAGGGCGAGGGGGAAGAGGACGAGGCGGGAGGGGCGGCGGAAGGTGGCGATCTCGATCATGAGGCCGAGGGCGGCCATCTGGGAGAGGACCGACGGCTCCACGAGGGTCAGGCCGTTGGCCTTGAGGAGGGAGCCGGCGCCGGCGGGGATGGTGGTGTTGTAGCCGGGGATGAGGAAGGTCTCCGGCACGACGCCGGCGAAGGTGAAGAGGCCGGGGAAGTCGGAGCCCAGGACGAACTGGGCGGCGAACTGGGCCAGCGCCATGGCGGCGCAGAGGGTCAGCGCCGACTGGATCACGGCGAAGAAGCGGGACTCGTCCACGGGGCGGGCGAAGCCGAGGGCGCCGAAGGCGGTGAGGCCGAAGAAGTGGGCGGCGGAGGTCCAGGAGATCGGCGGGAGGAGGTCCGGGGCCGCCGCCAGCGCCAGCGCCGTGCCGAGGGCGGCGAGGACGACCATCAGCAGCAGCGCGGCGAAGCGGGCGGGGTGGAGGGTGACGCCGCCCGCCAGCATCGCCCAGCCGGCCGCCGCGAGGCCGATGGGGCCGCAGACGGAGATGAACTGCTCCCCGAACGGGATGGCGAAGCGCTGGAGGAGGATGCCGGAGAACATCACCACGCCGGTGAAGATGAGGGCGGGGCGGTCGGTGTCCGCGACGGTGGCGGCGAGGGGCGGGTCCGCGGTGCGTGGGGCCTGCGGGCGGTCGAAGCGGGCGGTGGCGCTCAACGGGCGGCCCTCGCCGCGGCGTAGAGGGCGACGTGGGCCTCGGCGGCCTCCGCCCAGCCCGCCGCGCCGCGGGCGGCGGCGAGGGCGTTGGCGGAGCACCGGGCCGCGAGGGCGCGGTCGGTGAGGAGGCGTTCGAGGGCGGCGGCGAGGGCGGCGGGGTCGCCCGGCGGCACCGCGATGCCGGGGGAGTCCGGGGCGTCCAGCGCCTCCGCGAAGGCGCCGAGGCGGGAGGCGACGACGGGGCGGGCGCGGGCCAGCGCGATGCCGAGGACGCCGGAGGCCTCGATCTCGCGGTAGGGGAAGGCGGCGACCGTGCCGGGGGACATCAGGGCGGCGAAGGCCTCGTCCGGCACGAAGCCGGCGCGCAGGTCGAGGGTCACGCCGCGCTCGGCCGCCAGGGCTCGCAGCGGGTCGAGGTCCATCATCGGCTTGCCGACGATCCGCAACGGCACCGTCGCGCGGAGGGCGTCGGGGAGGCGGGCGAAGGCCTCGATCAGGACGTCCGCGCCCTTGTAGGGCTGGATCTTCCCCAGGAGCAGGACGGAGGGCGGGGCGTCCGGGGCATCCGGCATGGCATCCGCGGGGACGGGTTCCAGGGGCGGGTGGGGGAGGCGGGTGATCCGCTCCAGGCCCATGGCGCGGAGGCGGGCCTCGCCTTGGGCGGTGTGGACGATGAGGCGGTCGCAGAGGCGCAGCGCGGAGCGGAACCCCAGGCGGCGGAGGCGGGAGGCGTCACCGTTCGAGGGGTCGGTGTCGTGGACCGTCAGGATCACCGGGGCGATGCGGCGCAGGGCCGGGATCACGGTGCGGTCCAGCGACGGCAGGACGAACCACTGGAAGTGGATGGCGTCGGGCGGGTCGCGGCGCAGGCGCCGGAGGAGGCGGAGGAGGGAGGCGGCGTGGTCCATCGCCTTCGCGGCGAGGCGGGCCGGGCCGGGCAGGGGGCGTCGGCCGGCGGCGGGTTCGGTGAGGGGGTAGAAGGTCGGGACCACGTCCAGGCCCGCCGCGTCGCCGTCCTCCACCCGCGGCGCGCGGGCGTGCAGGGTCGCGCGGTGCCCCGCGGCGCCGAGCGCGCGGAGCAGCGCGGCGTCGTAGGGCAGCGTGAACAGCGATGGGTCCACCAGCGCGACGCGCAGGATCCCGGCCCCCCTTCCGGCTCGCGCGACGGCCCCCCGGGATGGCCCCCCAACCGGCGCCGCGCGGGGAAACGCTACACGCGCCGGTCGTTCCGTGCCACGTTCCGGCGGCCGAATCGGTCTCGTTCACGTCGCGTTTCCCGTGACGTGCGACATTCCGGCCCGGATCATGCGAACCCACCCGGCCCACGCCGTCCCACCGCACGAGGAGCCCCCGGCCGCGCCCGACGCCCCCGTCGCCCCCGGCGGCCCCTCCTCGTCCCCCCCGTCGCCCCCACCGTCACGTGGTCGCGCGCTGATGTGGTCGGCGCTGGAGGGCGGGGGGCTCACCATCCTCTCCGTCGTCGCGCTCATCGTCTTCGCGCGGCTGCTGACGCCCGCGGAAGTGGGGATGGCGGCGCTTGCCCTGGGGGTGGTGCAGATCCTGTCGCTGCCGGTGGAGATGCTGTTCCACGACGCGCTGGTGCAGCGCCCCGGGGCGGAGGACCGGCACTTCGACGCTGCCTTCACCGTCTCCACGGCGCTCGGCGTGATGATGGCGGCGGTGATCTGGGTGGGGGAGCCGATCCTCGCCTCGGTGCTCGAATCCGACGAGTTCCTCCTCGTCCTCGCCTGGATGGCGATGTCGCTCCCCGCCGCCGGGCTGGCCTCCGCGCTCATCGCGCGGAACCGGCGGGAGTTCCGGTTCCGCTCCCTCGCGGCCCGCTCCCTCGTCGCGCGGGCGGTGGCGTTCGTCGCGGGGATCGCGCTCGCCGTCGCGGGGGCGGGGGTGTGGAGCATGGTGGCGCAGCACCTCCTCCAGATCTGGCTCTCGGCCGCGATCCTGTGGTGGGGGGCGGCGGACCGGCCGCGCTTCCGGCGGGCCTGGGCCGAGGCGCGGGACCTCGCGGTCTTCGGGGGACCGGCGACGGGGGCGCTGGCGACGGAATGGATCACCCACCGGGTCATCGCGCTGCAGGTCGGGGCCGTGCTCGGGGCGGAGGCGGCGGGGCAGATGTCGCTCGCGACCCGGATGGTCGAGATGCTGCGGGTCACGGTGGGCGGGGCGCTGACGGGGCCGGCGCTGCCGCTCTTCGCGTGGCTCCAGGGCCGGCCGCGGGCGTTCCGGGCGGCGTGGCTCGGGGCGACGGAACTCACCTGCGCCGTCACCTTCCCGATCTTCGCCGGGCTGGCCGCCTGCGCGCCGGCGCTGGTTGAGGCGGTGTTCGGGGCGCGGTGGCGGCCGGCGGCGCCGCTCGTGGCGATCCTCGCGGTGATGGCGATGCTGCACTTCGCCCGGTTGTTCGCGATGCCCGCACTGACGGCGCTCGGGCGACCGCGGGAGGTGCTGGGGATCCGGCTGGCGGAAACCCCGGCGACGCTCGTCATCCCGCTGCTGGGGATCGTGTCGCTGCCCTGGGCGGTGGCGGTCTACGCGGGCCGGTCGCTCCTGGCGCTGCCGCTGGAGGTGATGGCGCTGGCCCGGGCGGCGGGCATCCCGCCCCGGCGGCAGGCGCGGGGGCTGTGGAAACTCGCGGCGCTGTCCGGGATGATGGCGGGGCTGGTCTGGCTGCTCGGGGCGGCGCTGGCGGCGCGGCCGGTGGGGCAGATCCTCGCCGCGCAGATCGCCCTCGGGGCGGTGCTGTGGCCGCTGATGCTGATGGCGGCGCGGCCCGCGCTGTTCCGGCGGATCGTGGGGATCGCCGCGCGGATGATGCGCGGGCGCCGCCGGACGACGGGGACGTGAGGCCGGGCGGCACGGGGCCGGGTGCCGGGCCGGGGGCCGTCGTGCCCTGGCGCGGCCGGGGCCGGGGCGCGGCCGGGGACGAGGTGCGGCGATGACGGGGAGGATGCGATGAGCGACGCGGCGCCGCGGGACACCGTGGTGGTGACGGCGGGGGATTCCGCCTTCATGGGGCTGCTCCGCGGCATGGTCGGCTCGCTCCGCGCGTTGCGGGGGTTCGAGGCGGTGCCGCTGCGGGTGATCGACCTCGGGCTGGATGCGGAGGACCGGGCGTGGCTCGCGGCGCACGGGGCCGAGATGGGCGCACCGCAGGGGCACCTCGGCATCGAGAAGGGGACGGTGCCGGTGCACCACCTCGGCTACCTCGCCCGGCCCTTCCTGCGGGACTACTTCCCGGGCTTCCGGCGCTACTTCTGGGTGGATGGCGACGCCTGGCTGCAACGGCGGGAGGGGGCGACGGCCTTCCTCGACGGCGCCGCGGCGAAGGGGCTGGCGGTGGCCCATGAACGCTCCCCGGACTACCGCTTCCAGGCGTGGCTCCAGGCCTGGATGGCGAAGCACCTCTTCCTCGGCTTCGGGGCGCTGGACGGGGCTTGGCTGTTCCGGGCGCTGCCGGTGAACGCGGGGATGTTCTGCCTCACCGACACGGCGCCGCACTGGGACGCCTGGGCGGCGGCTTACGGGGACGCGGTGAAGCGGTCCGGCAAGGCGGCGCCGCACGACCAGTTCGCGCTCAACCGGGTGACGGCGGGCGGGTTCGGGGGGCGCGGGCGGCTGGAGGCGGCGATCCTGGCGCCGCGGTTCAACTGGATCTGCGACCGTGGCCCGCCGATGTGGAGCGACGCGGCCGGCGCGTTCTGCGAGCCGAGCGCGCCCCACGTGCCGCTCGGGGCGCTGCACCTCGCGGGGCCGGCGAAGACGGAGGACTACGTCATCCGGCGGACCGGCGGCGGCGCGTTCACCGCGCGGCTCACCTGGGGCGTGGGGCCGCCGCCGGGGGCGTAGGACGCGCCCCGCCTCACGCCCCCGCGGGCGGGTCCGGCCGGGTGCGGCGACGGCGGCGGGCGAGTTCGGTGAGGTGGTCCTGCAGGGCCTCGACCTCGGGGAAGGCCGCGGTGGCCTGGAGGAGGACGCGGCCGGCGCCGCCGGGATCGCCGAGCGCGATCCCCGCCTGGGCGACGATGCGCGCGATCTGCGGGGCGGGGCGGTCCCACAGCGG
Organism: Roseomonas sp.; assembly: GCA_964263755.1. Taxonomy (GTDB): domain Bacteria; phylum Pseudomonadota; class Alphaproteobacteria; order Acetobacterales; family Acetobacteraceae; genus Roseomonas. The sequence continues at coordinate 4,916 of CAXVWQ010000017.1, read as the reverse complement.
CGGCGTGGTCACGAAGTGGCGGCGGAAGGCGCGGGCGGCGGCGTGACCCCCGGCGGCCTCCCGCGCCATCGCGGCGGCCTGGGCGATGGCGGCGTCGGCCGGGGGCAGGGGCGGGGCGCGGCCGGGGAGGTGATCCGGCAGCGCGGCGCGCGGCGGGAAGGCGCCGCGGCGGAGGACGGCCGCGCCGATCTCCGCCTCGCCGTCCGCCATCGCGAAGCGGAAGGAGCGGCCGGGCAGCGGGGTGGGGAGGGAGGCGACGACGTGGACGTGGTCGCGGCCGCCCGCGTCCGGCGCGTCCTCGCCGGCGGCGGCGACGGTGCCGAGGTCGTCCTGGGCGGTGCCGCCCTCGGCCGTGATCGTGAGGGTGCCGCGGCTGCGGGCGCGGTTCATCGCGAAGCCGACGAGGGTCGCGTCCTCCCCCACGTCGAGGGTCACGGCCTCCCCGGGCCGGAGGGGGGCGTAGCGTTCGGCGAGGAGGGAGGTGGCGCGCTCGACCGGCGCGGGCGCGGGGAGCGGGAGGCGGAGGTAGGGGTAGGGCGGCGTGGGACATCCCGTCGCCCGGGCTTCCGTCGCGTCCATCGCGGCGAGGAGGCGGCCGGCGAGGACCAGGGCGACCGGCCAGCCGGGGTGCTGGGAATCGAAGAACAGGGCGGCTTCGTCGAGGCCGGATTCGCGGGCCATCGCCTCCACGATGGCGTGGCCGTCCACGGCGGGGATGCCGCGATCGGCGGCGAAGGCGAGGCGGCGGGCGCGAAGGGCCGGGACGGCGCCGGCGGCGTTCGTCTGGGGCATGAGGAGGAGGATCGGGACCACCCCCGCGGCGCGGAGCCAGTCGAGGGTCTCGAAGAGCATCGTCTCCGAGGGTTCGTCCGCCGCCCGGCGTGCGGCTGAGAGGGAGGCGTCGTTGACGAGGGTGTCCACGGCGACGTGGGTGATCCCGTCGAGGTTCGTGTCCGCGACGACGTAGGGCAGCAGGACGCTCGGCGTGGCGCCCACGCCCTCGATGCGGAGGGGGAGGTCCGGGCGGAGGGTGGAGAGGAAGGCGGGGAAGCCGCCGCGGCGGAGGGTGTTGGAGGTGCCGATGACGAGGAGGGACGGGGCCATGCGGGACGGTCCTACCGGACCCGGCGGGCCAGGGCGGCCTCGGCCTCCGCGACCGCCCGGGGGAAGCGGGCGGCGTCGGGGGCCCAGACCTCGATGTAGGCGGCGCCGGTGTCGGTGCCGCGGCGGAGGAGGGCGGCGAAGCCGTCCTCGTCGCAATCCTCCGGGCGGGCGCGGCGGGCGGCGTTGCAGCCGGCGCCCGCGGTCCCCCGGAAGGCGTTGCTCTGCCAGCCGATGATCGTGCCGCGACGGGCGGCGTCCAGCACCGTCTCGGACAGGGGGCCGGCGGCGGTGAGGCCGTTCCACTGCACGGCGAAGCGCCGGCCGAAGCGGCGCTCGCCCTCCGCGATGATCGCGCGCTTCACCGGGGGGTCGCGGGTGGTGGCGCCGGACTCGTCCACCGGGGGGAAGTCGTTGCGTTCGAGGATATCGAGGGCGAGGAGCTGGTCCGGGAAGCGGCCCGCGATGCCCTCGGCGATCCGGGTCCAGGCGTCCACGACGACGGAGGGTCGGTAGCCCGCGCGGAGGAGGATCGCCGTGTCGTCGTTCCGGCCGCACACGTCGTCCCGGACGCCGGTGTCGGCGGGGAGGCGGAGTTCCTCCGTCAGGCGGTTCACGCCGGTGAGCTTGACGATCCGCAGGGCGTCGCGGGCGCCGGGGGTGGCGCGGACGCGGTCGGCGATGGCGGACCAGAGGTCGAGGAAGGCGGCGCGGTAGGCGGGGTCCCAGGGGACGCCCATCTCGACGGGAAGGCAGGCGCGGTTGGCGCCGCCGCGGCCGAGGTCGAAGCGGAGCGTGCGGATCCCGCGGGAGGCGAGCCAGGGCGGGGCGTAGCCGCCGGCGATGACGGAGAGGGAGACGGTCTTGCCCGCGGCCACGGCGCGGCTGAGTTCGCGGTCGAGGAGGGACAGGTCGTAGCCGCCGAAGCGCGGGGCGACCTGGGACCAGACGAGGCGGACGTAGACCCCGGACGCGCCGCCGGGTTCGTAGGCCGTGTCGGGGAGGGATCGGCGGGAGTCGAAGAGGGGCGGGGGGGTGGCGTAGAGGCCCGCGAAAGGCGGCCCCGCGACGCCGGCCCCGCCGCTCCGCTGGGCGAGGGCGCGGCCCGCCAGGAGGAGGGCGGGCACCCCGAGGAGGAGGGCGCGGCGGCTGGCGCGGGGGTGGGCGGTCATCCGGGGCTCCCTGGCGCCGGGTGGGTCCGACCCTCCGCGCCATCCCCCGGCAACGCGCGGGGCGACGAGAGGTCGCGGAGGTGGCGACGGGCATTGCCGCCCGCCGCCCCGGCCCGCCCGCCCCGGGCCGCAGGGCCCGCTGGGAGCCATCATCGGCGACGGTCTTGCCGCGGCGCGAAGGAGCGTGAAGAAGGGGTGCATGAGGTCCCGCGCCGGCGACCCGCGGGCCCCCGCCGCCCCGCCGGGCGGCGACGGGCCGCGGGACGACGGGCCGTGGGACGACGGGCCGCGGGATGGATGCGACGCGGAACGGGCACGAGGGGAGCCAGCACGGGATGACGGACCTCGCGACCCTCACCTTCGCCGGGGTGCCGTTCGAGGTGCGCCGGGACGACGGGCGCCCGGCCTTCTTCCTCTACGGGGTGCGGAAGTCCGGGTCGTCCATCATGAACGCGATGGTCACCTCGCTCGCGCGCATGAACGACGTGCAGTACGTGGACGTCGCGGGGATGCTCTTCGGGAAGGGGGTCGGCGTGGGCGCGTGGCAGAGCGACCCGGCGATGGGGGGGCTGCTGCACGGCGGCAACGTGTTCGGCGGGTTCCGCGACGCGCCCCTCGGGATCGAGGACCATCCGCTCGTGCGGCGGAGCCGGTCCGTCCTGCTGGTGCGCGACCCGCGGGACGCGCTCGTGAGCGAGTACTTCTCCAACGCCTATTCCCACTCCATCCCGGAGGAGGGGGAGGCGCGGGAGCACATGCTGGAACAGCGGCGGCGGGCCTTGCGGGCCTCGGTCGCGGAATACGTGCTGCGGATGGCGCCGGGGTTCCGCGCGACGCTGCGGCACTACGCGCCGTTCCTGCGGCACCCGGGCCTGCGGCTCTATCGCTACGAGCGGGCGATCATCGACAAGCGCTGGTTCCTGCGGGACGTCTGCGACCACTGGGGGTGGGGGGTGTCGGAGGTGCAGCTCGACCAGATCCTCGGCTGGGCGGACGTGATGCCGGCCGAGGAGAACCCGACGGCCTTCGTGCGGAAGGTGACGCCGGGGGACCACCGGGAGAAGCTGGACACGGCGACGATCGCGGCGCTGGACGACCTGCTGCGGGACGAGTTGCGACTGTTCGGTTACGCGGCCTAGGGGTTGGGCCCGGGGTGGGGACGGGCGGCGCGCGCGACCTTCCCGCACGTGGTCGTTTCGCGTAGCCTCCCCGCATGACGGCCACCGGTGACCGGGCCGCCGCGCCGCCCCGCGCCCCGTCCCCGGGGCCGCCCGCGCCCGGTCCGCACGACGCATGACCCGCCCCGCCGGCGCGCCTTCCCGCCGTGGTCCTGCCTGCCGTGGTCCTGCCTGCCTTGGTCCTGCCTGCCTCGGTCCTGCCTGCCTCGGGCGGGCCGGCCGGCGTGGTTGGCCCGATCGCGGGCCCGGAGCGCGACCTTCCCGCGGCCGCCGCGCCGATGGATGACGTCGCGCGCGTGCCCGGGACCGTCCTGACCTACCTGTCGGAGGGGCAGCGCTTCGCGGCGGCGGTGGACTACGTGGACCCGCGCGCCGGGATCCGCGGCTGGGTGCTGGACCACGCGGCGCCCGGCGTGCCGCCGGTGATCGAGGCGCGGCTGGGCGACCCATCGGGGAACGGGGCGGTGCTGGCCGAGGCCCACCCGATGATGGACCGGCCGGACATGGACGCGGTCACCGGGCGCCTCACCCAGGGCGGCTTCCTCATGGGGTGGAGCCGCTTCGACCTGACGGCGCTGCGCCGGCACGCCCGGGCCGCGCCGGACGAGGAGTTGACCTTCCATCTCCGCGAGACGGGCGACCGGCTGCGGGTGACGCGGGATCCGATCGGGGTGCGGGACGTGCTGGAGATGGCGCTGGCGGCGCCGGACGGCGACCTCGCGGGCGGGTTCGACGACGTCAACGCCTACCTCGCGATCGCCCGGTCCGGGTTGTTCGACGCGGCGCGCTACCGGACCGTGCACGGGGACGAGTTCGACCGGGGGATGCCGCCGATCCTCGACTACATCCGACGCGGGGAGGCGGCGGGGGCGCGGCCCAACCTGCTGTTCGACCCGGTGGGCTACGCGGCGGAGGCGGAGCTTCCCTCCGCCAAAGGGGCGCTGCTGCACTTCCTCGACGCGGATGGGACCGACGGGGTGGCCCCGGGCATCCATTTCGACGAACGGTGGTACCGGCGCCGCTACGGGGCCGGGCCGGGGCCGAAGGCGCTGGCCGACTACCTCCTGCACCGGGGCACGCGGGCGCCGAACCCCTGGTTCGACCGCGCCCACTACGCGCGGCAGAGCGGGCAGCCGGCGGAGGGCGACCTCTACGCGCACTTCGTGGCGGTGGGGTTCCGCCGGGGCATCATGCCGTCGGCGGCGCTGGCGGCGGCCGAGGGCGGCCCGGCGGTGCCGCCCGCGGCGCTGCGTTACCTCGACGCGTTGCGGTGGGAGGCGGGGCTGCCGGCGGCGCGGTGGGTCGCGGCATCCGGTGCGCCGTCCGGCGGCGACGGGATCGTCCGCGCCGGTGGGGTGGGCGCGGCGGTGCCCCCGCTGGCCCCGGCGCGGGACGCGACGGGCACCGGGGAACCGATCGCGGCGGTGCCGGTGGCGAGGCGGGCGGGCGGCGAGGCGGCGGGGAA
>CAXVWQ010000016.1:0-3392 GCA_964263755.1 Roseomonas sp. | reverse complement strand
GGCCTTCGGATCGCCGCGGATTAGCGCTTTCGGAGGTATGGCTTCGCCCTCCCTCCGCGCCTCCCACCCCCCAGGGGCGGACGCGCCCCTGGACCGCGTTCCGAAAGCACCGGTCAGGTGAGGGCGCGGTGACGGGCGGCCCAGTCCCGTCCGCCGATCCATCCCTCCAGGCTCGCGACATCCGCCGCGCCGCCCGTCACTGCCTCCACGCTCCGCCACGCCAGCGCGGTCATGCAGGACAGCACCGGCGCGCCGCCGATCTGCCCGTGCGCCAGGATCGGCGGCAGCGTCGGCATCCCCGTGCCGAGCATGACCACGGCGTCCAGCCCGGACGGATCCAGCGCCTCCAGGGCCGCCGTCGCACCCGCCCCATCCATCGCGTAGATCGGATGGAACGCGCCCTCGCGCAGCACCGATCCGGAGACGCCGACCACCTCGAAGCCCGATGCCTCCCAGTAGGCGATCGCCGCCCGCGTCAGGTCGTCCGGATAGGGCGAGACGAGGCCGATCCGCCGCGCCGACAACGCCCGCAGCGCGTCCCGCACCGCGTGTCCGGTCGTCACCACCGGCACGCCGCGCGCCGCCGCCATCCGCGCCACGATCGCTCCCTCCTCCTCGACGCCGGCGAAGTAGGACGCGCCGGTGCAGGCGAAGGCCAACGCCCCGATCGGCGCGTTGGCGAACTGCGCCACCGCCCCTTCGAGGTCCCGGAGGTAGTCCAGCAGCCGCCCGACGATCGTCGGTTGGGACGAGGTCATCCGCGCGTTCAGCATCGCCACCCCCGGCGGCAGCAGCACGCGCAGCTCCGGCTCGACGGTGGTGTTGGCCTGCGGCGTCAGCACGCCGATCAGGCCGCGGGGCGCGTATTCGGGGGACATGCCGCATCCCTGGCGCGGATCGCGCCGCTGCGCCAGAAGGCATCCGCCACGGACGAGGACGCTGCGTGCCCCAGGTCGCGATCATCGGCGCCGGCCCGGTCGGGCTGACCCTCGCCGTCCTCCTCCACCGCGCCGGCTTCATCCCCTCCGTGTTCGAGGCCGCGCCGGCGATCGCCGAGGAACTCCGCGCCTCCACGCTGCATCCGCCGACGCTCGACATGCTCGACACGCTCGGCGTCGCGCGCCCGCTGATCGCGCTGGGGCTGGTCACGCCCACCTGGCAGATCCGCCTGCACGAGACAGGGGAACGCGCGGTCTTCGACCTCTCGGTCCTGTCCGACGACACCGCCTTCCCGCACCGGCTGCAAGCGGAGCAGCACAAGCTGTCCCACCTGCTGCTGGCGCTGCTTCCCGCCGGCACGGTCCGTTTCGGGACGCCCGTGGCGGCGGTGGACGGCGATGGCACCGTCACCCTCGAAACCGGCGAGACCCTGAACACCGAATTCATCGTCGGATGCGACGGCGCCCGCTCCGTCGTTCGCCGCGCCATGGACCTCGACTTCCCTGGCGACACCTATCCGGAGACGACGATCCTCGCGACCACGCCCTTTCCCTTCCACGAGGTGCTGGAGGGACTGTCCAACGTGAACTACGTCTGGACGAACGACCCCGCCTTCTCCGGCACGTTCTCGCTTCTTCGCGTGCCCGGCAAATGGCGCGCCTCGCTCTACCCCGCGCGCGGCGAGACGGTGGAGGACGCCCTGCGCCCCGAGACCATCGAGCGGAAGCTCCAGGCCATCCACCCCAAGCCCGCGCCCTACGACGTGCCGGACCTCCGCCCCTACCGCATCCACCAGCGCATCGCCCCGGACTACCGCCGCGGCCGGCTGGTGCTGGCGGGCGACGCGGCGCACCTGAACTCCCCCTCCGGCGGGATGGGGATGAACGGCGGCATCCACGACGCCTTCGAACTCGCCGCCACCCTCCTCCCCGTGCTGCGCGGGGAGGCCGACGACGCGACGCTCGACCGCTACACCCGCCGCCGCCGCCCCGTGGCGGAGCGGGAGATCCTCGCCCAGGCCGACCGCAACCGCGCCCGTATGCGCGAGACCGATCCCGCCCGACGCCGGGCGATGCTGGCGGACATGCAGGCCCTCTGCGACGACCGCCCCCGGCTGCGCGACCACCTGCTCCGCACCTCCATGATCAGCGGCCTGCGCGACGCCGCCCGGGTGGAGTGACGCTTGCCACGGACGTCACGATGACCCGAGGAACCCCGCCGATGCGCCGCCGCCCGCTCCTAGCCCTCCCGGCCCTCCTCGCCGCCCCCGCCCTCGCGCAGCCGACGTGGCCCTCCCGCCCCATGCGCTTCATCGTCCCCTTCCCGCCCGGCGGCGCCACCGACGTCGTCGCGCGTGTCTATTCCGGCCGCATGTCGCAGACCCTCGGCCAGCCGGTCGTGGTGGAGAACCGCGCCGGCGCCGGCGGCACGGTCGGCTCCGATCTCGTCGCCAAGGCCCCGCCCGACGGTCACGCCTTCGTCATGTCCAACATCGCCGCCCACGCCGTCGGCCCGAACGTCTACGCCCGCATCCCCTACGACCCGATCCGCGACTTCACCCACCTCGCGCTGCTGGCCGACATCCCCTCCCTCCTCGTCATCAACGCCCTCTCCCCCATCCGCGACCTCGCGGGCTTCGTCGCGCACGCGCGGGCGCGGCCCGGCGTCACGGTCGCCTCCCCCGGCATCGGCACCACCTCCCACGTCCTCACCACGACGCTCGCGGCGCTGACGGGCGCGGACCTCACCCACGTCCCCTACCGCGGCGGCGGCCCCGGCATCGCCGATCTCATGGCGGGCAACGTGGACGCGATGATCACCTCGCTCGCGGAGGCCGGGCGCAACGAGCGCGTCCGCCTCCTCGCCATCAACTCGGAGACCCGCACCCCTGGATGGGACGCGGTCCCCACCTTCGCCGAACTCGGCTACCCCCGCATGACCGGGCCCACCTGGTTCGGCCTGTCAGGCCCCCCGAACCTGCCGGACGCCATCGCCGACCGCATGAACGCCGCCGCCCTCGAAGCCCTCGCCACGGAGGACGTCCGCTCCCGGCTCGCCGATTTCGGCGCCGTCCCCCCGCCCCGCAGCCGTGCCTGGTACACGGCCCACGTCGTCGCGGAACTCGACCGCTGGGGACAGGCGGTGCGGGCCGCGAACGTCCGAGCGGAGTAGCGCGGGTTGCCCTGGGAAGGCTTTGCCTCCCCAGACCCCACCACCGGGGACCCAACGGGGCCCCCGGACCCCCGCGATCTGTTTTTCTGAATGTCCCCGGGGGGGGGGGGGGGGGGGGCCGGGGGGGGGGGGGGGCGCGGGGGCGGGGGGGGGGCCCCCGGGGGGGGGGGGGGGGGGGGGGGGGGGGGGGGGGGGGGGGGGGGGGGGGGCGCGGGGGGGGGGGCAGGTCTCGATGATAGTGGTGGTTGGGTCCGGGGTTTGGACGAGGAGGGTGGTGAGGG
>CAXVWQ010000015.1:0-2518 GCA_964263755.1 Roseomonas sp. | reverse complement strand
ATCCTGCTGGACCTCGCGGGCGGAACGGTGAGGTCGCGCGCGGCGGCGCTGCCGGCGCTGCGGCGGGCGGCGGGCGGCGACCCGCTGCTGCGCGTGGTCGGCGTCACCGGGCTGGGGCTGCTGGAGCTGGTCCGCACGCGGGTCCACCCGCCCTGGCACGAGGTGGTGGGATCGCCGCCCTCCCCCCTCACCCACGGGCTGGCAGGGCTGCGGCGGGCGGTGCGGGAGGCGGCGGTACGGCCCGGGGCACGGCTCTCGCTGCGGGCGCATCCCCGGGTGATCGCGGCGCTGCGGGCCGTGCCGGAGGCGCTGCGGGACTACGCGGGGGCGACGGGCCATCCCATCTCCCTCCTGGCCGACCCCGCGGTGCCGCCGGGCGAGGAGGCGGTGGAGGACATGGCATGACGAACGCGGCCGAGACCCCCTGCCCCGTCTGCGGCCGTCCGGCGCGGGACGGGGCGCGGCCCTTCTGCTCCCCCCGCTGCCGGACCGTGGACCTGGGACGTTGGCTCGGCGGGGGCTACGCGATCCCGGCCGAACCGGTGGAGGAGGAGACGGAGGAGGAACGGTCGCGCTGACCGTTCACGGGCCCCTCGACACCGCGCGGGGCGTCGTCTATCTCCCCGCGCCTCGACCGGCGGCGCGGATGCGCCGCCATGGGCCCGGGTAGCTCAGCTGGTAGAGCATGCGACTGAAAATCGCAGTGTCGGTGGTTCGACTCCGCCCCCGGGCACCATCCCATCCCATGAACAGATGTCCGGTCGCGACGTTCCCCACGTCCGCTCCTCAACCAGCGCCGCTGCGCCCCCCGTCCTGCACCGGCAGCATCCGGTCCAGCAGCCCGTCCCGACGCACCGCCACGTGCCACGCCGTGCCCGCCACGTGCAGGATCACGAGGGTGTAGACCACGAACTGCGAGTAGACGTGCACCCGGTTCGCGAACACCCCCACCGGGTCGTTCTTCGGCAGTCCGGGAAGGGAGAACAGCCCGAAGAACGGGACCGGCTGCCCGTTCCCGGCCATGAGGTAGCCCGTCACCGGCATCACCAGCAGCACCGCGTAGAGCCCCCAGTGGTTCGCCCGCGACATCAGGCGCAGCACCGGCCCCTCGGTCGCCGGGGCGGCCGGCGGCGGGTGGGCGAAGCGATAGGTGAGCCGCGCGAGGACGAGGAGGAAGATCGAGATTCCCACGGATTCGTGGAGGAGGTACCAGAACACCCGCACCGGACCTTCGGGGAAGTTCTCCGCCACCCAGACGAAGGGCAGCATCACGAACAGCGCGGCCGTCGTGATCCAGTGCAGCGCCTGGGCGACGCCGCTGTAGCGCGCCTCCGCGCCGGTCCCCTGCCCGGCCCTCGTCATCCCGTCCATCGTCATCCCTCGCCGCCGCCCATCGTCGCTGATATGGCGCCGCCCATATGCGCCCGTCCCGGACGCGCGGGAGGGGCTGAGCATGACGGAACCGGGCGTCGCCGTCCTCACCCTCGTGAAGGGGCGGGAGGGGCACCTGCGCCGGGTGGCGGAGGGACTGGCCCGGAACGCACGGCACCCCGACCGGCTGGTGGTCGTGGACATGGGGGAGGCGCCGGTGGCGGTCCCGTCCCTTCCCTTCCCCGTGGTGCACCACCGCGTGCCGTCGCCCGGGCTGCCGCTCGCGGCGGCCCGCAACGCCGCGGCGCGGCTGGCGGGGGCGGGGATCCTCGTCTTCCTCGACGTGGACTGCATCCCGGCCGCCGGGCTCGTCGCGGCGCTGGCGGCGGACGTTGCGGCGGAGGACGCGCTGATCTGTCCGGAGGTCCTCTACCTCCCCCCCGGCGCGGGGGACGAGGGAGAGGACGCCCTCCGCACCCTCGGCCGCCGCCATCCCGTCCGGCACTTCCCCGCGACGGGGATGCGGCGGGAAGCGAACACCGGCCTGTTCTGGTCCCTCGCCTTCGCGGTGCGCCGCGCGACCTTCGACCGGATCGGCGGCTTCGACGAAGGCTTCACGGGCTACGGCGGGGAGGACACGGACTTCGCCTTCCGCGCGCGCGACGCGGGGGTGCCGCTGCTGTTCACCGCCGCGACCCTCGCCTTCCACCAGCACCACGCGGCCCACGACCCGCCGCTGAGCCACTTCGCGGACATCGTGGCGAACGCCACCCGCTTCCGCGCGCGCCACGGCTTCTGGCCGATGGACGGCTGGCTCGCCGCCTTCGCCCGGATGGGCCTGATCGAGGCACCAGGCAACGGACCGCTGCGGGTGCTGCGCCACCCCACGGCGGCGGAAACCGCAGCCGCCGCCTGCGCGCCCGACCGGGTGGTCTGATACTGCCCGGGCCTCGTCCTGACCTCCTCGGGGGGTCGTGCCTGTGGCCCTGGAGGAAGGCGCTGCCTTCCTCCAGACCTCCATCCGCCAGGGGACTGAGCCCCCTGGACCCCACTTCCGTAGAAGCAATGCCGTCGGGCGGGGGGGGTGGGGGGGGCCGCCGAGCGCCCCCGGGGGGGCCCCCAACCCCCCCCCGCCCGCCCGCGCAGA
>CAXVWQ010000014.1:0-11250 GCA_964263755.1 Roseomonas sp. | reverse complement strand
CTCGTAGCGGAACCCGGCCTCGCGGAAGGCCTGGGGGTCCCAGGCGTTGCGGAGGTCGAGCGCGGCGTCGCCCCGCATCGCCGCCCGCAGGCGCTCGGGGGCCAGGGCGCGGAACTCGTTCCACTCGGTCAGCAGCACCACCGCGTCCGCCCCGGCCACCGCCTCCGACAGGTCGGTGGTGAAGGTCAGCCGGCCGTCGGCCACGTTCTCGGCGACGAGATCCTCCAGCCCCGGCTCGTAGATCGGCACGCGCCCGGCCCGCAGCGCCGTCACCTTGTCGGCATCCGTGTCCCCCACGCAGACCTCGACCCCGAACTCCGCGAAGCACGCCCCCGAGACAAGCCCGACATAGCCCGCGCCGATCATCGCGATCCGCATCGATCGTGCCTCCGAGGGGGAGCTTCGCTCGCCGTGAAGTCAGGTCCGGGCGATGGTGCCCGGTGCAAACACGGTTCCCGGCGCCGAGGCGGCCACGCTCCCGCACGCGTCGTCCGGGGGACCGGAGGAGTTTCGTGGCATGGCCGACGGCGACCCGCAGCGCTGACGCACGGGACCGGCGGGCGACGCGGCAACGCATGTCCGCCACTTCATGGGACGGTCACGCTTCACGGGACGCTGCGGCGAAGGCTCACATGCTCAGTCCGGCATGGGTGATGCCTTGTCCGAACGGAACATCTATCTCGCAGACGAGGCCTGCGGGATGGAGGGCCCAGCGCGTCGTCGCCTGCAGTTCGTAGGCGAGCGTGCGTTCCAGGTGTTCCATGCCGAAGCCCCGGCGCGTCGGCGGGCGCGGCGGATCGCGTAGCCCGCTCTCCCGCCAACAGAAGAGGAGATGGCTTTCCCCGCCATCCGTTCCGACGGTCCAGGTAACCCCGACCCGGCCCTCCGGTGCGGCGAGCGCGCCGTGTTCCACCGCATTCGTCGCGAGCTCGTGAACCGCGAGGCCGAAGGTTTCGGCGGCTTTCGGGCGCAGCCGGACCGGCGGGCCGATGATGTCCACCAAGTCGCCCTCGCGGGCGGCGACCGCGGCAAGCTCGTCGGCGACGAGCAACGGAAGGCTCAACCCGCCGGAAGGCTCCCGCATGACCGCGCTCTGGACGCGGGCGAAGGCGCCGATGCGCCCGTCCAGGTGCGCGGCGAGGGCGTCCACCGTCTCGCTCGTCCGCGCCGTGCGGCGGGCGATGGCGCGGATGACGCCGATCGTGTTGCGCGTGCGGTGCTGCACTTCCGCAAGGAGCGGCACGGCACCGGCGGCCTCCGGGCGCCGTTGGTCCGTTCCCTCGTCGGGCCTCGACGCTCCGTGGGGACGATCCGTGACGTCGCGGCCGATGAGGTGGATCAACCCGTCCTCGGACGGGCCGCTGCCGAACCAGGCGATCCGGCGATGGTCGCCCACGCTGCGCCGGACCCGCGTCTCGCGGATGGGAGACGGCGCATGGGCGGGATCCGTCCACGTTACCCTCAGCGAAGCGACGTCCTCCGGGTGGATGAGGAACGCCACGGGCTGGCCCCTGACGGCCTCCTCCCCCCACCCGAGGAGGTGAAGCAGCGCCGGATTGACCCGGACCCAGGTCCCATCACGGAGGGAGATGATGGCGAGGAGTTCCGTGGAGAGGGCGAAGAACGGGTCGAGAAGTCCCGGCGCCGCGACGCCCCTCATGACCGGCCCCGGTCGTCCCGCAGGTGACGGACGGCCGGCCGGTCGTCGGCGTCCGTGACCGCCCGATGATGATCCGGCCTAGTCGTTCGCATCCAGGTGGCGCCCCTCCCTGTCGAGGTGAAGGTAGTTCGGGTTGAAAAGCGCCGTATCCTGAAGGACGTCAAGGTTCGGGATGCGAAGGGTGCGCCCCTTCAGCACGATGAGGCCGCTGCCGCGGAGTTCCTGGAGCGTGCGGTTGACGTGCACGGCGGAGAGGCCTGTCGCCTCGGCGAGTTCCGCCTGCGTGACGGGCAGCTCGCACGTGTCGCCGTCCGTCAGCCCCACGGCACGCAGCCGGAGGAACAGCTCGCAGAGGAGGTGCGCCATGCGTTCGAGGGCGCTGCGCTGCCCGAGGTTCATCGTCCACTCGCGCAAGATCGCCGTCGTCACGAGGGTTTCCCACCAGAGCGCCTGCACGAGGCGGGGATGCCCCATCATCACCTCTTCGAGATTCGCGCGGGAGATCTCGGCGAAGGTCACGGGCGTGAGCGTGCCGATGGAGTGATCCATCTCCCTCAGGATGAAGGAATTGAGGTCGCAGAGGTCGCCCGGGAGAAAGAAGGCGACGATCTGACGCCGGCCATCCTCCAGCTGCTTGTAGCGGTATGCCCAACCCGTGAGGATGAGGTTCATCTCGCGCGGCGCGTCGCCCTCCCGCATGATGTCCTCCCGCGCGCCCATGCGGCGCACGCGCGAGGTCGCGAGGCGGTCGAGCGCTTCCTTGTCGTCCTGCGAGAGTTTCGTGAACTGTTGCAGCTTGCGTGCGATGGCGTGCACCATTTCCGATCGTGACCCTTCGGCTCCGGCCACTAACGCTCATGTGCGTCGGTGGATTAACAAAAGTTGGCATTACCACCATTCGCCGTCCGTAAGGAGCCGCTCATGGCAGGCGGGAACGATCCGACCGGACAGGTCGTCGAATGGGCTGAGGGGTTAGGACGGCCATCGGGCATGATCGTGGCAGGTGCGTGTCGGAAACCGGACGGCGCCGCCGCCCGGGCCCTTCCCCGCTTCGCAGGGGGGCTACGGTCCGCCCACCGCGTCGGATGCGCGCTCGCTTGGCAGCGGCAGCCGGTTTCCTGAACGAGATGCTGCCGCTCACGATGCCGGACGTCATCGATGGGGCCTCGGGTTACCCGCGCGCGGCGAAGGTTTCGCGTGCAGTGGCGCATCCCGGGTGGACCGCGGCGCTGGATGCGGTCCTCGCCGTGCTCCGCACGTCCGGGGGGATCGTGCTGCTGCAGGGGGCGCCCGGCACGGGAAAGACGCGGCTGCTGCAGGAGGTCGCGCGGGTGCTGCGGGCGGAGGGTCGTCCCGTCGTGATGCCGAGCGCGACTTGGATCGGCGGCGGAGACGGCGTGACCTGGGACGGCCCGCACGACGCGGCCGTGCTGGTGGACGAGGCGGACCGCCTCGACCCCGAAGCGGTGGGCGCGCTCGTTCGCGACGCGACCGACGGCCTCGTCCTCGCAGGCGTCTCCTTCCCGCGGGTCGGGCGTGCCCTCCTCGCCGCGGGGGCGCTGGACGTGTCGCTCCTGCCGCTGCGGCCCTCGGAGGTGCCCGCCTTCCTCGCGGGGCGGCTGGAGGATGCGGGACTGCCGAGGGACACCCTCCCCGACGAGGTCGCCGCGCTTCTCGCGGCGCGGTCGGGCGGGGTTCCGCGCGTGCTGGCGATGCTCGCCGACGCGTCGCGCGCGCTCGCGGACCTCGACGGCTCGCCCCGCGTGCGGGCGGAGGACGTGGAGGAAGCGGCGTCGCTGCGGGAAGGCGCGGGCCTCGCCCGCGACGCGCCGTCCGTGGCTCGGGGCGAGCCCCCGACGGACGGCGCGGACATCCCGGCCGCGCCGCCGCCGCTCGACGCGGCCCACGGGCCCCGGCGCGCGGCGGCGATGCCCGTGCCCCGGCCCGTCGCGGCAATGCCCGTCATCGCGGCAATGCCCGTCGTCGCGGAAACGTCTCGCCTCGTGCCGACGCCGGCGGGACCGTCGCCGGTCGTGCCACGACCGGTCGCCGCGGAGGCGGCGGCCGCCCCGGGAGCCCGTCGGGTTCTCCTGGCGCCGAGCCGCGCCGAGGCGCCCGCTCGCTCCCGCGGCGCGGCGCCGCGGGCGGGGTGGAGGATCGCGGCGGCGATCATCGTCGGCGTCCTGATGGTTATGCTGCCGGCTTCCGCCCTTTGGCGGGCGATGCCTCCGGATGACATGGTGGCCCCGCCGGTCGTGTCTTCCCTCGCACCGGACACGAACGGCCCCGTGACGGACGCGGGAGGCGCGCCGCCGGTGGTGCCCGTCCCCGTCGTCGTCGAGCCTCCCGCGCCCCCGCCGCCCGCCACGGAGCCCGAGGCGTTCCCGCCCCAGGGCACGCCGCCGAACGGGCGTCCTTCGGCACCTCCGCGGAGGAGGCCGACCGCGTCGCCCGCGGTCCTCGCGGAGCGGCGGTGCCGATACCTCGCCTATCGCTTCCAGACCGGGAACGCCCTGACCGATGCCGAATGGCACTTCCTGCGGAGCGGGTGTGTTCCGGGCTGAGCCGCCGTGCGGCGTGCGGCGGACGAGCGGGCGCGCCGCGCGATGAGCCTCACGAGCGTCGTCTGCCCCGTCTTCGACACCGACGCGGACATGCTCCGCGCGGCGGCGGAGTCCGTCCTGTCCCAGGAGGGGGGCGAGGTCGAACTCCTCCTCGTGGACGACGGGAGCCGACGGGCGGAAACGCTCGCGGCGCTCGATGCGCTCTCCGCCGATCCCCGCGTGCGGCTGCTGCGGAACGCCCGCAACATGGGGCCGGCGGGCACGCGCAACGCGGGCATCCGGGCGGCGCGGGGCGAGCGCGTCGGGTTCCTCGATGCCGACGACCTCTGGCCGCCCGGAAGCCTCGCCGCACGGCTCGCGGCGCCCGCGGAACCGGGGGACCTCATCCTCGGCGGCTTCGAGGAACTCCTGCCGGGCGACGCGCGCGCGGACGCGCACCCGCTTCCGCTGGCCGACGGGGGACGTCCTCTCGGCGGCGGCTGGTACGCTTGGGACCCTGTCCACGCGGCGCGGGGGGTGATCGATACGTGGCGGCACCTCGGCGGGCTGCTCGCGCCGAAGGCGGCGCTGGAACGGGCGGGGTTGTTCGACGAGGGGCTGCTCTACGGCGAGGACTGGCTCCTCCTCGTCCGGCTCGCGGCGGCGAACCGGGTGATCGCGACGAACAAGCCGCTCTACGTGCTGCGGCGGCAGCGGGCGAGCATGATGACGCGGCGGGCGCGGCTGACGCGGGCCTTCTCCCGCGCGCAGGAGGTGGGGTTCGGCGACCCGACGCTCCGGGCCTTCCGCAAGCCGATGCGCTGGGCGCTCGTGCGGCAATACAAGGGAATGGCGGTGAACTCGCTCGCGAACGGGGCGCCGCTCAACGGGCTGCGCTGCGCGCTGCTGGCCTACCGCCTGGACCCGCGGGAGGTGGGGCCGCTGATGACGTTCCTTCGCGCCGCGCTCATCCGCGATCCCCTGCGGCGGCGCGCGGCGGCGCGGCGCTACAGCAACGCGGTGGTCACGCCGGGGCTGACCTGACGCCCGGCGCGACGCGGCGTGTCCAGCCCCGCACGGTGCCGACGATCTTGAGGACGCGGGCGAGGGGGATGCGGACCGGGGGGGGCAGCCCGGCGACGGCATGCTTGATGCGGGAGAGGCGCGGCAGCGCGCCCGCCGGCAGCATCGTCGCGATGCGGCGCACCGCCTCGAAGTCGCCGCGCGCGAAAGCGGTGTCGAGCGCCGCGCGCCGCCGCGCCGCCGCGCTGTCGCCGAAGGCCCGGGCGTGCGGGGCGAGCGAGGGGCGGGCGCGGATCACACGGTCCAGCACCTCCGCGTCGCCGAGGTTCATCGCGAGGACGTCGCGGGAGTCGTTGGTCCCGTGCTTCCGGACGTCCACGAGCGGGCGGCGGAGAATGCCGAGCGGGGCGTGCTCGGCGATGCGGAGGGCGGTGGCGAAGTCGCGGCCGACGAGGCCGTTCGCGCACTCGTCCCAGCCGCCGGCCGAGAGGAGGAAGGCGCGGTCGGCGACGAGGGCCGACGGGAAGAAGGGCTGGTAGCGGACGAGGCGCTCCACCACCGGGCGATCGAAGGCGAACATCCCCTCCGCGCCAAGGGCCGTGAGGCCGTTCCAGAACCCCGGCGGGGCGCCTTCGAACTTCGTCCGGGCGTCGCGGACGCCGTCGCGCATCTCCCGGAAGTCGCCGTAGGCCGCGACGAGGCGGGGCGCCCGGCGCCACATCTCCTCCATCGCCGCGAGGAAGCCGGGGTGCCAGAGGTCGTCGCTGTCGCAGAACGCGACGAGCGGGCCGCGCGCGGCGGCGGTGCCGACGTTGCGCGCCGCGAGGTCGCCCGCGTTCGTCGTGCGGATGGTCCGGACCCCGCGGGCGGCGTAGCGCGCGAGGACGGCGGGCGTGTCGTCCTCCGACCCGTCGTCCACGACGATGACCTCCTCCGCCGGGCGCGTCTGGGCGAGGATGCGGTCGAGGGTTTCCGGCAGCAGAGCGGCGCGGTTCCAGGCGGGGACGACGACGGAGATCGCGCGGCCGGGCGGGATGCCGGTCACGACCGGCCTCCCTCTCCCGTCGGACGGCAGCGCGGGGCGCGGGAGGGGATTCGGGGCGCGTCGCGCGGGACGATGTTGAACTGCGTGCCGCCGATCTGCGCGGGGGCGGTGAACGGCGCATTAGCGGAGAGGAGCCACGCGCGGGCGGCCTTCGCGCGGTCGGACCCCGTCACGTCCACCAGCGCGCCGAGGGTCTGCAACGCGAGCTGGGCGTAGTCGCCCTCGCTCCGCGCCCAGCCGCTGCCGTTGGACCAGCCGCGCGCGCGCGTCGCGGTGCCGATCGCGGCCCAGGTGGGGTAGGGGGCGTTCGGGGCGTTCTCCGGCGTGATCGCGATGAGGTAGGCGGCGCCGTCGTTCGGCTCGAAGCCGCGGGCGCGAGAGAGGAAGCGGCCGGCCAGGAAGTTCTCCATCCAGTCCAGCACCGCGCGTGCGTCCGCGACGCCCCGCTTCGCGGCGGCGGCGGCGGTGGAGGCGAAGTAGTCCTGCTGCCACGGCGGCAGGGCGCCCGCGGTGCCGTACTCCCCGGGGATCCAGCCATGGGCCTCGCCCTGGCGGCGCGTCCATTCGGGGATCTGGGCGCGGAGCCACGTCCAGTTCCCTGCGGCGACGGCGCGGAGGTAGGCGCCGTTCGGGTCGCCCTCCGGCGTGAGCCACGCGGCGTTGCCGAGTTGCCGCAGGCCCCAGGCGGCGCCGCGGACCTGGTTGCCGCGAACGATGATCGCGTCGCCGTTCCCGCGCGGCGCGGGCCAGTGGGCGATGACGTTCCAGGCGGCCTGGGCCTGGAGTTCGTCGAGGAAGGCGCGGCGGCCCGTGAGGAGCAGCGGGACGGTGGGAAGGTCCGGGCCGTGCGCGGTGTCGGGCGTCCATCCCGTGTCGCCCGGCACGCCCTGGGCCAGACCGCCGGGAGGCGGGCCGCCGCGGCCATCGGTCCAGAGGCGCGGGTAGCGCTTGACGTCGAGCCAGCCGCCGTTCCCGGAACCGCCGGAGGGGTCCCACATGTGCCAGGGGACGGAGCCCGCCGCCTCGCCCTGGCCGATGGCGTAGGCGGCGGCGCGCGGGTCGCCCGTCATGAGCCACACGGCGGCGGGCTGGGTGACGGGGCCGATGTCGGCGCGGCCGCCGGTGGCGGGCATGTCCCGCATCACGCCGCGCGCGCCGAGGGGGGCGGCCCAGTCCGCCTCCGCCGTCGCGCGGGCGTAGCGGGCGAGGATCGCCTCCTCGACGCCCGCGGAGAGGTCGTAGCGAGGCACGGCGCCCGTGTCGGCGAGGTGGTTGGCGTCGTGGCGCGGCAGGGGCGGCGCGGGGGCGGGGCCGCCGCGCGCGGAACCGACAAGGCGGCCCCAGGCGGTGTACTGGTGCTGCCGGAGCGAGCGGACCCGCAGCGCCTCGCGGCCATCGAGGAGGAGCCGCGCGCCGTACATCACCGTGCCGCCGCCGGGGCGCATGGCGGCGTCGTTCCGGAGCCACACGTCCGTCCAGAGCGTGCCGTCGGCGCGGATGGAGACGTCGGCGACGACGCGGAGGGAGGTGGTGCCTCCCGTGGCGGTCGGCGGGACGGGGATGACGATCCGGGCCTGCGTCGCGATCGGGCCGGATTGCCAGAACGCCGACGACGGCGCCGCGCGAAAGGCTGCGAGGAGGTCGGCGCGCCACGGATCGGTCCCCGGTGCGTCCAGTTCCAGCACCGCCGAACGGCCCCCGAGCGCGGCGGCGTGGTCCGGGGCGGGAGGGGGTGGACCGGGGACGGCGGAAAGGATGACCTCGGCGCGGCTTCCCGCGGGGATGGCGGCGGGTGCGAGGGACACGATGCCGAAGCGGGCGGAGCGGTCGGGGTGCCGCGCCACGACGTCGAGTTGCGCGGGGATGGGACGCCCGTCGGGGCCGCGCGCGGCGAGGGCGGCGCCGTCCGGCACGTCGCCGGGGCGGAAGGCGTGGCCGAGGACGGCGACGGTGCCGGCGGGCGCGCCCGTGCCCTCCAGCAGGAGGCCGACGACATCGCCCCGGCGCGAGGCGCAAGGGAAGGCTGGCGGCACGACCTGCGCGAGGGCCGGGCGCACCGGGGCGAGGGCCAGGGCACCGAGCGCCAGCGCGGCGCGGCGGGGGATCGGCCCGGTCGGGCGTGTCGTCATTCTAGTCCGTCCTGCGCGGCGGGAGAGGTGGGGTGGCACGCCAGCCGGTCGGCCCCGTCGCGCCCCGTCGCGGCTTCCGTGGTCGCCGCGGAGCATCCGGGGCGGCCCCCTCGGGCCAACTCTTCACGACGTGGGCACGGCGGGTCGCCCCCATCCCCTCCGCCGCGCGCTTGCGCCACGACACGGTGGCGAGGTGCCGCGGGCGCTCCTCGGGCGCTCCTTCGCCGGCACCGGCCATGTCGAAGAGCCAGCCGAGCGCGTCGCGACGGTGCGGCTCGGGGCGGATGCTCCAGGCCGCGAGCCAGCCGATGCCAACGAGCATCGCGAGGAAGTAAAGGCCGTCCACCCTGCCTCCCCCCGTCAGGCCGGGACCGGCGCGGGGCGGAGGCGCCATCCCCGCGCGGGCGCCGCGGCCCTTGCAACGGCGCCCTCGCCGGCCACCGCGGCGCGCGCGAGGGCGTAGGTGCCGGCGATCACGACGAGGAGCGTCCAGTAGAAGTCCCAGTAGGAGAGGGACAGGAAGGAGCCGCTGACGAGGTAGGCGAGGATGGAGACCTGTCCCATGCGGCCGAGGTCGTAGGCCCAGGCGAGGTCCGGCCTGTCGCGCGTCATGGCGACGAGGCGCATGGAGTAGATCACCCCGGCGATCGTCAACCCGACCCAGGCGAGGAAGGTCGGGAAGCCGTGTTCCCCCAGGAGTTCGAACCAGATGGAGTGGACGGCGCGCGCCGGGCCCATCGGGGCTACCGTGTCCACGACCTCCCGCTGGTAGGGGCCGGTGAAGCCGGAGCCGACGAGCGGGCGCGCGGCGGCGAGCTGGAACGAGATGCCCCAGAGGACGAGGCGCTCGGACGCGGACTCGTCGGCCTGGTAGGTGTTGATCGTCTCCATGCGCTGCGTCCACTGCGCCGGCATGAAGGCGAGGGCGCCCGCGAGGCACGCGGCGAGGACCGCGCCGCCGATGACCTTGCGATCGCTCCGCCACCACAGGAGGAGGCTCGCGGCGACGAGGCCGAGAAGGGCGCCGCGGGAGTAGGAGCCGACGGTGGCGAGGAGCGTCAGCCCCATCGCCGCCGCGAGGCCCCAGCGGACCGGCGGGTTGCGCGACTGCATCCGGAGATAGTTCATCAGCGGGAGCGTGACGAGCATCGCGGCCGCGAGGTGGTTGTTGTCGGTGATCATCGTCTGCTCCGGTCCCCAGACCCGGTGCGCGCCGCCGGTGACGACGGTGAAGATGCCGCCCCGCACGCCGTAGTAGCCGATGGAGATCACCATCACCCACACAAGCGCGTGGATGCGTCGCCGCTCCGTCAGGAGCGAGGCGGTGAGGAGGAGGCCGAGCAGGACCTTCTCCACGTGGAGCCACTTCGCCCAGACCATCTCGGGCCAGCCCAGTGCGAAGACCGAGGTGGCGGTGAACAGCGCCATGAGGGCGATGATGAGCGCGGTGACGGCGTTGAGCGCGAAGCGGCGCGGTTCGCCGTTGAGGATGCAGCCCGCCACCGTCGCGCCGAAGATGAGCATCGCCCAGGGGATGCCGCCCGCCATCCCGTACACCAGCCGGTGCGGGTTCATGAACGACACCCAGGACCAGAGGAGGATCCCGACGAAGGGCCGCGCCACCGCCACCGGCAGTAGCGCGAGCATCGCGGCGAGGAAGGCGAGGTCGCGCATTCTTCGTCAGCCTCGCGCGGGCATCACGCGCTCTCCCCGACGGGATCGTCCACCACCGCCATGCCCGGGGCGGGCCGCGCGTTGATCCCGTGCTCGTCGAGGAGGCCGTAGAGGGTGGGGCGGGAGATGCCGAGGAGGCGTGCGGCGGAGGAGATGCGCCCGCCGGAGAGGGCGAGCGCCCGGCCGATCGCCGCCCGTTCCGCACGGGCCCGGGCGGTGCGGAGGTCGAGCGGCGCATCCGCCGCCGTGCCGGGCGCGAGTTCGAGGTCTGCGGCGCCTACCAACGGTGTCTCCGCCATGAGGACGGCGCGGCGCACCCGGTTCTCCAGCTCGCGCACGTTACCGGGCCAGGGATGGGCGGCGATGGCGTCCGCCGCGCCCTCGTCGAGGCCGCGGATGCGGCGGCCGAACGCCTTGGCGTGGCGGTGGAGGAAGTAGCGCCCGAGGAGGAGCGCGTCGCCGCCCCGCTCCCGCAACGGCGGCACGCGGACGGTGACGCCGTTGAGGCGGTAGAGGAGGTCGCCCCGGAAGCGGCCGTTCCCCGCCAGTTCCTCCAGCGGCTGGTTCGTGGCGGAGACGACGCGCACGTCCACGCGGATCTGCGTCCGGCCACCGACGCGCTCGACGACCTGATCCTGCAGGAAGCGGAGAAGCTTGGCCTGGAGGGACGCCGGAAGATCGCCCACCTCGTCGAGGAAGAGCGTGCCGCCGTTCGCGGCCTCCGCCCGGCCGACCGTCTGCCGGATCGCGCCGGTGAAGGCACCGCGCTCGTGGCCGAACAACTCGCTTTCGAGCAGCGCTTCCGGGATGGCGGCGCAGTTGAGGGCGACGAAGGGCTTCTTCGCGCGGGGGCCGAGGTCGTGCAGGGCGCGCGCGAGGGCCTCCTTCCCCGTGCCGCTCTCGCCGAGGAGGAGGACGGGGACGGAAACGCCCGCGAGGCGTTGCACCGTGCGGGTGACCTTCAGCATGGTTTCGTCGTTGCTGATGATCGCGCGCACGGGGCCCGGCGCGGGCATCGCCGCGAGGAGGCGGTTCTCCTCCTCCAGCGCGGAGACCCGCAGGGCGCGGTCCACGGCGATCCGCAGCACGTCGAGGTCCACGGGCTTCTCGCAGAAGTCGTGGGCGCCCGCGGCGATCGCGCGCAGCATGTTCGCGCGCTCGTCCCGCCCGCTCGCG
>CAXVWQ010000013.1:0-10395 GCA_964263755.1 Roseomonas sp. | reverse complement strand
CCGCGAACTCCACCGCCGGCGCGCGGGACTACGAGGCGCAGTTCGGCCTGCCGCCCGGCTCCATCGGCGTCATCCGCAACGCCGTGGCGACCGATGTGCTCGTCGCCCGCGCGGGGCCGGACGGGCGGGAGACGGTGCGGCGCGACCTCGATCTCGCGCCGGAGCAGCCGCTCCTCGGCGGCGTGTTCCGCCTGGCCCCCGCCAAGCGGCCCCACCGCTGGCTCGACACCGCCGCGCGGGTCGCGGCGGAACTGCCGCGGGCGCGCTTCCTCCTCGTCGGGGAGGGGCCGCTGCGGGCGGAGTTGGAGGGCTACGCCGCCGCGCTCGGCATCGCGGACCGGGTCACCTTCGCGGGCCGGCAGTCCCCGGTGGAGCCGTGGATCGCGGCGATGGACCTGATGCTCCTCGCCTCCGAACTGGAAGGGCTGCCGAACGTGCTGCTGGAAGCGCAGGCCCTCGGCGTGCCCGTGGTGACGACCGACGCCGGCGGCGCGGCCGAGGCGGTGAACGAGGGTGTCTCCGGCACCGTCGTCACGGACCTCACGCCGGACGCCCTCGCCGCAGCCTGCCTCCTCTTCCTCGGCGATCCCGCCGCCCTCCTCCGGGCCCGGTCGCAGGGGCCGGAGTTCATCGCGCGGCGCTTCGGCATGGAGCGGATGATCGACGAGACCGTCGAGGCCTACCTCGGCCGCTGATCCGCCGGTTCCTCCGCCGGTCGGGGCCATGCCTCAAGGACCGCGGGACCCGGTCCATCCCGCCCTCGCGCTGCCCGGCGTCCTCCGCGAGGATGGTGACATGCCGACACCCCCGCACGGCCGCGCGGCGCACCCCGCCGGTCCGTCCGGCCCGGTCCCTTCCCGGATGACGAACGCGGCGGCGGCCGGTCTCGCCGCCGCCCTCGGCGTCGGGGCCGGGGTGGTGGCGCACGTCGCGGGCGTCCCGGGGGGCGGGCCCGAGCCGGATTGGCGGAACGATCCGGAAGCCTGCCGCGTCGCCGTCGCCCTGCTTCGAGGAGCGGGAGAGCGCCGCGCCGCGCTCGCCTCCCTCGCGCGCGCCGTCGCCCCGACGCGGGAGGCCGCGTTGCTCGACCCTCCCCGGAACCTTCCCGCGCCGGAGGAGGCCCGGCAACTCCTGGTCGAGGCGCACGCGGCCCGCGACTGGGTCGCGGCCTACCCGGCATTGATCGCCCTGCGGCCACCGGAGGCGTCGCACGGCCTCCCCGACGCCGAATGGCTGCGCCTCGCGGAGACCGCCGCCGCCGTCGCCGTCTGGCCCGCGGCGCAGCGCCTCGCCGCCCAGGTCGGGCCGGGGCCGTCCCGCATCGCCGCGCGGATCGTCCTGGCCCGGGCGCACCTGGGGATGGGCGAACCGCGGATGGCCTGGGCCGTCCTGGACGATCTGGAAGGCGTGGGCGTGCCGGCGAGCGTCATCCCGGTCGCCGATGCCGCCCTGGCGGGGCTGCGTGACGCCGGCCCGGCCGCGGCGGCGGCGGGGGCGGTGACCCGCCTCGCCGTCCTCCGCGCGCCCCCCGTGGGGGCGGGGCAGGGCGCCGGGGTCCGGACGGTCGGGCGGGATCTCCGGCGCGAGCCTCTCTCCCCGCCCTTGCGCCGGGCGGTGCTGGAGGCGCGCTGCGCCCTCGCGCCCGGCGGCTGGGCCGGGCCGGCGGAGGCGCGTTGGGTGCGATGGCTGGATCACCTCGCGCGCCGCGACCTCGCCCCGGTGGACGCCGTCCTCCGCGCGCTGACGGAGACGGGCTGGCACCGGGAGGCCCACGCGCTGCTGGGCCTCGCGCACGAGGTCGGGCCGGGGCCGCTCCTCGCCATGGCCCAGGGGCTGGCGGCGGAGGGCGCGTGGGACGAACCCGCCGCCCTGCTGCCCCGCCTGCGGGCCGCCGGGGCGCCGCCCGGTCCCGTGGCGGCGCTGGAGCGCCACATCGCCCTCCTCACGGACCTCGCGCGTGGGGCACCGCCGGTCGCCGGGCCGGGCGGGGCGATCCCCCCCCTGCTGGGCACGTTGCGGGCGCCCGCCCTCGCGCCCGCCCGCCCTGCCGGGCCGTGGCGGGTGGCGCACGTCGCGACCTCCTTCGGGGTCGGGGGCGCGGAGCGGCAGCTCGCGACGGTCCTGCCGGGCCTCGCCGCCCGCGATCCGGCGGCCCGGCACAACGTGATCCTCTCCGATCACTCGGACGGCACCCTGGCGCCGGCGGTCGAGGGCCTCCGCGTGCGGATCGTGCGCGACGCGGCCGGCGGCCCCGCGACGCCGGACACCCTTCCGCCCCTGGCGGCGCGCGCGGCGCGCCTCGGCCGCATCCGCGCCTACCAGCGGGTCTTCGAGGAGGATCGGCCCGACGCGGTGATGACCTGGAAGCCGGACCTGCCGGCCCTCATCGGCGCGGCGCTGGCGGGCGTCCCGCGGCTCGTCCACCGTCAGGGCTCCGTGGCCCCGATCCGGCGCCCCGGCATGCGCGCGGGCCAGCGTGCCGCGGCGGAGTATTCACGGCACGCCTTCGGGTGGCTCGCGGACCACACCGCGGCGCGCTTCGTCGCCAATTCCGCCGCCGCCCTCACCGACCTCGTGGCGGAGATGCACTGGCCGTCCGGACGGTCCTTCGTGCTGCCGAACGCGCTGGACCCGGGGCGCTTCGGCACGCCGCCGCCCCGAGCGGAGGCGCGGGCCCGCCTCGGCCTGCCGCCCGACGCCGCGATCGTCGGGGGCTGCTTCCGCCTGTCGCCGGAGAAGCGTCCGTTCCTCTGGCTGGACACGGCCGAGGCGTGCCTGCGGGAGGGGCCGCCCTCGCTTCTCTTCGTCGTGGCGGGGGATGGCCCGCTGCTCGGGCGTTTCACGGACGGGGTGGCGGCGCGCGGCCTCTCGCCCCGCATCCGCACCCTCGGTCAGCTGGGCGGGGAGATGGCGGTGTTCCACGCCGCGCTCGACGTCCTGCTGCACACCGCGGCGTTCGAGGGGCTGCCGAACGCCGTCGTCGAGGCGCAGTGGGCCGGGGTGCCCGTGGTCGCGACGGACGCCGGCGGCACGGCCGAGGCGTTCCTGCCGGGCGTGACGGGGACCCTCGTCCGGGAGGACACCGCCGCCGCCCTCGCCGCGGCGACGCTGTCGGCGCTGACCGGACGGGACGGGTTCACGGCCCGTCGCGACGTGTTCGAGGCGTTCGTGCGTCACCGCTTCTCGCTCGAAGCCTGCCTCGATCGCCTCACGCCGCTGCTCGGGATCGGAGACGTGTCCCGGGACCCGTGACGGTGGGGGTCAGTCCTTCGCGCTCAGCAGCACCGATTCGAGGTAGTTCCCGTAGCCCGACTTCCTGAGCTGGTTGGCCTGATGCTGGAGGCCCTCGTCCGAGAGGAAGCCCATGCGCCACGCGACCTCCTCGGGAGCGGCGACCTTCATGCCGGTGCGCCGTTCGATGGCGCGGACGTATTCCCCGGCTTCCAGCAGGCTGTCGTGCGTGCCGGTGTCGAGCCAGGCGTAGCCGCGGCCGAGGCGGGTGACGCGGAGGGTTCCTTCCTCGAGGTAGAGGCGGTTGAGGTCGGTGATCTCGAGTTCGCCGCGGGGCGAGGGAGAGAGGGAATGGGCCAGGGCGGGGGCGCGGGGGTCGTAGAAATACAGCCCGGTCACGGCCCAGTCCGAGCGGGGGCGGGATGGCTTCTCCTCCAGTGAGAGGGCGCGGCCCGCCGCGTCGAACTCGACCACGCCGTAGCGCTCGGGGTCGGCGACGCGGTAGGCGAAGACGGTGGCGCCGTGCCCGCCATCCGGGCCTTCCGGCCACGCGTCGCGCAGGCGGTGCTCGAAGTCGTGCCCGTGGTAGATGTTGTCGCCGAGTACGAGGACGGAGGGGGAGCCGGCGAGGAACTCCTCGCCGAGGATGAAGGCCTGCGCAAGCCCGTCGGGAGAGGGCTGCTCGACGTAGGAGAGGGAGACCCCCCAGTGGGAGCCGTCGCCGAGCAAACGGCGGAACAGCGGCAGGTCGTGCGGCGTCGAGATCAGGAGGATGTCCCGGATGCCGGCCAGGAGGAGGACGGACAGCGGGTAGTAGATCATCGGCTTGTCGTAGACGGGCAGGAGCTGCTTCGAGATGGCGAGGGTGGCGGGGTGCAGGCGGGTGCCCGAGCCGCCGGCGAGGACGATGCCCTTGCGCGCGGGGCCGCCGCCTCCCGCCTGTCCGGGTCTCTCCTGTCCGCTGCTCATCGCGTGGTCTCCGGTGCGCCGGGAAGGGGGCCGATGAGGGTGTCGAGGCAGGCCGAGAGGGAGGCGCGCCAGTCGGGGGCGGGGATGCCGTGGATTCGGGCGATGCGGGCGCAGTCGAGGCGTCCGTCGGCGGGACGGGCGGCGGGGGTGGGATAGTCGGCGGTGGTGATGGCCCGCAGGCGCGGGACGCGGCGCCCCCGTGCCGCGGCGCCCGCGAAGATGGCCTCCGCGAAGTCGTGCCAGGTCGCGTGCGGGGCGCCGGTGAGGTGGAACACCCCGAAGGCCGCGTCGCCCGCGGGCGCGGCGACGAGGCGGGGGAGCATGCGGGCGATGGCGTCCGCCAGGTCGGCGGCGAAGGTGGGCGCGCCGTGCTGGTCGGCGACGACGCCGACCTCGTCGCGGGTCTCGGCGAGGCGAAGCATCGTCCGGACGAAGTTGCTCCCGTCGGGCGAGCAGACCCAGGCGGTGCGGAGGATGGCGGTGCGGGGATTGGCGGCGACCGCCGCGCGTTCGCCCGCGAGCTTGGAGGCGCCGTAGACCCCGAGCGGCCGGGTGGGCGCGTCCTCCGCGTAGGGGGCGCCTTCCCCGCCATCGAAGACGTAGTCGGTGGAGATGTGGACGAGGGGGATCCCGCGGGCGGCGGTCGCCGCCGCGAGCAGTCCGGGGCCCGCCTCGTTCACCGCGAAGGCGAGGTCGCGCTCGGTCTCGGCGCGGTCCACCGCGGTGTAGGCGGCGGCGTTGACCACGACCTCCGGCCCTTCCCCCGCGAAGCCCTCCGCGACGGCGCGGCGCACGGAGGCGGGGTCGGTGAGGTCGAGGTCCGGGGCCTCGCGGGACTCGACCGCGTGCCCATCGCGGGGCAGGCGGGCGAGCAGGGCGAGGGCGAGCTGGCCGGTGCGGCCGGCGACGAGGACGCGCATCAGGCCACCCCGGCCGTCGCGGGCCGGGCCGCCGCGTCCGCCTTGCTTCCCGCCGCGCCGGGGGTCGGCAACAGGCCGAGGCGCTCGCCGGCGTAGCGCTGGCGAAGCGGGCCCCACCATTCCGCGTTGTCGAGATACCAGGCGACGGTCCGCCCGATCCCCTCCTCGAAGGTGAGGGAGGCGCGCCAGCCCAGTTCGCGCTCGGCGCGCGACGGGTCGATGGCGTAGCGCCGGTCGTGGCCCGGGCGGTCGGCGACGAAGGTGACGAGGTCGCGGCGAGGACGTCCGGCGGGGCGCAGGCGATCCAGCGCGTCGCAGATGGCGTGCACCACCTCCAGGTTGGTCCGCTCGGAGCGTCCGCCGACGCAGTAGGTCCGGCCCACCTGCCCGCGCTCCAGCGCGGCGACGAGGGCGCGCGCGTGATCCTCGACGAACAACCAGTCCCGCACGTTGGAGCCGTCGCCGTAGACCGGCAGCGGCCGGCCTTCCAGCGCGTTCAGCGTGATGAGGGGGACGAGCTTCTCGGGAAAGTGCCAGGGCCCGTAGTTGTTCGAGCAGTTCGTCACAATGGTCGGAAGTCCGTAGGTCTCGTGCCACGCCCGCGCGAGATGGTCGGAGGCGGCCTTGGAGGCGGAGTAGGGCGAGCGGGGATCGTAGGGGGTGTCCTCGGTGAAGGCCCCCGTGGCGCCGAGCGAGCCGAACACCTCGTCCGTGGAGACGTGGAGGACGCGGAAGGCGGCGCGGCGCGCGGCGTCGTAGCCGGCGAGCGTCGCCCGCGCCGCCTCCAGCACGGAGAAGGTGCCCCCGACGTTCGTGCGGATGAAGGGCGCCGCGCCGGCGATCGAGCGGTCCACGTGGCTCTCGGCGGCGAGGTGCATCACCCAGTCCGGCGCGAAGCCCGCCATGGCGTCGCGCATCACCGCCTCGTCGCAGATGTCGGCATGCAGGAAGGAGAAGCCGGGCCGTCCCTCGCAGGGCGCGAGCGTCCGCCGGTCCCCCGCATAGGTCAGCGCATCCACCACCAGCACCTCGGCGCCGCGGTCCAGCACGAGGTGGCGCACCACCGCCGAGCCGATGAAGCCGGCGCCGCCGGTGACGAGGACGCGCATGGGGGTTCCGCTCAGGGAGGGCAGGGTTATCCAAGGCATCCCGCGATACGAAGGTCAACCCGGCCCGGGCGGGCCGGATGCAGGTTGGCGCGGGGGACGGAACGATGCGCGGGATGTTCGCGGGATCACCCCGCCGGGCGGTTCGAAGAGATGAGCCGACATCGTGCGTCAGGCAAACATGCCGACTGCTTCGACCGGATGATGGCCAGGACGGGGAACCATGGAGCAGCGGTAGGAGCTGGGAAACAACTTTCTCTGGAATCTGCGGCTTCGGATTCTGTTGTCCTCAACGCGTGGTCGCGCCGCATCGGCGGCCGCTTCGCGGCAAACCGCCTCTGGACGGCGCTCGCGCGGCGGATGTCCGGAGTGGCCGTCGCTACCCGCCAGCTGCATAACGTCCAATACAAGAGTGCCCAAGACACGTTTTCGGCCATCGATAAGTGTCGTAGTGGACGGGCGTCCGCCCCTACACCGGTTCGATCATGGACGCCTGACCTGAGATGTTGCGACGAGCGAAAGCCTCTCCGCCCGCCACCGACGTGAGCTGCACACCGAACTACCTTCTGGTTCACGGGTGTGCGCAGGATGATCGTTCATTTATCGAACAGTTGGGCGAGCAGGATGATGCCCCTCACGTGTAGCGGCGGATCATCGTCGCGCAGAACTCGGCGAACTCCTCGGTCACCTGGGGAGCGCTCGTGTGATGGGGCGCGAATCCCCGATGAGCCGGCGTGAAGCAGAAGGTCACGGTCACGTCGAACTCCTGAAGCGCCTCCATTTGCCGGTCGAACCAGCCGAGCGCATCGGGGCGGAATGAATCGGCCCAGGACAGGCCGGTGCGGAGATAGGTCACCCCGAGACGTCGCATCCAGGCCACCGCATCGTGCAGCCGGTGGTCCTCGTAATGGAACCACTGGCAGAGTCCGATCTCCGGCGTGTGCTTGCCGAACTCGTCGAAGGCCAGCTTCGGGGTCCCGTCCTCCCGCAGCAATCCCATCGCGAAGTGACGGTAGTAGGAGGATCCCTCGGCCTCCCGATGCCGCGTCGTCGCCTCCCAGGCCTTCGGCAGGTCGTAGAGGGAATACCAGTGAATCCGCGGCGCGCGACCCTTCAGCAGCGAGGCAGTGCGTTCCACGCCCCAGCGCTGCACCTCCTCCGCCCCGAAGGTGGAGACGCCGACCTCCGACACCCAGACCGGCTTGTCGGTGACCGCGCGGATCTCCCCGATCTTGTCGGGCCAGTCGTGGATGCTCCACAGGTTCCAGTCCAGCGGGAAGCCGTGCACCGCCACGGCGTCCACGTGGTCCAGCGCCCCGTAGCCGCTCATCCGCTGGATGAAGAGCGGATCGATGGGCGACATGCCGCCGAGCACGCGCGTCAATCCGGGCTTCTCCGCCGCGATGGCCTGCCCGGCCGCGCTGACGAGCGCGCCGAACCGGCTCCAGTCCGGGTCCACCTCCGGGTCCCAGTGGGACTTGTTGTTCGGCTCGTTCCAGATCATCGCCGCTTCGATCAAGCGCGGAGGTCCTCTGTGGGGGGAAGGGGGCTGGCGGCGTCCGGGGCCGCGATGCGGCGGCAGACGCGGACGTCGTCCTCCGGACGGGAGACGATCTCGAAGCCGCTCGCGCGCAGCATGGCGTCCGCGCAGGCGGCGTTCGGGATCCACCAGTTGGTCGGATCACCCGCGTATCGCGCCTCGACGAAGTGCATCTTCGGGTAGGTGGGACGGTCGAACACCGCCTCCTCCTCGAAAGGGTAGTCGCCCTCCACCGTCTCGACCTCCGCGGCGCCGCGCTGGAGCGACTGGAAGACGAGGAGGTCGCGTGCGACGTGGGCGTGGATGAGGTCGAGCGCGAGGAGCGGGTGGCGCAGGTGGTAGAGCACGCCCATGAAGAGGACGACGTCGAAGCGCTCGCCCAGCCGCGCCACGTCATAGACGGAGAGGTTGCGGAACTCGACGTCGAACCCCGTCACCTCGGCGGCCAGGCGGGCCTGGGCGAGGTAGCGTTCGTCGGAATCGATCCCGAGGACGCGGGCCGCGCCGAGGCGTTTCATCTGGAGCGACCAGAACCCCGCGTTGCAGCCGATGTCGAGGACGGTGCGGCCCGACAGGTCGGCGGGGAAGGCGGGCGCGATCCGACGCCACTTGGACGTCGGATACTCGTGGAGGAAATGGTCCGGCGCGGTCCGCACGCCGCCGAGGTTCATGTCGTGGAACCAGGGGGCGAGCGCCTCGACGCGGCCGTGGATCTCGTCGGGATCCATCACGCCGCGTCCCGCCGGTCCGAGGCCGCGCCGAGGCGGGCGAGAAGGGCCAGCAGATCGTCCGCGCGGTGGGCGCAGGTGTGGCGGGCGCGGATCGTCTCCAGGCCGCTCGCGACGAGGGCGGCCCGGAGTGCGGGGTCGTCGCGCAGCGCCGTCAGGTGCCGCTCCATCGCCGCCCCGTCCGGCGCGACGAGGTAGTCGCGGCCCGGCCGGAACAGGCCTTCCGCATCCGTCCACGGCGCGCTGACGAGTGGGATGCCGCAGGCCAGCGCCTCGAAGACGCGGATCGTCGGGATGCCCGGGAGCGTCTCGGCGTAGAACCGGCGGGGCACGTGCACGGTCGCGAGATGGCGGGCGAAGACCTCCGGGGCCCGCGCGTTCGGCAGCCAGCCGTGGTAGCGCGCGCCGTGGGCGTCGAGCACCGCCCGCGCCGCGTCGGGATACTGCACGCCGTGGATGTCGAGCGGCAGGCCGACCGCCCGGGCGGGCGCGAGGAGAAAGCGCACGATCTCCTCGCTCCGCTCGTCGTCACCCCAGTTGCCGATCCAGACGAGGCCGTCCCGCGGGCCCTCCGCCGCGGGCGGGCGGAACAGGCGGGTGTCCGCCGCCTCGTGCCACACGGTGATGCGGTCGCCCCAGCCCCAGCCGCGATAGACCGCCGCGAGGGCTTCCCCGAAGGCGAGGACGCCGTCGTAGCCTTCGAGGTCGTAGGCAAGCATCGCCGCGGGCTCGCTCACCGCGCGGTGGTGCGTGTCGTGGAACAGGAGGATGCCCCGCCCGCCGAGGCGGCGCGCCCGGCCGAGGGCCGCGACGACGGAGGGCTCGTTCCACTCGTGGACGATCACCGCGTCTGCGTCGGCGACGGCGTCCGCGGCCTCCTCGGCGGTGGCGTAGGTGCGGGAGGAGAGTTCGGGATAGGCGGCACGGAAGGCGTCGAGCCCGGCCGGCCCGTGATCCCGCAGGAGGTTCTCCAGGCTCCAGGCGCCCTCGGGTTCCAGGACGACCACCTCGTGGCCGCGGTGGAGGAGGTCGCGCAGCACGCCGCGGAGGAAGTGGGCGTTCCCGTGGTTCCAGCAGGAGGCGAGGGAGTGGGCGAGATAGGCGAGCCTCATGCGGCCTCCGTCGGCATCGGTTCCCGCGCGCGCAGCAGCGGCCGGTAGAGTTCGGCCATGGCCGCGGCCATCGCCGCCACCCCGTAGCGTCGGGACCGCTCCCGCGCCAGGGCGCCGAGCCGCGCGCGCGCGGGCGGGTCGGCCGCGAGGCGGGCGAGGGCGGCCGCGAGCGCCCGGTCATCCGCGGCGGGCACGAAGAGCGCCGCGTTGTCCCAGAGTTCCCGGAAGGACGGGATGTCGGAGAGGACGAGGGCGCAACCCACCGCCGCGGCCTCAAGGACCGCGAGGCCGAAGGGCTCGTAGAGGGCGGGGGACGCGTAGATCGGTGCGGCGGCGAGGAGGCGCGCGAGCGCCGCCTCGTCCAGCGGACCGAGGGCACGGAGGTGCCGCGGGGAGAAGCGGCTACCCTCGGGCCCGTCCAGCGGCCCGGCCGCGAGGACGGGGAGCGCCAACCCCGCCGCGGCGCGGTCGAGGACGCCGAGGTTCTTCCCGGCATCCCAGAGCCGTCCGGCGGTCAGCACGAAGTCCGGCGGCGCGTCGGCGCCCGGCCGATGGGACGCGGCGGCCGGGTCGCGCCCGTTGTGGACGGCCGTGGGCGTCATCGTCAGCGCGTAGCGACGCGCCGTCGCGTCCGCGAAGGCCCGGCTCGGGGCCACGAGCGCGTCGCAGGCCGCGTAGCCCCGGGCCAGGAGGTCGGCACGCCACGCGAGGTCCGGGGGCAGCCGCCCGCCCCGCACGGCGTCCCACCACGTCGCGACGCAGGAATGGCACGCGCCGACGACCGCCGCC
>CAXVWQ010000012.1:0-19571 GCA_964263755.1 Roseomonas sp. | reverse complement strand
AGCAACAAAGGGAAAGCCATGCGTCACACCTTGCTGGCGTCGACCGCCGCCGCCGCCGCCCGCCCGGTCGCCACGACGGACGCCACCGCCTCCGACGCCGTCCCCTCCCGCTCCGCGCGCTGCGCCCAGCGGGCGACGCGGCGCTGCAGCACGCGGACGAGGCCGACCTCGGTCGCGGCGAAGCGGGCGAGGTGGTTCAGCGCGGCCTCGTGCAACAGCGCCTCGGTCGGGGCGGGACCGGCCGTGGGCAGGCGGCGCTCGCGCTGTCGCCGCTTGCCGGTCCCGCCCCGCGCCGCCCGCTCCGGTGCGTCCGTTCCTTCGCGTCCATCCATGGGAGGAATGTGGCCCCGCGACGGGGCGCGTGCGAGGTGCGGCGGCGGCCCGGCGGGCCGCGCCCGGCAACCCCGGTCCCGCCGCCCGCGTTCCCGCCGCGCAACCAGCACGAAGCAACAAAGGGAAAGCCATGCGTCACACCTTGCTGGCGACGGCCGCCGCCGCCGCCCTCCTCGCCGCGCCCTTCCTGGCGAACCCGACCCTCGCGCAGACGCGCGACGGCACGCCCGGCAACCCGCCCTCCACCGCCACGCAGCGCGCCACCGATGCGGTGACGGGCAACCGCACCCCGGCCGACGGCACGCCGGGCAACCCCCCGGGCACCGCGCTCGGCCGCGCCGCGGAGCGTGCGACCGGCGGTGCCGCCGACGCCAACACGCGGGCCGGCGACCCCCTGAATGCGCAGAACCGGCCCGACGGCACGCCGGGAAACCCCCCCGGCACGGCGGCCGGCCGGGCGGCGGCGGATGCCAACAACCGGGCCGGCGATCCGCTGAACCTGCAGAACCGGCCGGACGGCACGTCGGGCAACCCGCCGGGGACCGCCGCGGGACGCGCGCTGGACAATGCGACGGGCAGCGCCGCGGGCGCCAACGCGCGCGCTGGCGACCCGGCGAACGCCGCCAACGTCCCGGACGGCGCGCCCGGCAACCCGCCGGGCACCGCCGTCAGCCGCGCCATCGACCGCGCGGTCGGCTCCAACATCTCCGGCGCCTATCCGCAGAACGCCGATGGCGGGGCCAGCAACCCGCCGGGCACCGCGGTCGGGCGCGCCGTGGACCGGGCGACGGACGGCAACGAACGCACGCCCGGCCCGGCCGCCGGCGCGCCCTCCGGCCCGGCGGCCACGGGCGCCAACCCCGGCATGATGGGCTCCACCCAGCCGAACGCCGCGAACGACATGGGTGCCCGCACGGGCGCCTCGCCGCGCGACAACTCCAACACCTCCGACGTGCGGCCGGGCACCACGAGCATCCCGTTGCAGGGCCAGGCCGCGACGTCGGCGCCGAACAACCCGCCCGCCTCGGCCAGCCCGCGCAGCGCGACCGGCACCACCGCCAGCCCGGCGATGGGCAGCGGCGTGACGGCGGGCGCCGCGCCGTACTCCGATCGGGCGAGCCGGATCATCGGCTCGAACGTCTACAACGAGCGGAACGAGTCGGTCGGCTCGGTGGACGACATCATCCTCGGCGGCAACGCCCCGGGCCCGATGGCGGTGGTTTCCGTGGGCGGCTTCCTCGGGATCGGCGCGAAGCTCGTGGCCGTGCCGTTCTCGCAGCTGCGCTGGGCGCCGGCGGACGGCCGCTGGGTGATCACGGGGGCCACGCGTGAGAGCCTCACCTCGCTCCCGGCCTATGCCTACGACGCGGCGCGGCGGGGCTGAGGGGGGTATCGGTCCCGAGGCACCGTCTCGGGACCGAATCATTTAAGCTGATGTGAAACGCCGCTTACGACCAAGCGTTGGCGCCACGTGCCCCAGGCATTAGGGGACGGTTTCAACATCAAAGGGAACGCACATGATTCGCGTCGCATCGCTCCTCCTGCTCGGCGCCCTCGCGGCGTGCAGCAGCACGCCCGACCCGCTGAACACCGCCGGCCGTCCGGACGGCACCCCCGGCAACCCGCCGGGCACCGCGGCGTCCCGCGCCAACGCCGGGGCCGGCGACCCGCTGAACTTGCAGGGCCGCCCGGACGGGACGGCCGGCAACCCCCAGGGCACGGCGGTGAGCCGCGCCCTCGGGACGACCGACCCGGCGCCGGCCCGCGCCGGACGCCGGGGAACGACGCGCCGCGTCGCGACCACCCGTCGGGCGGTGACGCCGGCGCGCGCCCGGGTCGGCACTACGGGCGGGATGACGGACGTGGACCCGCGCACGCCGAACGCGCCGGGCCAGCAGCCGTCGGGCATGCAGCCTTGATCGGCTGATCGTTCCGGCTCAACGTGCATCTGGCGGGGGCGTCCGTGCGGGCGCCCTCGCCTTTCGTTCCAGGAGAGCACCCCATGGTCTTACGGCTTGCCTCACTCGGGCTCCTCGCCCTCTCGCTCTCGGCCTGCGCCGGCGATCCGCCGCGCTCCTCGCCCAGCCCCGCTTCCGCGCCCGCTTCGGCGGCGTCCAGCACGCCGGATCCCCGGCTGCCGAACGCGCCGGGACAGCAGCCTTCCGGCATGCGCTGACCGCGGGCCGGCCACGCGGCACGCGCCGCGGCCGGGTGACCGACGGCTCTCGTTCCGGATCGTCCGCACCGCGCATGACCGGTCCGCGCCCCGCGCGCCTGGACCGGGACTCCCGCTTCCGGCATGGTCCACGGTCCGTCGCCGCCGCGATCCCCGCGCCGGCCGCGGGATGCACCGGAGGGCACGACCCGTGATCCCCGCCCTGATGCCGAACTACAACCGCGCCGACCTCGCCTTCGAGCGGGGCGAGGGCGCTTGGCTGTGGGATGCGCAGGGGCGACGATTCCTCGATTTCGGGGCGGGCATCGCCACCAGCAGCCTGGGCCACGGGCACCCCGGCCTGACGCGGGCGATCGCGGAGCAGGCGGCGAAGGTGATGCACACCTCCAACCTCTACCGCGTGCCGGGGGCCGAACGGCTGGCGGCACGGCTGGTGGAGACAACCCCCTTCGCGGACACGGTCTACTTCTCCAACTCGGGCGCCGAGGCGAACGAGGCGATGGTGAAGGCCGTGCGGAAGTATCACGCCGCGAACGGGCATCCGGAGCGGTTCCGCACGATCTGCTTCGAGGGGGCCTTCCACGGCCGCACCCTCGCGATGATCTCGGCGACCGGGAACGCGAAGTATCTCGAAGGCTTCGGCCCGCCGGTGCAGGGCTTCGACCACGTCCCCTTCGGCAACATGAATGCCGTGCGGGACGCGATCACCGGCGAGACGGCCGCGATCCTCATCGAGCCGGTGCAGGGGGAAGGCGGCGTGCGTCCCGCGGACCTGCGGTTCCTGCGCGACCTGCGCGCCACCTGCGACGAGTTCGGGCTGCTGCTCGCGCTCGACGAGGTGCAGACGGGGATGGGGCGCTCGGGCAAGCTCTGGGCCCACCAGTGGGCCGGGATCGAGCCGGACGTCATGTCCTCCGCCAAGGGGATCGGCGGCGGCTTCCCGCTCGGCGCGACGCTGGCGAGCGAGAAGGTCGGGCAGCACCTCAAGCCCGGCACGCACGGCAGCACCTACGGCGGCAACCCGCTCGCCTGCGCGGCGGGGAACGCGGTGCTGGACGCGATCCTCGCGCCGGGGTTCCTGGACGGCGTGGACCGTATCGCCCGTCACCTGTGGCGGCGGATGGAAGCGCTGGCGGCCCGCCATCCGGCCGTGGCGACGGGGGTGCAGGGCGCCGGGCTGCTGCTCGGCCTGAAGCTGGTGCCCGAGGTCTCCAACACAGAGCTTCAGGCGGCGGCGGTGGCCGAGGGCCTGCTGACGGTGGCGGCCGGGATGAACGTGCTGCGGGTCGCACCGCCGCTGATCATCACGGAGGCCGAGGCGGACGAGGCGACGCGCCTCCTCGACCGCGCCCTGCTGCGCGTGACACCGAGCGCGGCGAAGGTGGCGGCCAAGTGAGTGCCGTCCTGAGGAGTCTGCCCGGGGGGCGCGCCGCCCCCCGGCACTTCCTCGAGGTGATGGACGTGGACACCGCCAGCCTGCGGCGGATGCTGGACCTCGGCGTGCGCGCCAAGCGGGGCGAGGCGATGGGGATGCCGCTCGCCGGCAAGACCGTCGCGCTGATCTTCGAGAAGCCGTCCACCCGCACGCGCGTCTCCTTCGAGGTCGGCATCCGCCAGCTCGGCGGGCATGTCACGACGTTGACGAGGGGGGATACGCAGCTCGGGCGGGGGGAGACGCCGGCGGACACGGCGCGCGTGCTGTCGCGTTACGTGGACGCGATCGTGCTGCGGACCGACAAGGTCGCGAAGATCCGCGAACTCGCGGAATACGCCACCGTCCCCGTGATCAACGGCCTGACCGACATCTCCCACCCCTGCCAGATCATGGCGGACGTGATGACCTTCGAGGAGCATCGCGGACCCATCGCCGGGCAGGTCGTGGCCTGGACGGGGGACGGGAACAACGTCGCGCAGTCCTTCATCCAGGCGGCGGCGCGCTTCGACTTCACCCTGCGGGTCGCGACGCCGCCGGAACTGGCGCCGCCCGCCGCCCTGCTGGATTGGGCGCGCGGCCAGGGCGCGCGGGTGGAGCTGACGACCGACCCGCACGCCGCGGTTGCCGGGGCCCGCTGCGTCGTGACGGACACCTGGATCTCCATGTCCGACGAGAAGGGCGAGATCCGGACGCGGCACAACCTCCTGGCCCCCTACCAGCTGAACGCCCGCCTGCTCGCGGGTGCGGCGCCGGACGCGGTGGTGATGCACTGCCTTCCCGCCCATCGCGGCGAGGAGATCACGGACGAGGTGATGGACGGCCCGCAGAGCGTCGTCTTCGACGAGGCGGAGAACCGGCTGCACGCGCAGAAGGGCGTCCTGCTCTGGGCGATGGGTCTGGCCTGATGTCCGAACTCAGCAACGGGATCGGCGCGGGCGCGATCTACGAGCTTCTCCAGCGGATTGCGGAGGATGTCGGCACGCTGAAGCAGGACGTCGCGGTCCTGAAGCAGGATGTCGCCGTCCTGAAGGATGACGTCGCGGTCCTGAAACAGGACGTCGCCGTCCTGAAGGAGGACATGGCCCAAGTGAAGGACGACGTCGCCACCCTCAAGGACGACGTGGCGATCCTCAAGCGCGACGTGTCGTCCCTCGACCGGCGCGTCTCGATCGTCGAGGCCGGCCTGGCCGCGACGCGGGCCGACGTGGCCGAGTTCCGCCTGGAGATGAACCTCTTCCGTTCCGGGACCCAGCGCGAGGTCGCCGACCTCCGCCGCGACGTCACGAGCCTCCGCCAGACCCTGACCGACTATCACGGCTCCGTCGTCGGCCACGGCATCCACATCACCGAACTCGACGAGCGCCCCCGCCGGGTGGAGGACCACCTCCGCCTCTCCCCGACCGCCTGACCCCGCCCCCCTCCATGCCGCCCTGTCACCCGGCGCCCTGTCACCCAGCGCCCGGGGCCCCTATCTCCCCGGCGTGAAAGACGCCACGCGCCCCTCCGACCTCCCGGATTTCCTGAACCACGACCGCCCGCCCGTGCCCGACGTGGTGGTGCCGCGCGGGGTCCTTCCCTTCCACCTCGAAGGCCGCCCGGTCCGCGGTCGCCTCGTCCGCCTCGGGCGGCTCGCCGACGCCCTCATCGCGCGGCACGACCTGCCGGAGGCGGTGTCACGGCTCCTGGGCGAGGCCCTGGCGCTGACCGCCGGGCTGGCCGCCGCCCTCAAGTTCCGCGGCTCGTTCTCGCTCCAGGCCAAGGGCGACGGGCCGGTGGCGCTGCTGCTGGCCGACTGCACGGATGCGGGGGAGCTGCGCGGCCATGCCAAGGCGGAGGGGATGCCGTCCGGGGACGCCGGCGCGCTGCTCGGCAAGGGCCTCCTCGCCTTCACCTGCGACCAGGGCGACGACATGGACCGCTACCAGGGCCTCGTCGCCATCGAGGGGTCGACGCTCGCGGCGATGACCGCCCGCTACTTCGACGCCTCCGAGCAGATGAAGGCGGCCGTCCACCTCGCCTGCGCCCGCACCCCCCTTGGCTGGCGCGCCGCGGCGCTGAGCCTCGAACGCGTCGCGGGCGCGGGCGGCATCGACGAGGTGACGGAGGAGGAGGCCGACGATTCCTGGACCACCGCCACCGCCCTCGCCGCCACCCTGACGGAGGAGGAGATGCTCGACGACGCCCTGTCCTCCGAGGCGCTGCTGCACCGCCTGTTCCACGCGGAGGGGCTGGTGACCGACCTGCCGCGGGCGCTGTCCTACGGGTGCCGGTGTTCGCGCGCCCGGCTCGCCGGCGTCCTCCAGGGCTTCCCGGAGGCGGATCTGGACGAGATGGCGGAGGACGGCGCCATCACCATGACCTGCGAGTTCTGCAACCTCGGCTTCCGGTTCGAGCGGTCGGACGTCCGGGGTGGCGCGGGCCGTGCTTGACGAACCTTCCTGATCGGCTAACCCCGGGCGGTCCCCGGGAGCGCCCCATGCCGACGCGCCGCCTCGCCCTCGTCGCCCCGTTCGCCCTCGCGGCCTGTCGCACGGCGCCGACGTCCCCCCCGCCCGTGCGGCGGCTGGAAGGCTACGCCTACCTCACGCCGCTGCGTTTGAACGTGGCGGAGGTGGAGGTGGTGGAGGCGCCGCCCGGACCCCTGATCCGGGCCGATGCCCCCGCGCCCCTTGATCCTGCGGCGGAGGTGGCCCGCATGGGCCGGGACCGCCTCTCCGCGTTCGGGACGACCGGGCGGGCGCGCTTCACCGTCGGGGCCGCGACCCTCGTGCGCGTCGGCGGGCGGCTGGCGATCCTCCTGCGCGCGGGGGTCGAGATCATCGTCGACGACCGGCGCGTCGCCTTCGCCGAGGCGGAATCCCGCCGCGACGCCCCGGACCCC
Organism: Roseomonas sp.; assembly: GCA_964263755.1. Taxonomy (GTDB): domain Bacteria; phylum Pseudomonadota; class Alphaproteobacteria; order Acetobacterales; family Acetobacteraceae; genus Roseomonas. The sequence goes on along the minus strand of CAXVWQ010000012.1, from coordinate 12,746 downwards.
GGCGGGCCGCGCCCGGCCGAGGCGGAGATGGTCCGCGCCATGGAGGAGCTGAACGTCGAGTTCGAGGTCCAGGTCCGCCGCAACCTCCACGACTGGCTCGTCGCCGGCGCCCTGCCCCCGTCCCCGGCCGCGCCCGACGCGCCGGGAACCGCGCGCGAGGACCTTCCCCGCGGCTGACCCCTGCCGCACACTCCGGCACCGCGTTCGAGGGAACGGATCCGCATGGCGAAGCTCACCCTGTCCAACCCGCCGGGCGTCCACGCCCCCGCCTCCCGCTACTCCCATGCCGCGGTGGTGGAGGGGCCGGGGCGGATGCTGCACGTCTCCGGACAGGTGGGCGTGCATCCGGACGGCACCATCTCCCCGGACCCGCTGGCGCAGGTGAACCAGGTGCTGGCGAACCTCGATGCGGTGCTGACGGCGAACGGCATGGCGCGGACGAACATCGCGAAGATGACGATCTACCTCACCGACCGGGCGCTGCTGTCCCTCTGGCGCGAGAAACGGGACGCCTGGCTTGGCGGTCACGCCGCCGCGGCGACCCTCGTCATCGTGGCCGGACTGGCCGACCCGCGCTTCCTCGTCGAGGCGGAGCTGGAGGCGTGCGGCTGATCCCGATCCCCTGGCGTCGCGCCACGGCGTCCGGCGTCCTCGGGCTGCTGGTCGCCGTCATGGCGCTCGCGTCCTGCGCGCCGGATCCCGTACGGGCGAGGATGCCGGGCGACCGGGCGCCGCCACCGCCCGGAATTTCGGGGCGCTGAGGGTGGCCGGTCGCCGCTGACGCGACCGCGACGGCGCGTCCCCCCTTCTGTGGCCGCTCACGCCGAAGCAACCGCGACCCGTCCTCGCGCGCTCTGGCAGGGAGGAGTCATGCCATGATCCGCCGCCACCCCGCACTCGTCATCCCGGTCGCCCTCATGGGTCTGCTGGCGGGGTGCGTGGACCCCGCCCCCTACGCGGGCGCGGTGCCATCCCCGGCCTACGTCCCGCCGCCGGTGCCCTACGTGGAGGCCCCGGCCTACACGCCGGGCACGGCTTTCGTGGACCCGCTTCCCGGCTACGGCGGTGCCCGTCCCGACGGGTACCGCTACCCGGCTCCGGCCTACGTGGCACCGAGTCCGTATGCCACGCCCTACGTCACGGTGCCGGACGGCGCCTACGTCACCCCTGTCCCGGTTCCACCTGGCTATGGACCACCGGGGGTCGTGACGGCCTACCCGGCGCGCCCCGACCAGACCGGCTACTGCGCCGAGGCCCTGGCGAACGCCGCGGACGCGTCGAACCGCGCTGCCGCCACGGGCACCATCATGGACGCCGCGCGCGCCCAGCGCACGGAGGCGTTCTACCGCCGGGACTGCTGAACGGCATACGCGCCCGGTGGGACCGGGCGCGACCCGGTTCGGTCCGTCGCGTCCATCCGAGGGCGGATGAGTCCCCGGGGCGTCACCCCTCGAAGGTGCCGCCGCGGCCGTTGATGATGGAGAGGAACTCCCGCCGCGTCGCGTGATCGTCGCGGAAGGAGCCGAGCATGGTGCTGGTGACCATGGAGACGCCGGGCTTGTGGACGCCGCGCGTCGTCATGCACTGGTGCGCCGCCTCCAGCACCACCGCGACGCCGTGGGGCTTGAGGACGTCGGCGATGGCGTTGGCGATCTGCGCCGTCAGCTTCTCCTGGATCTGGAGGCGCTGGGCGAAGGTGTCCACGACGCGGGCCAGCTTCGAGATGCCGACGACGCGGCCCTTCGGCAGGTAGCCGACATGCGCCCGGCCGATGATCGGCACCATGTGGTGCTCGCAATGGCTTTCCAGTCGGATGTCGCGGAGCACGACCATCTCGTCGTAGCCCGCCACCTCCTCGAAGGAGCGTTGCAGGAGTTCGACGGGGTCGGTGTCGTAGCCCTTGAAGAACTCCTCGTAGGACTTGACCACGCGCTTGGGGGTGTCGCGCAACCCCTCACGGCCCGGGTCGTCTCCGGCCCAGAGGAGGAGGGTGCGGACCGCCGCCTCCGCCTCCGCCCGGCTGGGGCGGGGCTCGCCGGCGATGTCGGCCGGCACGGGGCGCTTCGGCAGGTCGGGGAGGTCGTCGTCGTCAACGGGCACGGGCGGGCCTCGGATGGGTCGGGTGGAAGGTGGGGCCGGGGTCGCGGGCGCAAGCCGCCCTAGTTCACGGTGCGGCGCGCGTCCGGGCCGTCGAGGGAGAAGGCGGGGATCTCCACGTCGAACCGCTCCCCGCTCTCGGGGGCGACCATGTGGTAGGCGCCGCGCATGAAACCGGACGGCGTGCCGAGGGGGGTGCCGGAGGTGTAGGTGAAGGCCTCCCCCGGATCGAGGATGGGGGTTTCGCCCACCACCCCGTCCCCGTGGACCATCTGCACCCGGCCCATCCCGTCGGTGATGTGCCAGGTGCGTTTGAGGAGCTGGACGGCCACCGGGCCGTCGTTGCGGATCTCGATGCGGTAGGCCCAGACCCAGCGGCCCTCCTCCGGGGAGGACTGGTCGGCGATGGGGAAGGCGCGGACGGTGACGCGGACGCCGCGGGTGGTGGCGACGTAGGCGCCGGGTTCCGCGGTCATGCGGGGCGGCGTCCCAGGAGGACGGTGGCGAGGCCGGCGCCGATGAGGGCCGAGCCGCCCACCCGGTTCAGGACGCGTCGCGGACCGGGGCGCGCGACGGCGCCGGAGAGGCGGCCGGCGAGGAGGGCGTAGGCGAGGGCGTTGAGGGCGCCGAGGGTGACGAAGGTGAGGGTGAGGATCACCGCCTGGGGCAGGAAGGGGCGCGCCGGGTCGAGGAAGGCCGGGACGAAGGCGACGAAGAAGGCGAGGCCCTTCGGGTTCGTGGCGGTGACGAGGAAGGCTTGCAGGCCGGCGCGGCGCGGGGGGAGGGGAGGGGGCGCGCCCTCCACCGGGGCGCGCCACATGCGGATGCCGAGGAACACGAGGTAGGCGGCGCCGAGCCAGGTGAGGATCGTGAAGGCGGTGGCGGAGGCCGCCAGCACCGCGCCGACGCCGGCCATGGAGAGCGACATGGCGACGAGGTCGCCCGCCGCCACGCCGGCGACGAGCGGCAGGACCGACCCCCGGCCGCCGCCGAGGGACTGGCCGAGGACGAGGAGGATGGTGGGGCCGGGGATCACGAGCATCGCCGCCGCCGCCGCGGCGAAGCCGAGCCAGAGCGTGGGGTCCATCATTCGGCCGCGGCGCGGGTCGGCTCGGCGGCGGCGAAGTCCAGGGCCTGCGTGACGTCGGCGATCACGTCCTCCACGTCCTCCAGGCCGACGGAGAGGCGGATGGTGCCGTCGGTGATGCCGAGGCGGGCGCGTTCCTCCGCGCCGACCTTCAGGTGGGTGGTGGTGGCGGGGTGGGTCACCATGGACCGTGCGTCGCCGAGGTTGTTGGAGATGTCCACGACCGTCAGCGCGTCCAGCACGCGGAAGGCGGTGGCCTTGTCGCCGACGTCGAAGGTGACGAGGGAGCCGCCCGCGGACATCTGCGCGCGGGCGAGCGCCGCCTGGGGGTGGGAGTCGAGGAAGGGGTAGAGGGTGCGGACCACGTCGCGCCGGGCGGACAGCGCGTCAGCCACGCGGGCCGCGTTGGCGCACATGGCGGGGACGCGGAGGTGCAGCGTCTCCAACCCCTTCAGGACCACCCAGGCGTTGAAGGGGGAGATCGAGGGGCCGGTGTTGCGGATGAACGGTTGCAGCACCTCGTCCACCCACTTGCGCGATCCCAGCACGGCGCCGCCGAGGACGCGGCCCTGGCCGTCGAAGTGCTTCGTCGCGGAATAGACGACGACGTCGGCGCCGAACTCCATCGGGCGCTGGAGGAGGGGGGTGGCGAAGACGTTGTCCACCACGACGATCGCCCCGGCCCGGTGCGCCAGATCGCTCACGGCGCGGAGGTCGACGATGTCGAGCATCGGGTTCGAAGGCGTCTCCAGCAGGACCATCGCGGCCGACCGGGAGAGGGCGCGCGCCCAGGCGTCGAGGTCGCCCCCGTCCACGAACTCGCTCTCGATGCCGTAGCGCGGCAGGAGGGTGGAGACGATCCAGTGGCACGACCCGAACAGGGCCCGGGAGGCGACGACGCGGTCCCCGGTCCGGAGATGCGACAGCATCGCGGCGTGGACGGCGGCCATGCCGGTGGCGGTGGCGCGGCAGGCCTCCGCGCCCTCCAGCGCCGCCAGCTTCGTCTGCAACGTCTCGACGGTCGGGTTGCCGAAGCGGGAGTACTGGAAGTGCTGGACGTGGCCGAGGAAGGTGTCCTCCGCCTGCGCCGCGCTCTCGTACATGAAGCCGGAGGTGAGGTGCACCGCCTCCGACATCTCGTCGTGGGAGGAGCGGTTCTGGCCGCCGCGGACCAGCAGCGTGGCCGGGCGCAGGGGCCGGCCGGAGAGGGTTTCGGGGAGGGTGCGAGGCATCTTCGGGATCCCATGGAACGGGGATGGCCCGGCTGGGCGGGCCCCCGCTGCCGGGAACTCGCCGTGACCGTTTAGCGCGCTTTTTTAGGCTCGCCGCAATCTGGCCGACAAATCGCGAGCGCGGCATCCGCGGAAGACCCCGGCGCCGCGCGCGGAACCTAGCCAAGCCGGGGCCCGACCGCAACAGCGGTCACGGCGCGACCCGCCGTCGCCGGGGCGCGGTCAGCGCCGGGCCCGGTCCAGGAAGATCGCGTCGTGCCCGGTGGAGGCGACGAGTTCGTAGTCCTGCGCGCGCAGGAGGGTCGCCTCCGGCGAGGCCGCCACCTTGTCGGGCGCGCCGAACGCCTCGATCAGCAGCAGCCGCGGCCGGTGCGCCTCCCAGTCCATTCCCCCGAGGGCCGCGAGTTCCAGCCCCTCCAGGTCCATGGACATGAAGTCGATCGTCCGGCCGGCCGCCACGTGGCGGTGCAGGAGCGCGGCGGGGGTGTCCACCACCACCTCCACGGACCGCAGGGCCTGGCGCGGGCCGACGCGCGCCTTCGATCCGCCGAAGCGGTTGAGTTCGGGGTTCGCGAAGAGGAAGAACTCGAGGGTCGCCTTCTCCCCGCCCATGCCGAGGTTCACGAAGGCGTCGCGCGGCCGGACGCGCCGGAACGCCGCCTCCATGTCGGGGTTCGCGTCCACGCAGAGTCCGCTCCAGCCGCGTTCGTAGAAGAAGTAGGTGTTGGAGTGCTTCACCGGGAAAGCGCAGCCGAGATCGACGTAGAAGCCCTCGTAGGGTTCCGGGCCCTTCGGGATGATGCGGTGGCGCCGGAGCAGGAAATCGACGAGCACGTCCTGCCCGGTCTGCGCGTGGCTCACTCGCGTGGGGTTCACCATGGCGGCCGGGACCATTGCATCGTCGCGGCGTTATGCGATGCGGCCGGCGCGCCGGCAACGGCGCGTGGCCGTCGCGGCCGCGGGGGGTTGACCCGCGGGGATGGAACCCCACACCGGTCAGGCGTTCACTCGAACGGATCGGCGTCCCGCCGGTCCATCTGCCGTCCACCCGCCCGGAGACTTCCCGCATGCCCGCACGCTTCGCCGACACCATGAAGGCCATCGAGGCAGGCCTGACGTCCATGGACCCGGCCAAGGCCGTGAAGAACCTGGAGGCCTGGGAAGCGCACCTTGAGACCGTGGAGGTCACCGGCGCCAAGGGGCTGGCCGGTGACCTCAAGCGGCTGCGCAGCGCCCTCGGGAAGGACCCCGTGGACGGGGCTGCGGTCGGCGCGTTGATGGCGAAGATCGGGGAGAGCACGGCGAAGATCGCTGGCCGGGCCGAGGGCGCCCGGAAGAAGCAGGTCGAGGGCCTCGCCGAGGCGCTGAAGGCCTCCGGCACCTGAATGGCGCGGCGCGGGCGGCCTTGCCCGTCGGGGCGGCCCGCGCTACCTCTCGCGGCCGGAGCGCGGGCGTAGTTCAGAGGTAGAACGTCAGCTTCCCAAGCTGGATGTCGAGGGTTCGATTCCCTCCGCCCGCTCCATCCCCCTCACCGCCACGCCGCGGCGTCCATCCGGCCCAGCGGCACTTCCAGGCACTGCACCCCCCCGCCGTTGGCGTCCGGCAGCCGCCCCGCCCGCAGGTTCACGCCGAGGGCGACGAGCATCAGCTCCGGCAACGGCAGGGTCCGGTCCCTCGCTTCCCGCATCGCGACGAAGGATGCCTCGTCGGGACACGACAGCAGGTGGCGGTTGCCGGCCCGCTGTTCGGCCACGGTGCTCTCCCACCGCGCCTCGCGCCCGGCCGGGCGGTAGTCGTGACCGGTGAACAGGCGGGTGTCGTCCGGCAGCGTCAGGAGACGCTGGATGGAGCGCCACAGCGCGGCGGCGGAGCCTCCGGGGAAGTCGCAGCGCGCGGTGCCGGCATCCGGCATGAACAGCGTGTCGTGGATGAGGGCCGCGTCGCCGACCACGAAGGTCACGGAGGCGGCGGTGTGGCCGGGGGAGTGGATGACCTCCGCCTCCATCGCCCCGATCCGGAAGCGCTCGCCGTCGGCGAAGGTCCGATCCCAGGCGGAGGCGCCGAAGCAGCCGTTCGGGCGACCGTAGAGACGGGACCAGAGGTCGCAGACGATCGTCACGGCGGCCCCCGTGGCGGTCGGGGCGCCGGTGCGGCCCCGCAGGTAGTCGGCGGCGGACAGGTGGTCGGCGTGCGGGTGGGTATCGAGGATCCATTCCACCGTGAGGCCCTGGCTCGCCACGTGGGCCAGCAACACGTCCGCGGAGCGCGTCGAGATCGCGCCGGCGCGCAGGTCGAGATCGAGGACGGGATCGACGATCGCGCAGCGGCGCGTAGCGGGGTCGGCCACCACGTAGGCGACGCTGCCCGTGCGGGCATCGTGGAAGCCGACGACCTCCGGCCGGACCATGCGCGCCCCTCCCGGGAGGGGATGCTACACGCTTCCGGCCGTCCGGCGAGGGGTCGCCACGGGGTGGTGGACGGCGGCGGCGTTCCGGGAGGCCGCGCGGTCCGCGTTCACCGCGCTCCCGGCCGCGCCGCAGGGCGTCGGCCGCCGCCGCGGACGAGGTTCTCGCAGCGGTCGTCCTCACCGATGCCGAGCTGGATCGTCGGCAGCAGACCCGCCACGGGGGCGATGAGGGCCGCCAGCCCGCCGGCGATGCCGCCGCGCACCGCCAGTTCCTCCAGGTCCACGCCGATGTCGGGGTTGCGGAAGGTGCCCTGGACGCGGATGTCCGTCGGCAGGGCGCCAACCGTGAAGCTCTTGCTCTCCGACCGGAAGCGCAGGTTCAGGCGTTCCTGCGCGATGTTCACGTTGCCCTCACCGAGGATGATGACGCTCTCCGTATCGAGGATGAGGGCGCGGGCCTGGAGGTTCCCCCGGGTGAGCCCGAAATCGCCGATGAAGCACTGCACGGGCGTGCGGCCCGGCACGCCGATCGCCGAAAGGAAGGCCGATCCCAGCCGCAGCCCCGACAGGTCCACGAGGAGGGCGGAGAGGTTGCCGCCGCTCATGGAGACGGTGAGCCCGCCGTTGCCGTTGCCGACGATGGAGGCGAAGGAGTTGCCGGTGCCGTCGATCCGCGCCCGCCCGTTCAGCGCGCCGGCGCCCTGGTAGTCGCCCGTCACCCGCATGAGGCGCGACACGTCCAGCCGGTTGAAGCGCACATCCGCCACGGCCTGCATCGCGCCGCGGTCGCGGGGCGTGAGGGTGATCGTGCCCTCGATGGCGCCGCGGCCGACGCCGACGCGAAGGGGGCGAAGCGCGATGGCGCCGTCCCGCAGTTCGAGTTCGGCTGCCATGTTGTCGAAGGGCACGTTGCGGCCGACGATGCTGTCGGCGCGGTAGGACACGCGGACGTTCGCCGCGTCCAGTTTCGGCAGGTTGATCGGGTCGTTCGGCAGCATCCGGGCGCTGGCTTGGTTGCGCGCCTGCTCCCGGCGCTGCTGCGGGGTCTGGCCGGGGGTGGAGGCGCGCCCCGGTTCCTCCCCGATGAATCCGCCGAGGTCGGCGAGGTCCACGCGGCGCGAGCGGAGGGTCGCCTCCACGTCCGGCTTCCCGGCGCCCGTCGTCACCGCGATGGTTCCGCCGATGTCGGAGCGGCCGACGCGCCCCTGGAAGTCGCGGAAGCGCACGCGGCCCTCGGCGTAGTCGAGCTGGCCCGCGACCTCGTAGTTCGGGGTCTCGGGGAAAGGGATTCCGGTGAGGGGCTGCAGCAGCGCCATGTCGGGGCCGCGGAGTTCGGCCTGCACGTCGGCGCCGGCCAATTGGAGTGGGTTGCTGAGCGTGCCGCGGATGGAGACGCGGGTCTCGCCGTTGGCCACGCGCATCTCGATCGGCCAGGGTTTGCCGGTCTCGGTCAGGGCCAGCACGGCGCCGCCGAGGGCCTCTCCGGTGATGCGCTGGGCGGCGTAGGTGCCCTCCGCCCGAACGGCGATGCGCGGCTCGGGCGTGCCCTCGTCCCGCGTCGCGACGTCGAGGTTGAAGTCGGCGCGCAGGGCGGGGATCACGACGTGCGCCTTGCCCTCGACGATCCGCAGCAGTCCGATCCGCGGGCCGTCGGCGGCGGGCTGGGCCGGGGCGGCGCCCTCGCCGGCCGGGGCCTCGGCGCCGAGGGCCAGGGTGTAGTTGTTGGACCCGTCGTCCCGCGCCCGGGCCTCGACCTGCGGGCGCTCCACCTCGATCTCGGGGATGACGATGCGGCGGTTGCGGACGTATTCCATGACGTCCGCGCTCACCGTCAGGCGGGGCGCCAGCGCGAAGGGCGGGTCGGGTTCCCAGCCCTCGGGGTTGGCGATCCGCAGGCCGAGGGCGGAGACGCGGGTCACCCGGCCCAGGTCCACCTCGAGATGTTCGATCGTCACCGTGCGGCCGATGGCGGCGGAGGCCTGGCGCTCAACGAGCGGGATGAACCAGTCCCAGTCCCACAGGGCGACGAGGAGGGCGATGGCCGCGGCGGGCACCCCAACCCAGAACGCCCAGCGCGGCACGCGCCACTTCCGCCCAGCCTGCTCGGCCATGCCCCGCTCCAAGACCATTCTCCACCTGGAACGCGCGGGGGCGCCCCGGGTTCGCCATCCACAGGGAGCAACCGGAGGCGTCGGCGGCCGTTGCCCCCGCGTTCGGACCACCGCTTCGTGAAAGGGGACCGCCACTCGTGCTGCGCCGCGCCTGGAGCCTCATCGCCGACGCCTTCGGCGGTTTCGTGGACCACGAGGCGATGACGCGTGGCGGCGCGATCGCGTGCTACACCCTGTTCTCGATCGCGCCGCTCCTCGTCGTCTCCATCGCCATCGCCGGGTTCTTCTTCGGCAACGACACGGTGACCTCCTCCCTCACCCAGCAACTGACCGGCCTCGTGGGCAAGGCGGGGGCGGAGGCGATCCAGGCGATGGTCCAGGGCGCCGGCAGCGAGGACAAGGGAACGCTCGCGGCCGTCATCGGCGTCGTCATCCTCCTGATCTCCGCCTCCGGCGTCTTCGCGGAACTCCAGACCTCCCTCAACGTGATCTGGAGCGCGGAGCCGAAGCCGGTCTCCGCCCTCTCCCTCGTGAAGGCCCGCGCCCTCTCCATCGGGCTCGTCGGCGCCACCGGGTTCCTCCTGCTGACCTCCCTCGTCGTCTCGGCGGTGCTGTCCGCCTTCGGGGACTGGATCACCGGCTACCTGCCGACGATGACGTGGCTGCTCAGGGTCGTGAACATCCTCGTCTCCTTCGTCCTCATCTCCCTCCTCTTCGCGATGATCTACAAGATCCTCCCAGACCGGCGGCTGGCCTATCGGGACGTCATCGTGGGCGCGATGATCACCGCCGTCCTGTTCAACCTCGGCAAGGCCCTCATCGGCTGGTATCTCGCCTCCTTCGGCGCCGATTACGGGGCCGCGGGCGCCCTCGTCGTCGTGCTGCTCTGGGTCTACTACTCCGCCCAGGTCTTCCTGCTCGGTGCCGAGTTCACGCGCGCCTGGGCCGCCCGTGAAGGCGGCTGGCGCGGCGTGGACCTCGCCCGCCCGGGCATCGCCCCCGCGCAGCTGGGGGCGGACGGGCCGTAGCGCCCACACACCGGGTGGCGGCCGCGGTTGCGGCGGCGCCGTTTCCCCCCGACAACCGGGCGGCCATGGGTTCCGCCGTCCCCGACCTCTCCGCCGTCGCGCCGGGCCTCCTCCCCGGGGCCGACGGAATCTGGCGTGGCCCCGCGGGACCGGAGGTCCATTACCCCGACGACGGCAGCGATGCCGCGTTCGCGGTGGAGGATTCCTCCTGGTGGTTCGCCCACCGCAACCGCGTGATCCTCGGCGCGCTGCGGCGGGCCCTGCCGCCGCCCGCGACCTTTCTCGACATCGGGGCGGGGAACGGCTTCGTCTCGCGCGGGCTGCGCGGGGCGGGATACGGGGTGGCGCTGCTGGAACCGAGCGAGGCGGGCGCGCGCAACGCCCGCGGGCGCGGTCTGCCGAACGTGGCCTGCGCGGCCTTCGCGCCCGGCCTCTTCGCGCCCGGATCCTTCGACGGCGCGGGCCTGTTCGACGTCATCGAGCACGTCGAGGACGATGCCGGTCTCCTCCGCGCGGTCCGCGGCGTCCTGCGGCCGGGGGGGGTTGTCGCGGTCACGGTCCCGGCCATGCCATCGCTCTTCTCGTCCGACGATGCGGCGGCGGGGCATTTCCGGCGCTACACGCGGCGGTCCCTCGGCGCCGCCCTGGCCGCCGCGGGCTTCGAGGCGGCGCGGACCGCCTACTTCATGGCGGCGCTCGTCCCCGCGGTGTTCGCGGCGCGCCGGCTGCCGAGCCTTCTCGGGCTCCGGCGGGGCCTCGATCGCGCGCGGGACACGCGGGAACACGGTGACGGGCTTCTCGGGCGGTCCCTCGGCGCCGCGCTCGCGCCGGAGGCCGCGCTGCTGTCGCGCGGCGGGACGATGCCGCTGGGCACGAGTCTCCTCGGCCTCGCCCGCGCGCCGGCCGCGGGCTGAGGGCGGGCGGGTGCAGGGCTACCTCTACGTCCTCGCGACGCTCCTGCTCACGGTTGCGGGGCAGCTCCTCGTGAAGTGGCGGGCGTTGGAGATCGCGGGGTCCGAAGCCACGTCGGACCGTCTCTCCTACCTGCTGGCGATGTTCACGGACCCCTTCGTGATCCTCGGGCTGGGGTTGGCGGTGCTCGCCTCCGTCTCCTGGATGCTCGCGGTGCAGGGCATGGCCGTGAGCGTCGCCTACCCCTTCATGGCGCTGAGCTTCCTCCTCGTCCCCCTCGCCGCGGTGCTGTTCTTCGGGGAGGCCCTCGGCGCCTTCCAGGTGCTCGGACTCCTGCTGATCGTCGCGGGCGTGGCGTTGACCGGCCTGCGCTGAGGCCCGTCCGCCTCAGCGCGGCGCGGGCGCCGCGACGACGCTCTGGAGCGTGGCGGCGCAGTGCCGGCGTTCCTCCCCCGCCTCGGCGAAGACGTCCACGCGCGCGACCGTCACCGTCCGGCCGCTGCGGATCGCCGTGCCCTCCGCGACCAGGCGGTCCCCCACCCCGGGGCGAAGGAAGTTGATCTTGTATTCGAGGGTGACGACGTCGGTGCCGGGGGGCATGACGGACATCGCGGCGTAGCCGCCGGCGACGTCGGCGAGGGTGCCGACGATGCCGCCGTGGAAGAAGCCGAGCTGCTGCGCCACGTCCTCGGAGAAGGGGAGGGAGACGACGCAGCGGCCCTCCTCCACGGCGTCGAGGGAGGCGCCGAGGCGGCGCATCAGGCCCTGGGCGGCGAAGCTGGCGCGGATTTCGGCGGCCTTGTCGGGCGGGAGGGTCAACAGGGGGCGGTCGTCGTCGGGGGGATCATGGCCGCGGAGGATGACGGGCCGTCCGCCGCGCGTCCAACGCCGCGCTCACGGGCGGGCGGGGGCGGGGGCGCAGTCCGGGCGTAGCGGGCCGCAGTCCCAGAGGTGCCCCGTCGGCCGTCCCGTGACCGTGCCGCCCCGCTCGAAGCGGCAGAGGCAGGACCGGCCGGCGACGCAGGCCAGCACGCCGTCGCGGGATGCGTCGCAGCGCGGGGGAGGGGTGCCCTCCGCCCAGGCGGGGGCGGCGAGCAGGAGGAGGATCGGGAGGCCGCGCATCCCGCCAGGATGACGGGCGGCGGTTAAGATCCCCCCTCCGCGCGCCCGTCACCGCGCGTAGCCCGCGATCCCGCGGCGCGCGGCGTCCGTCCGCCCGTCCCGCGTCAGCTCCCATAGCGGATTGTCCACCGCCAGCCGCTGGCCGCCATCGCGCTGGACGGGGCGGATGAGGGCGACGCCGACGCCGCGCGTCGTGCCGCCGAACAGGTCGAGGGGGACGCGGACGTAGATGCCCTTGTCGAAGGAGCCCTCGCCGAAGCGGGAGAAGGGGACGTTCGTGAGGGTGGCGAAGCCGCCGACCTCGATGCCGGAGTCGAAGCGACGGCCGACCTCCAGCGTGCCGCCCCAGTCGCCCGCGAGGTAACGGCCGGCGCGGACCACGGCGTAGAGGTTCCACACCGGCAGGTCCGCGTAGAGCGACACGTGGCCGGTGACGACGGAGTAGGGGCGGAAGCGGAGCAGCCCGTCGGTCTCCCTCTGTCGCACCACGTTCAGGTCCAGCCCCACGGCGAAGGGGCGGTCCACCGGGCGCCACAGCACCTCCGCGGAGACGCCGCCGAACATCGGTTCCAGCAAGCCCGCGGTGGCGCGGGCAAAGATGTCCGGCGCGACGTTCCAGATCCGCTCCCCGTAGAGGGCGGGGATCGAGGTCTTCCCGTCCCGCGCGTAGAGCGCGTAGTCCGATCGCACCCGCGGAAGGGCGCTGTCGGAGGGCAGGCCGCCGTCGAGGTTGCCGAAGGCGACCTGCCG
>CAXVWQ010000011.1:0-4274 GCA_964263755.1 Roseomonas sp. | reverse complement strand
CGCCGCGGGGCCGGTGCTGGAGCCGGGCGCGGAGGGCTGGGCCAGGGCCGCGAGCGGGAGGACGGCAAGCGGGACGGCGAGGAGGGAACGGCGGGTGGTGGCGTGGGGCATGGGGCGTCTCCGGTCGCCGCGCCGATCTAGGGCCGGTCACCCCGGTGGGGAGACGCGGCGGACGTTCACACGTTCAAGGGGATGCGGAGGATGTCGCCGTCTTGCACGACGGGACCGTCTCCCTCGACCGACGTGGTGCCCCGCGTTCCCCGCGCGGCGCTACAGGACGAAGTCCGCCTCCACGAGGCGCGCGACGCCTGCGACGAGGATGACGAGGTCGGCGGTGCCGTTTCCGTCGGCGTCGAGCCGCACCTCCACGCCCGTGGTGCCGGCCGTGTGCCAGCCGACGGAGGCGACGCCGCCGCCGAGGAAGGGGCCGGACCCGACGAACGCCGCGTCGAAGGCCGCGACGTCGAGGCGGTCCCCCCCGGCCCGGCTGAAGTCGAGCACCGCGTCGCGGTCGCCCCGCACGCTGTCGGCGGCGTCCGTCCAGACGAAGAGGTCGGCGCCGCCGTTCCCCGTGAGGCGATCGCCGCCCGCACCGCCCTCCAGCCGGTCGGCGCCGCCGCCGCCCTGTAGCAGGTCCCGGTCGGCGCCGCCGCGGAGGGTGTCGTCGCCGAGGCCGCCGAGGAGGGCGTCGTTGCCGGCGCGGCCTGCCAGCAGGTCGTTCCCGTGGAAGCCGTCGAGCCGGTCGGCCGCATCGCTCCCGCGGAGGGTGTCGCCGAAGGCGGTGCCGGTGAGGCGCTCGATGCCGAGGAGGACGTCGCCTTCCGCGTCGCCGCCCTCCCCCGGCCCGCCGAGGAGGTCCAAGGAGACGGCGGCGCTCCCGCGGTAGGTGACGATGTCGAGGCCGTCCCCGCCGTCGAGCGTGTCGGCGCCCGCGCCGCCGAGGAGGTTGTCCACGCCGTCGCCGCCGACGAGCGCGTTCGCCCCCGCGTCGCCGCGGAGGACGTCCGCGTGGGCGGAGCCCGTGACGTTCTCGATGCCGAGGAGCGTGCCGCCGCCAGAGACGGTGCCGGTGGTCAGGACGGCGACGACGCCGGCGGCGGCGTCGGCGAAGGAGGCGGTGTCGGTGCCCGCCCCGCCGTCGAGGGTGTCCGGACCGTCCGCGGCGGCGAGGAGAAGGTCGTCGCCGCCGCGGCCGACGAGGCGGTCGGTGCCCGCGGAGCCGGTGAGGGTGTCGTCGAAGTCGCCGCCGAAGGCGGAGAGGTTCGGTCCGGAGGCGGTGCGGGCGACGGGCGCCGTCGCCTCGCCGAAGACGACGTAGCTGCTGCCGGCCCCGGCGCGACCGGACGGGTCGGCCCCGGGCGCCCCGACGACAAGGTCGTCGTAGCCGTCGCCGTCCAGGTCGCCGGCGGAGGCGACGGAGCGGCCGCTTCGATCGTCCTCCGCCGCGCCGTCGAGGCGGAAGCCGGCGTCGCCAAGATTGCCGAGGTCGAGATCGGTGAAGCCGGAGGCCTTGCCGAGGACGACGTAGCTGCTACCGGCCCCGGCGCGCCCGGACGGGTTCGCCCCGGTCGCCCCGACGATGAGGTCGGCGTAGCCGTCGCCGTTCACGTCGCCGGCGGACGCGACGGAGATGCCGCTGACGTCGCCGGCCCCTGCGCCGCCAATGCGGAACCCGGCCGGGCCGAGGTTGCCGAGGTCGAGATCGGTGAAGCCGGAGGCCTTGCCGAAGACGACGTAGCTGCTACCGGCCCCGGCGCGCCCGGACGGGTCGGCCGTGTATGCCCCGACGACGATGTCACCGTAGCCGTCGCCGTTCAGGTCGCCGGCGGACGCGACGGAGAAGCCGCTGGCATCGCCGGCCACCGCGCCATCGAGGCGGAAGCCGGCCGAGCCGAGGTTGCCGAGGTCGAGGTTCGTGAAGCCGGAGGCCTTGCCGAGGATGACGTAGCTGCTGCCCGCATCGCCGCGGCCGGACGGGTCTGCCCCGGGCGCGCCGACGACGAGATCGCCGTAGCCGTCGCCGTTCACGTCACCGGCGGAGGCAACGGAAAAGCCGCTATGATCGCCGCGGAAATCGACGGGCGTCGCGCCGTCGAGGCGGAAGCCGGCGTCGCCGAGGTTGCCGAGGTCGAGATCCGTGAAGCCGGAGGCCTTGCCGAAGACGACGTAGCTACTGCCCGCATCGCCGCGGCCGGACGGATCCGCCAGGTATGCCCCGACGATGATGTCGCCGAAGCCGTCGCCGTTCACGTCGCCGGCGGACGCGACGGAATAGCCGCTGAGATCGCCGCGGAAATCAACGGGCGCCGCGCCATCGAGGCGGAAGCCGCCCGAGCCGAGGTTGCCGAGGTCGAGGTTCGTGAAGCCGGAGGCCTTGCCGAGGATGACGTAGCTGCTGCCCGCGCTGCTGCGCCCGGATGGGTCCGCGAAGTATGCACCGACGACGAGATCGCCGTAGCCGTCGCCGTTCACGTCGCCGGCGGAGGCGACGGAATAGCCGCTGAGGTCGGATCCCGCCGCGCCGTCGAGGCGAAAGCCGGCGGAGCCGAGGTTGCCGAGGTCGAGGTCCGCCCAGCCGGAGGCCTTGCCGAAGACGACGTAGCTGCTGCCCGCATCGTTGCGGCCGGACGGGCTTGCCCCGGGCGCCCCGACGATGAGGTCGCCGTAGCCGTCGCCGTTCACGTCGCCGGCGGACGCGACGGAACGGCCGCTGTCATCGAACGCCGCCGCGCCGTCGAGGCGGAACGACAGCGTGTCGCTCGTGACGCCGGCGAGGTCTATGATGCTCGGTATGCCAGCCATGGTACGCTCGTCTCCCTGGCCTGACCGGCCATCCCTTGGCCGTCGTCACGCCGCAAGGGTGTCGTTACAGGGCGGGGAGGCAATGGGCAACGTCGGGGGAGCGCCCTACACGTTGAAGCGGAAGAGGAGGACGTCGCCGTCGCGGACGACGTATTCCTTGCCCTCGACCCGCATCTTGCCCGCCTCCTTCGAGCCGGCCTCGCCGCCCAGGGCGACGTAGTCGTCGTAGGCGATGGTCTCCACTGCGATGAAGCCGCGTTCGAAGTCGTTGTGGATCACGGCGGCGGCCTGGGGGGCCTTCGTGCCCTTCGTGATGGTCCAGGCCCGGGCCTCCTTCGGGCCGACGGTGAAGTAGGTGGACAGGCCCAGCAGGGCGTAGCCGGCGCGGATCACGCGATCCAGGCCGGAATCGGGGAGGCCGAGGGATTCGAGGAACTCGGCGCGGTCGGCCTCGGCCATCGCGGAGATCTCGGCCTCGATGGCGGCCGAGACGATGACGGCGTGGGCGCCTTCCGCCTTCGCGCGTTCGGCGACGCGGGCGGAGAAGGCGTTGCCGGTGGCGGCCGATCCCTCCTCGACGTTGCAGACGTAGAGGACGGGCTTCGTCGTCATCAGCTGGAGCTTCGCGGCGTTCGCCTCCTCGCCGCGCGCGACGGCGGTGCGGGCGGGCTTGCCGGCGGACAGCGCGGCGACGATGGGCTCGGCCAGCGCGACGAAGGCGGCGGCGTCCTTGTCGCCGTTCTTCGCCTTCTTCTGCGCGGCGATCAGTCGCTTCTCCAGCGAATCCAGGTCCGCCAGCATCAGCTCCGTCTCCACCGTCTCGGCGTCGCGGATCGGGTCCACGGAGCCCTCGACGTGGGTGACGTCGCCGTCCTCGAAGCAGCGGAGGACGTGGACGATGGCGTCCACCTCCCGGATGTTGGCGAGGAACTGGTTGCCCAGCCCCTCCCCGCGCGAGGCGCCGCGGACGAGGCCGGCGATGTCCACGAATTCGAGGGAGGTGGGCACGGTCTTGGCGGACTTGCCGATGCGGGTCAGGGCGTCCAGCCGCGGGTCGGGGACGCCGACGCGGCCGACGTTCGGCTCGATCGTGCAGAAGGGGTAGTTCGCGGCCTGGGCGGCGGCGGTGCGGGTGAGGGCGTTGAAGAGGGTGGACTTGCCGACGTTCGGCAGGCCGACGATGCCGCAGTTGAAGCCCATGGGGGTGGGGTGGTCCGTGTTCCGGGGGTGGCGCGGGCCTTAGCGGGACGGGGCCGGCGGGGCCAGCCCGGGGCGACGCGACCTACGGGAAGAGTTCGGGGCGGTACTCGAAGTGCATCGTGTCGTAATGGTACCATTTCGCGCCCCAGATGAAGCCCTCGGCCTCGAAGGGCTCCGCGATCTCCCACGGCACGCGGTTGCGGTCGGGGATGTCGCCGCCGCCCGGTCGGCCGCGCGCCCAGTGCCAGTAGTCGGAGGCGCCGGCGTTGATG
>CAXVWQ010000010.1:0-4970 GCA_964263755.1 Roseomonas sp. | reverse complement strand
CTCCGCGCCGGGGGCACGCCGCACGAGGTGGTCGGCACGCTCGACGCCGCGGTCGCCGCCGCCCTCCCCGCCGCGCGCGCCACCGGCGCCGACGTCGTCCTCCTCTCCCCCGCCTGCGCCTCCTTCGACCAGTTCACCGGGTTCGAGGCGCGCGGCGACCGGTTCAAGGCCCTCGTCCATGCCCTCCAGACCGCGGAAGCCGCCTGATGGCCCTCTCCCGTGCCGACACCTCCGTCCTCGGCCGCTGGTGGTGGAGCGTGGACCGCCTGACCCTCGCCGCGCTCTTCGTCCTCGTCGGCTTCGGCTACGTCATGGTGCTGGCGGCGGCGCCGGCGGTGGCGGAACGCATCGGGATGGCCTCGCGCAACGCCTTCTTCATGCGGCAGGTGATGTACCTCCTGGCGGCGGTCGCGGTGATCCTCACCGTGTCGCTACTCTCGCCCAAGGGGGTGCGCCGCCTCGCCATCCTCGGCTGCGCCGGCGCCATCGTCCTCACCCTCGCCACCCTCGTCATCGGGCAGGAGATCAAGGGCGCGCGGCGCTGGCTCAACATCCCCCTCGTCGGCTCGCTGCAGCCCTCGGAGTTCCTCAAGCCCTGCTTCGCCGTCGTCGCGGCCTGGATGATCGCCGAGGCGAAGGGCGCCACCCGCAAGGGCTGGGTCGGCTGGACCTGCGCGCTCGGGCTGTTCGGCGTCGTCGCCGTGCTGCTGCAGCGGCAGCCGGACATCGGGATGCTGCTCGTCGTCGCGTCGGTGTTCTTCGCGCAGGTGTTCGTCGCGGGCATCAACCTCGTCATCGTCGCGGTGCTCGGCGGGATCGGGGTGGCCGGCGGCGTCGGCGCCTACTTCGTGTTCCACCACGTCCGCTCCCGGGTCGAACGCTTCCTCAACCCGGAATCCGGGGATTCCTACCAGGTGGACGTGGCGCTGGAGGCTTTCGGGGCCGGCGGCCTGACGGGCGTCGGCCCCGGCGAGGGCCGGATCAAGAACGTGCTGCCCGACGCCCACGCCGACTTCGTCTTCGCGGTGCTGGGCGAGGAGTTCGGGCTGGTGGTCTGCCTCCTCGTCCTCGGTCTCTTCGCCTTCGTCGTGCTGCGCGGCCTCGTGCGGCTGCTGGGGGAGACGGACCTGTTCGTCATCCTCGCCTCCGCGGGCCTGCTGACGCAGTTCGGGTTGCAGGCCTTCGTGAACATGGCGTCCTCGCTCCACCTCATCCCCACGAAGGGGATGACGCTGCCCTTCGTCTCCTACGGCGGTTCCTCCGTCCTCGCGATCGCGCTCGGCATGGGGTTCCTCCTGGCGCTGACGCGCAAGCGCGCGGGCCGCGATCCCGTGGAGGCGCCGGCATGAGGGGGCCCGCCGTCCGCCCCATCGTGATCGCCGCCGGCGGCACCGGCGGCCATCTGTTTCCCGCGGAAGCCCTGGCGGTGGCGCTGATCGCCCGCGGGGAGCGCGTGGCGCTGATGACCGACGCGCGATCCGCCGCCTACGCCTCCCCCGTCTTCGCCAATGCCGAGCGGTTCGTGCTGCCCGGCGCCGGCCTCGCGGGGCGGGGCGTCCTGCGCGCGGCGCAAGGCGCGCTGGCCCTGGCGCGCGGCGCGGTGGAGGCCCGCCGCCTTCTCGCCGAGTTGCGGCCGGTCGCGGTGGTCGGCTTCGGCGGTTACCCGTCCTTCCCGCCGATCATCGCCGCCCGCTTCGTCCGCGACCGGCCCGCGGTGGTGCTGCACGAGCAGAACGCGGTTCTCGGCCGTGCCAACCGCGCGCTGGCCCGCGGCGCCGACCTGCTGGCGCTGTGCTTCGAGGGGACGTCGCGCGTCCCGTCGGGCGCGACGTCGGAGGTCGTCGGCAACCCCATCCGTCCCGCTGTTGCCGCCCTGCACAGCCGGGGCTACGCGGCGCCGACGGACCGCGTTCGTCTCCTCGTCCTCGGCGGCTCGCTCGGCGCCCGCATCGTCTCGGACGTGGTTCCCGCCGCCGTCGCCGCCCTGCCGGGCCACCTCCGCGCCCGCCTGGACGTCGTGCAGCAATGCCGGACGGAAGACCTGGAACGGTCCCGCGCCGCCTACGCCGCGGCCGGCGTCGCCGCCGACCTCTCCGCCTTCTTCCCGGACGTCGCGAACCGCTACGCCGCCGCCCACCTCGTCATCGCACGAGCCGGCGCCTCCACCGTCTCGGAAATCGCCTGCGCCGGCCGTCCGTCCATCCTCGTGCCGTTGCCGCACGCGATCGACGACCACCAGACCGCCAACGCCGCCTCCCTCGCCCGCGCCGGCGCCGCCGAGGTCATCCCGCAGCCTGCTTTCACGCCACAGACGCTGGCCGATGCGCTGCGCCGACGCCTCGAAGCCCCGGAAACGCTGGACGCGGCGGCCCGCGCCGCGGCATCCCTCGCCCGCCCGGACGCCGCCGACGCGCTGGCCGGCCGGGTGCTCCAGCTCGCCCGCGAACGCCATCCCCGACAGGACGCCTGAACCCACGATGCGCGCCCTTCCCCTCACCATCGGCACGATCCACTTCGTCGGCATCGGCGGCATCGGCATGTCCGGCATCGCGGAGGTGCTGCACAACCTCGGCTACAAGGTGCAGGGCTCCGACATCGCGGAGGGCTACAACGTCACCCGGCTGCGGCAGGCCGGCATCGTCGTTCATGTCGGCCACGCCGCGGCGAACATCGGCGACGCCCAGGTCGTCGTCACCTCCACCGCCGTGGGGCGCGACAACCCGGAGGTGGTGGCGGCGCGCGAGCGCTTCACCCCCGTCGTGCGGCGGGCGGAGATGCTGGCGGAACTCATGCGCCTCCGCTGGTCCATCGCCATCGGCGGCACACATGGAAAAACCACCACCACCTCCCTCGTCGCCTGCGTGCTGGAGCAGGCGAAGCTGGACCCCACCGTCATCAACGGGGGCATCGTCAACGCCTACGGCACGAACACCCGCCTCGGCGCCGGGGAGTGGATGGTGGTGGAGGCGGACGAGAGCGACGGGTCGTTCCTCAAGCTTCCCGCCACCGTCGCGGTCGTCACGAACATGGACCCGGAACACCTCGACCACTGGGGCACCGGCGAGAAGATGCGGGAGGGCTACGCGGAGTTCGTCGGCAACATCCCCTTCTACGGCTTCGCGGTGCTGTGCGCCGATCATCCGGACGTTCAGGCGATGATTCCCCGCCTGTCGGACCGCCGCATCGTGACCTACGGCTTCTCCCCCCAGGCGGACGTGCGCGCCGAGCGCATCGTGATGGACCGCATGGGCGCGACCTTCGAGGTGGTGATCCAGGACCGCGCCACGAAGCGCACCCGCCGCACCAAGCCCTTCCGCCTTCCCATGCTCGGTCAGCACAACGTGCAGAACGCGCTCGCGGCGATCGCCATCGGGTTCGAGATGGAGGTGCCGGAGGAGACGATCCGCATGGCGCTGACCGGCTTCAAGGGCGTGAAGCGCCGCTTCACCCGCGTCGGTGAGTCCGGCGGCATCACGGTGATCGACGACTACGGCCACCACCCCGTGGAGATCGCCGCGGTGCTGAAGGCGGCCCGGCAGGCGGGGGCGAAGGACGTGGTGGCGGTGGTGCAGCCGCACCGCTACTCCCGCCTCGACGCGCTGTTCGACGAGTTCTGCACCTGCATGAACGACGCGGGAACGGTGATCGTCGCCGACGTCTATGCGGCGGGCGAGGCGCCGATCGACGGCCGCGACCAGGACGCGTTGGTGGAGGGTCTTCGCGCCCACGGCCACCGCTCCGTCGTGCCCCTGCCCGGCCCGGAGAACCTCGCGGAGATGGTGAATGCCATCGCCAAGCCGGGCGACTACGTCGTCTGCCTCGGCGCGGGGAACATCACGACCTGGGCGCACGCTCTGCCGGAACAGCTCGCCGCCCTCCAGGCGATGAGCGGCCCGCGCCGCGTGCGCGCGGTGTCATGACGGTTCTGGAGGCGCCTCTCCCCGCCCTTCGCGGCCGGTCGCAGCGGGACGTCCCGCTGGGCCCGCAGACTTGGTTCCGCGTCGGCGGCCCCGCCGACTGGCTCGTCAAGCCGGCGGACACGGACGACCTGCTGCGGCTGCTGCGCCGCGCGGACGCCCCGGTGACGGTGATCGGTGCCGCATCCAACCTCATCGTGCGTGACGGCGGCGTGCGCGGGGTGGTCCTCCGCCTCGCCCGCGGCTTCTCCGAGATCGAGGCGGACGGGGACGGCGTGGTGGCCGGCGCCGCGGCGCTCGACATCACCGTGGCGGAAAGCGCGGCCTCCGCCGGGCTGTCCGGCCTCGAGTTCCTCTGCGGCATTCCCGGCACCATCGGCGGCGCCGTGGCGATGAACGCCGGCGCCTACGGGGCGGAGGTGGTGGACGTGCTGGACTGGGCGGAGATCGCCACGGCCGACGGGCTGCTGCGCGTGACCGCCGCCGACCTGCGCATGGCCTACCGCCACGCCTCGCTTCCGGCCGGTGGCGTCGTCGTCCGCGCCCGCTTCCACGCGAGGCCGGGCGACATGACCGCCATCATCGCCCGGATGGGGGAGATCCGCGCGAACCGCGAGGCCTCGCAGCCCGTCCGCGCCCGCACCGGCGGTTCCACCTTCCGCAACCCGGCGGGCGACAAGGCTTGGCGCCTGATCGACGCCGCCGGCTGTCGCGGCTTGACGCGCGGCGGCGCGCAGGTCAGCGAGAAGCACACGAACTTCCTCCTCAACACCGGCGACGCCACCGCGGCCGATCTCGAAGGCCTCGGCGAGGCGGTTCGCGCGGCCGTGGCGGCACATTCCGGCATCTCCCTCCACTGGGAGATCAGGCGGATCGGGGAACCGAAGGCATGACGCGCGTCACCCTCCTCTGCGGCGGCCGGTCCACGGAGCGCGAGGTCTCGCTCTCCTCCGGTCGGGAATGCGCGGGCGCCCTGCGCGAGGCGGGCTTCGAGGTGACGGTGGTGGACCCCGGCCCGGACCTCGCCGCCCTCATCGCGCAGATCGCCGCCTC
>CAXVWQ010000009.1:0-5514 GCA_964263755.1 Roseomonas sp. | reverse complement strand
GGGACCGAGGTGCAGGTTCCGGCCGTTGCGGATCACGCGATGCGCGTCGCCATCCATCTGAATGTCGTGCCAGGTCAGCATCCCCTTCGGCGCGCCGGTGCCGGAGCGGCGGAGCAGGGCGCGGACGCGGGCCATCAGCGCATCCACCGCGAAGGGCTTGGCGATGTGGTCGTCCGCGCCGATGTCGAGGGCGCGGACGGCGTCCTGGTCCTCCGTGCGGGCGGTGACCATGATGATCGGCAGGTCGCGCGTCTCGGCGCGGCGGCGGAGCTGCCGGCAGACCTCCAGGCCGGACATGACTGGCAGCATCCAGTCCAGCAGGATGAGGTCGGGCTTGGCCTCGGCGACCCGGAGGAGCGCTTCCTGCCCGTCCGTCGCCTCCTCCACCCGGAAGCCGCCCTTCTCCAGGTTGTAGCGGAGCAGCGTGAGCAGCGGCGCCTCGTCCTCGACGACGAGGACGGTGGGGCGGTCGGCCTCGGATGCGGTGCGGAGGGCCATCGTCAGGCCTTCGCCATATCGGCGGAGATGTCGGCCTTCGGCCGTTCCTCCGGCAGGGCCTGGCCGCGCACGGCGTAGTGCACCGTCTCCGCGATGTTCGTCGCGTGGTCGCCGATGCGCTCGAAGTTCTTCGCGATGAAGAGCATGTGGGTGGCCGGGGTGATGTTCCGCGGGTCCTCCATCATGTGGGTGACGAGTTCGCGGAAGATGCCGGTGTAGATGTCGTCCACCGGCGCGTCGGCGGACCAGACGCGCCGGGCGAGGTCGGCGTCGTCGCGGACGAGGGCGTCGATCGCGTCCTTCAGGTTGCGCTGGACCAGCTGGGCCATCCAGTTGAAGCCGTTGAGCCCGCCGCCGAAGCTGCCGGCGGAGATGATGATGGAGCGCTTCGCGACGTTGCGGGCGTAGTCGCCGATGCGCTCGATGTCCTGGGACACCTTCAGGGCCGCGACGATGAAGCGCAGGTCCACCGCGACCGGCGCCCGCAGCGCGAGGAGGCGGATGCAGAAGGCCTCGATCTCCCGCTCCAGCGCGTCGATCGGGCCGTCGCGACCCACCACCTCGCCCGCGAGTTCGGGGTCGCGGCGCGTCAGGGCGTAGGCGGCGTCCGCCACCTGCCGTTCCGCGAGGCCGCCCATCCGGGCGACGAGTTCGCGCAGCCGGCGGAGGTCCGCCTGATAGGAGCTGGAGATGTGTTCCGGCATGTCCTGGGGCATCGGGGCGTCTCCGGGCTCAGCCGAACCGGCCGGTGATGTATTCCTGGGTGCGCTGGTGCTTCGGCGCGGTGAACATCTCCGCGGCGGGCGCCACCTCGATGAGTTCGCCGAGGTAGAAGAAGGCCACCTGGTCGGCGCAGCGGGCGGCCTGCTGCATGTTGTGCGTGACGATGACGATGGTGAAGTCGCGCTTCAGCTCGTCGATCAGTTCCTCGATCTTCAGCGTCGAGATCGGGTCGAGGGCGGAGGTCGGCTCGTCGAACAGGATGACGTCGGGCCGCACGGCGATGGTGCGGGCGATGCAGAGCCGCTGCTGCTGGCCGCCGGAGAGGCCCATGGCGGAGGTGTGGAGGCGGTCCTTCACCTCGCCCCAGATGGCGGCGCGGGTCAGGGCCCATTCCACCCGCTCGTCCATCTGGGCGCGGGACAAGGTCTCGTGCAGGCGGATGCCGAAGGCGATGTTCTCGTGGATCGTCATCGGGAAGGGCGTGGGCTTCTGGAACACCATGCCGATCTTCGCGCGCAGCTCGTTCAGGTCCGTCTCCGGGCCGATGATGTTCACGCCGTCCATCACCGCCTCGCCCTCGGCGCGCTGGTTGGGATACAGCGAGTACATCCGGTTCAGCACGCGCAGCAGGGTGGACTTGCCGCAGCCCGAGGGGCCGATCATGCCGGTGACCTGGCGGTCGGGGATGTCGAGGTTGACGCCCTTCAGGGCCTTCGACGCGCCGTAGTAGAAATCGAGGTTGCGGAGGGAGATGCGGGCCTGCCGCAGCCGCTCCGTGGACCGGGCGGCCATGCCGCCGAAGGTGCCGCCCGAGGGGGACTGGCCCGCGCGGGCGGTGTCGGCCACGGCGTGGGCGATGTTCGCCGCCGCGGCCGTCTCCAGCCCCCCCGGCGGGGGCAGCGGGGCGGCGGTCTGGGCGGGGGCCTGACGCATCTCGGACACGGCGGGTTCAGCCTTTCTGCCGGAGCACGATTCGGGCGGCGATGTTCAGCCCGAGCACGCCGACGGTGATGATGAGGGCGCCGGTCCAGGCGAGGGCGATCCAGTCCTCGTAGGGCGATCCGGCGTAGGAGTAGATCGTGATGGGCAGCGAGGACATGGGCGCGGCGAGGTTCAGCGACCAGTTGAGGTTGCCGAGGGAGGTGAAGAGGAGCGGCGCCGTCTCCCCCGCCACGCGGGCGACGGCGAGGAGGACGCCGGTGATGATGCCCGACATGGCGGCGCGCCAGCACACCAGCACGATCATCTTCCACTTCGGCGCGCCGAGGGCGACGACCGCCTCGCGCAGGGTGTTGGGGATGAGGTGGAGCATGTCCTCCGTCGTCCGCACCACCACGGGGATGACGATGATGGCGAGCGCCGCGACGCCGGCCCAGCCGGAGAAGCCGCCGAAGGGCAGCACCATCAGCTGATAGACGAAGAGGCCGACGAGGATGGACGGGGCAGAGAGGAGGATGTCCGAGACGAAGCGGACGATGTTCCCGAGGCGGGACTCCCCCGCGTATTCCGCGAGGTAGGTGCCCACCAGCAGCCCGATCGGCGTGCCGACGAGGGTCGCGAGCCCGACCTGGATGAGCGATCCGACGATGGGGTTGAGGAGGCCGCCGTCGGAGCCCGGGGGCTTCGTCACCTCCGTGAACACCCGCCCGGACAGGCCGTGGAAGCCCTGCCAGACGAGGGTGACGAGGATGGAGGCGAGGAAGATCAGCCCCAGCCCCGTGGCGGCGACGCAGGCCCCGCGGATGATCGCGTCCACCCGCTTGCGGCGGCGGCCGAGCGCGGCGGCGACGTTCGCGTCGCGGGCGGGCCCCAGGCGGGAGGTTGTTGCCGACATGGTCAGGCCCTCAGCCGTGAGCGCAGCAGCCAGCGGGAGGACGCCAGCACGACGAAGGAGATGATGAAGAGGATGAAGCCGAGGGCGAGGAGGGAGGCGAGCTTGAGCGATCCCGCCTCGCTCTCCCCGAACTCCAGCGCGACGAGGGAGGCGATGGTGTTGCCCGGCCCGAAGATGGAGGCGGTGATGCGGTTGGCGTTGCCGATGACGAAGGTGACCGCCATCGTCTCCCCGAGCGCGCGCCCCAGCCCGAGCATGATGCCGCCGACCACCGAGGTGCGGGTGTAGGGGAGGACGACGTTGCGCATCACCTCCCACCGCGTGGCGCCGAGGCCGTAGGCGGATTCCTTGAACACGCCGGGGACCTGCATGAACACGTCGCGCATCGTGGCGGCGATGAAGGGCAGTACCATGATCGCGAGGATGAGGGCGGCGGTGAACAGCCCCGTGCCGAAGGGCGGGCCGGCGAAGAACAACCCGATCCCCGGCAGTTCGCCGATCGTGTCGATGATCGCGGGCTGCACGTGCTGCGCCATCAGCGGCACGACGACGAAGAAGCCCCACATGCCGTAGATGATGGACGGGACGGCCGCCAGGAGTTCGATCGCCGTCCCGACCGGCCGCCGCATCCAGTCCGGTGCGAGTTCGGTGAGGAAGAAGGCGATGCCGAAGGCGAGCGGCACCGCCAGCAGCAGCGCCACCACCGCCGTGACGATCGTGCCGTAGATGGAGACGCCGGCGCCGAAGACCTCCTGCACCGGGTCCCATTCGGTGGAGGCGACGAAGCCGATCCCGAAGGCCTGGAAGGCCGGCAGCGCGCCGATGAACAGCCCCGCGATGATCGCGCCGAGGATGAGGAGCACGAAGAGGCCCGATACCTTGCAGGCGAGGGCGAAGACGGTGTCGCCGGCGCCCGAGCCGCGCCGGGTGGTCGGGCGGGGCGGGGCGGCCGGGATGACCTCGGCGACGAGGACCTGGGACAAGCGGATCTTCCGGTCAGAGGGCGCCAGTGTCTCGAAGGCCGGGCGGCGTAGGGCCGCCCGGCGGGGTCGGGTTCAGGCGCGCGCGGGCCACACGGGCTGGCCGCCCGCGCGGATGCCGCCCCAGGCCGCGCGGACCGCGGCCTGCACGTTCGCGGGCAGCGGGATGTATTCCAGCTGCGTCGCGGCCGGGCCGCCGTTGGTGAAGGCCCAGTCGAAGAACCGGAACACGTTCGTCGCCTTCGTCGCATCGGCCGGGTTCGTCGGCACGAGGATGAAGGTGGGCGAGACGATCGGCCAGGAGGTCGCGCCGTTCTGGTCGATGAGGCTCGCCGCGAAGCCCGGTGCCGACCAGTCGGCGGAGGCGGCGGCGGCGGTGAAGGATTCCATCGTGGGCGACACGAACTGCCCCGCCTTGTTCCGCAGCTGGGTGGAGGTGAGGCGGTTCTGCGTGGCGTAGGCGTTCTCGACGTAGCCGAGCGCGCCGCGGGTGTTGCGCACCGTCCCCGCGATGCCCTCGTTGCCGCGGGCGCCCGTGCCGGTCGGCCAGCGCACGCTCGTCGCGGCGCCGGGGCCGGAGCGCCAGGTCGGCGCGACGGCCGAGAGGTAGGAGGTGAAGACGAAGGTCGTGCCGGAGGCGTCGGCCCGGTACACCGGCGCGATCGCCAGGGCCGGCAGCGTCACGTCCCGGTTCATCTCGACGATCTTCGGGTCGTTCCAGCGGGTGATCGTGCCGGCATACATCTCCGCCAGCAGTTCGCCCGTGAGCTTGAGTTGGTTGTCCACCACGCCGGGGACGTTGATGATGGGAACGACGGAGCCCATCACGGTGGGGAACTGGAGGAGGTTGCCCTCGGTCAGTTGCGCCTGGGTCAGCGGCGCGTCGGTGGCGCCGAAATCCACGGTGCGGTTGCGGATCTGGTTCACGCCCGCGCCCGAGCCGACGGACTGGTAGTTGAGCTGCACGCCGACGGCGCGCGCCCCCTCCCCCCAGCGCTGGTAGACGGGGTTGGGGAAGGACGCGCCCGCGCCGGTGATGGCGGCACCCTGGGCGAGTGCGCGGCCGGCGAGGACGAGGGCGGGAGTGGCGAGGAGGAGGGAACGACGGTTCACCGGGCAGTCTCCGTATGGCGGCGCGGTTCCTAGGCGCCGGTCGAGACTCCCGCGTTGCAGGATGATGACGGTTCGATGACGGCCCCTGCCGGCCTAACCCTGGCGCGAGCGGCGCCGGGGCACTACACCCCGCCCGCCGATGCCCGACGTGACGCACCCCCTCGGCGGCCCCGCGCCGACCGATCCCACCGCGCCGTCGGGCCTCCCCGGGGGCCCGCCCGAGGCGGCGCCCCCCGCGCCCCCCGGGGCGACGGTCCCGGACCTCATGGCCCTGCGGGCGGAATTCGACGGGCTGGACGACGCCCTGCACGACCTCCTCATGCGTCGCTCCGCCCTCTCCGCCGCGCTCGGCGCCGGGCGGGCGAA
>CAXVWQ010000008.1:0-4589 GCA_964263755.1 Roseomonas sp. | reverse complement strand
GGCGTGGCGACCCTGTGGGAGGCGTGGCTCGACGGCGAACGGCTCGGCGGCGGGGCTTCGATGTTCCTCCCCGCGGTCTTCCCGCTGCCGTCCCGCGCGGGGGTGCTGCACCTGCGCTGCCGGGCGCTGGAGCAGCCGAAGGGCCTGCGGCGGGCGCGCTGGCGGCCGGCGCTCGTCCGGCCCCACTGGCTGCGGGGGGTGCGGACGACGCTGTCCCGGCGGATGGCCGGATGGTGGCCCGGGCCGCCCGCCGTCGGGCCGTGGCGGAGCGTGGCGGTGGAGGACTGGGCGCCGGGCGCGGCGGTCGTGCGGGGGGTTTCGCTGCGGGCGACGCTCGGCGCGGATGGGGCCGGCCGGCTGTCGGCGGCGATCCGGGCCGGCGGGGGCGGGTCGGGGACGCCGCGGGGCAGCCTGTCCTGCGCCGGGGTCACGGCGCCGTTGCGCGCGGGCGGGGACGGGTCGCTCGTCGCGGAGGTCGTGCTGCCGGGCGTGGCGACGTGGTGGCCGCACACGCACGGCGCGCCGGTGCTGCACCCCGTCGCCGCCGTCGTGGACGGGGCGGCGCTGGACCTCGGGCGGACGGGCTTCCGGCGCGTCGCGGTGGACCGGGGGGCGGACGGGCGCGGGTTCGGGCTCGTCGTCAACGGGGTGCCGGTCTTCGTGCGGGGGGCGGTGTGGACGGCGGCCGATCCGGCGACGCTCGGGGGCGACCCGTGGCCATCCCTGCGGGCGGCGCGGGAGGCGGGGTTCAACCTCGTCCGCGTGCCGGGGACGGGGGTGTGGGAGTCCGACGCCTTCCACGACGCCTGCGACGAACTCGGGCTGATGGTGTGGCACGACGCGCCGCTCGCGAGCGCGGATCATCCGGAGGACGACCCGGGGTTCGCGGCGACCGTCGTGGCGGAGGCCGAGGCGTATCTCGACCGGACGGAGGCGTCGCCCTCCCTCGCCGTCGTCTGCGGCGCGAGCGAGGTGGCGCAGGCCGCGGCGATGAACGGGGTGCCCCCGGCCGGGTGGTACGGGCCGCTGCGGGCGGCGGGGCTGCGGGACGCGGTGGCGCGGGGGCGGCCGGACGTGGCCTACGCCGTGGACTCGCCCTTCGGACCGGAGGGGGAGTTGCCGCACCGGGTGGATGCGGGAGTGGCGCATTACTTCGGCGTCGGCGCCTACCTGCGGCCCGTTGGGGATGCGCGGGCGGCGGGGGTGCGCTTCGCCTCGGAATGCCTCGCCTTCGCCAACCTCCCGGCAGGGGAACTCGCCACGCCGCCGGTGCATCCGCCGGAGTGGAAGCGCGGCGTGCCGCGCGATCCCGGGGCGTCCTGGGACTTTGACGACGTGCGCGATCACTACCTCCGCGACCTCTACGGCGCCGACCCGGCGCGGCTGCGTTGGGAGGAGCCGGAGCGCTACCTCGCCCTGTCGCGGGGAGTGACGGGGGATGTGATGGAGGCGGTGGTCGCGGAGTGGCGGCGGCCGGGGTCGTCCTGCCGGGGGGCGGTGGTGCTGGGGTTGCAGGACGTGGTGCCGGGGGCGGGGTGGGGGGTGCTGGACCATCGCGGGCGGCCGAAGCCGGCGCTGCACGCGCTGCGGCGGGCCTGCGCGCCGCTCGCGGTGCTGCTGCTGGACGAGGGGGTGAACGGGGTGGCGGTCCACGCGGTGAACGACCGGGCGGAGCCCTTCGAGGGGGTGCTGGAACTCGCCTGCTTCCGCGGCGGCGCGGCGGTGGCGCGGGGGGAGCGGGCGGTGCGGGTGCCGGGGCACGGGACGCTGTCCTTCCACGGGGAGGACCTGTTCGGGCGGTTCTTCGACGCGGCCTACGCCTGGCGTTTCGGGCCGCCCGCGAGCGACGCGACCTGGGCGGGGCTGGTCGCCCCGGACGGGACGGTGGCGGCGGAGGCGGCGCTGTTCCCGCGGGGGTATCCGCTGCCGCCCGCCGCGTCGCTCACGGCACGGGCGGAGCGGGACGGCGCGGGGTGGGTCCTCCTCGTCGAGGCCGACCGCTTCGCGCGGGCGGTGCGGGTGGAGGACGAGGCGGGGTTCTCCGCCGACCCCGACTGGTTCCCCCTGCCGCCGGGGCGGGCACGGCGGGTGCGGCTGCGCGGGCCGGATGGGTTGTCGGGCGCAGCGGTGCCGCGCGGGCGGGTGGCGGCGCTGAACGCGCCGGGGGCATCGTACGGGGGGACGGCATGAACGCGCTGACCGGACATGTCACGGC
Source organism: Roseomonas sp. (assembly GCA_964263755.1). Taxonomy (GTDB): domain Bacteria; phylum Pseudomonadota; class Alphaproteobacteria; order Acetobacterales; family Acetobacteraceae; genus Roseomonas. Next base: position 2,374 of record CAXVWQ010000008.1, on the reverse strand, counting down.
GGTGTCCGCGGGGGCGCGCGGCGGCCGCGCCGCGAGCGATGAAGGGTCCGACCCGCCACGGCATCGCGAGGCGGGGATGATTCGCACGCCGCGTCCCGCCCAGATCGATCACCCGGCCGATCACCCGGCCGATCACCGGGCCGGTCCGCACGGGCATGGCGGGGATGGTTCGGGCGGGACGGGCGTCCCGGGGACGCCGGTGTCCCACCCCGACGGCGCGACGGCGGCCGGGACCGCCCGGCCCGTGCCGGTGGTGATCGGGGACGTCGTCGGGTGGTTCCATCCGGCGGTCGGGGGCGCCCCGCGCCGTGCGGCGGTGCTGTGCCCGGCGGAGGGGTACGAGGCGCTCTGCGCGCACCGGCCGTGGCGGGATCTGGCGGAGCGGCTGGCGGCGGCGGGGGTGCCGGTGCTGCGCCTCGATTACCCGGGGACGGGGGGTGCCGGCGGGGGCGAGGAGGTGGCGCCGGATCTGGCGGGCTGGGCGGACGCGGTCGTCGCGGCGGCGGCGGCGCTGCGGCGCCTCGCCGGCGTGGAGGCGGTCTCGCTCGTCGGGCTGCGCCTCGGGGGGACGGTGGCGGCGATGGCGGCCGGGCGGGTCGGGGCGGCGTCGCTGGCGCTGCTCTTCCCCGTGCTGTCGGGACGGGGTCACGCGCGGGAACTGAAGGTGCTGGCGCAGCGGACGGCGGAGGGGCCGGAGATCCTCGGCTACCCCTGGTCGGACGCGGCGCTCGCGGCGGTGGCGGGGCTGGACGCGGCGGCGATGCTGCGGGCCGGGGGACGGCCGGCGCTGCTGCTGGCGCGGCCGACGGGGCTGGCGGCGGCGGAGGGCGTGGCGGCAGCGCTGCCGGGGGCGCGGGCCCTCGCCGCCGAGGGGTTCGAGGCGCTGTTCTCGGAGGCGCACGCGGTGGCGGCGCCGGAGGCGGCCTTCGCGGAGATCGTGGGGTTCCTCGCGGGGGACGGGCCGGGCGCGGCGGAACCGGACCGCCCGGTCGCGCCGGCCGGGGCGCCGTGGGGGGCCGGGCCGATCCTGGCGCCGCCGGTCCTGGTGCTGCCCAGCGGCGTGACGGAGCGGGTGGTGCGCTTCGGGCCGGATGGGGGGCTCGTCGGCGCCTGGACGGAGCCGGCGGGAGGGGCGCGCGCGGGGTCGCCCGTCCTGCTGATCCCCAACACCGGGGCGAACCACCACGCGGGGAACGGGCGGCTCGGCGTGCTGGTGGCGCGGCGGGCGGCGGCGGCGGGCATCCCCGCCCTGCGCTTCGATTCGCGCGGGATCGGGGAGAGCGAGAACCCCGAGGGGCTGGCGGCGGTGCGGCTCGTCTACCAGCCCTCGGTCGTGACGGATTCGCGGGCGGCGCTGGATTGGCTGGAGGGGTGCGGGCACCCGGCCGTCACGGTGCTCGGGGTCTGCGCGGGGGCCTGGACCTCCCTGCAGCTCGCCGTGGCGGACCGGCGGGTGGTGCGGGCGGTGCCGGTGAACCTGCAGCGCTTCGTGTGGCGGGAGGGGCGGATCCTCACCGTGCCGGCGCGGCGGCAATCCGTGGCCGCCGCGAACGGGCTGCAATGGGCGGCGATGCGGGACGCGTGGCGCAACCGGGCGGGGCCGCTGGACCTGCTGCGGGCGCTGCTGCCGCCGCCGGTGAAGCTCGCCTACAAGCGCAACGTCGTGGCCGCCGGCGCCTGGGTGGGGCGTCGGCTGCCCGCCGGGCTGACGCGGGTGGGGCTGGCGCGGGTGGGACCGGCACGGGTGGTCGGGTGGCTGCGGGCGCTCTCGGCCCGCGGGACGGGCGTGATCTTCGTCTATTCGGACGAGGACGTGGGGATCGCGGAACTGGAATCGCATTTCGGGACCGCGGGGCGGCACCTGGCGCGGGTGCCGGGGATGCGGTTCGCGTCGTTGCCGGGGGCGGACCACACGCTCTCCACCCGCGCCATGCGGGCAGGGCTGCTGGGGCACATCGGGGGGTTCGTGCACGGCCCCGGCGCCTGATACCGTGGTGCGATTCTCGCGACCTTTTCAGGGGGGCGCCTGTTGGCCGGAGGGAGAGCTTTGCCCTCCCTCCGGACCTCCCACCCACCAGGGGGCAACGGCCCCCTGGACCGCGTTCTGTAGAAGGACGCCCCGTTGGAGAGGTGGTCACCACGCGGCGCAAGCGCGCGTGGTGACCACCCTTCCAACGGGGGCGTCTTTTTACCCAACGCGGTCCAGGGGGCCGTTGCCCCCTGGTGGGTGGGAGGTCCGGAGGGAGGGCTTTGCCCTATTGGCGCGAATCTAAGGTGTTGATGGAGGGGGTTGGGGTGTGATTCGGGGGCTGGATGCGAGGAGCATTCAGCCCGGATGGGCGATGGCGTTCGGTGGTGGATCACGTTTCCGGGG
>CAXVWQ010000007.1:0-6071 GCA_964263755.1 Roseomonas sp. | reverse complement strand
CCGCCAGATGAGCATCATCCCCGCGATGAGCGCCCCCGCCGACATCGCCCCGCCGAGCACCGCCGCCACGCCGAGGACGAGGGCGGCGAGCCCCGACAGGGTGACGAGCGCGGCCGAGGCCGCCAGGACGTGGCCGGAGATGGCGGCGGAGCGGGCGGAGGCGAGCGCGGCCTCCGCCGCCGCGGCGGCGTAGCGCGCGGCCCAGCGGGCGTCGGCGCCGGTGAGGCGCAGCGTGCGGTGCGCCTCCAGGATCTCGTGCGCCAGCACGTCGCGCGCCTGGGCGGTCCGTGAGGCTTCGTTCACCGCCCGCTTCGTCGCGCCGCGGGTGGCCCAGTAGAGCAGCGCGAAGCCGAGCGCGGCGACCACCGGCACGATCGCGACGAGCCCGCCGAGCACGCCCATGAGGATGAGGACGAGAAGGGTGAAGGGCAGGTCCAGCGCCGCCATCGCGAAGGAGCCGGTGAGGAGATCGCGGATCGCCGCGAAGTCCCGCAGGCGCGATACCTGCGCCGGCGCCCCGGCCCGCTCCACGAGCGCCGCCGGGAGCGCCATGAGCTGCCCGAACACCCCGGTGGTGACGAGCCGGTCGAGCCGATCGCCGATGCGGGCGAGCGCCCGCTGGCGTAGCGCGCGGAACCCCACCTCCCCCGCCGCCGCGACGAGCGCGCCGAGGGCGAGGAGGGCCAGCGGCTCCGCGGAACGTCCGGCCACGATCACGTCGAAGACGAGCATCGTGAAGACCGGCACGCCGAGGCCGAGCAGCGTGACCATGAGCGACAGGCCGAGCAGCGTCCACCCGTCCCGCCGGAAGCGGCGGGACACGGCGCCGACCCAGGATTCGCGGGCGCGCGGGGCGGTGATCCCGGCCTCCGGCGACACCGGGCGGTAGAGGGTGCCGGCGACGTGCCAGTGGGGAATGGGCGCCGTCTCGCCCGTCGCGCCGTCGAACAGCATCGCCGTGCCGAGGGGGGAGCGATACAGCACCGCGGCCGGCTGCCCCCGCCGGATCAGCAGCGCGGGAAGGCGGCGGCGGTCGAGGCGGCCGCGCCGGACGCGTTCCGGCCGCGTCGGGTGGCCGAGGCGGGCGAGGGCGTTGCGGATCTCCGTCAGGTCGGGCCGGGATTCCGCGTGCGGCAGCGCGCCCAGGAGGTCGTCCGGCCCGCCGTCCCAGCCGAGCGCCGCGAGGAGGGCGGCGAGGCAGCGGGTCAGGTCCGATTCGTCCGCCCCGGGGATGTGCGGCAGCGGCGTGCCGCCCGGGACGAGGCTGAGGCCCGCCGGCCCGGCGGGGAAGCGGCCGGAGAGGGCGTTCACGGCCGCTCCTCCAGCCGGCCGTCGCGGATGTCGAGCACCCGGTCGGCAAGGGCGAGCGTCGAGCGGCGGTGCGAGACGAGGATGACGGTGACCCGTCCCCGCAATCCCGACAGGACGCGGGCGAGGCGGGCGTCGCCGTCGGCGTCGAGCTGCGCCGTCACGTCGTCCAGCAGCAGCACGCGCGGCGACTGGACGAGGGCGCGCACCACCCCGATGCGCTGCGCGACGCCGCGCGGCAGCGGCAGGGCGCCGGTGCCGACGGGGGTGTGCCAGCCGTTCGGCAGCCCCGCCGCCACGCCGTCCAGCCCGAGGGTGGTGGCGAATTCCATCGCGCGGTCCGCCAGCGCCGGCTGGTGGAGGGTGAGGTTCTCCAGCAGCGTGCCGCCGATGATGGCGGGGTCCGGCGGGACGAGCGCGAGGTCGCGCCGCGCCCCCGTCGCGTCGAACACCGCGAGGTTCCGCCCGTCCACGCACACCGTCCCCGCATCCGGCGTCACCTCCCCGATGATGAGGCGCAGGAGGGAGGAGCGGCCGGAGCCGTTCGGGCCGGTGAGGCCGACGCCGCCGCCGGGCGGGACGTCGAGCGACAGCCCCTCGAACAGCGGCGTGCCGTCGGCCCGGCGGCCGAAGCGGACGTCCCGCAGGACCACGGCGCCCTCGGTCACGCGCAGCGGCAGCGCCGCCGGGCGACCTTCCGCGGGAAGCGCCGCGAGTTCGGCCACCCGCCACCGCGCGTCCCGCAGCGTGCGCGTGCGGGCCCAGAGCGCGACGGCGCCGAGCAGCGGCTGCATCGTGCGCCCCGCGAGCATCGTGCAGGCGCCGAGCCCGCCGACCGTGAGGTGCCCGTCGAGCACCATGAGGCAGCCCCAGGCCGCCGTGCCGACGGTGGTGAGATGGGCGAGCAGCAGCCCGCCCTCGGTCCCGCCCGCGGTCGCGCCGGTGAGCGCGCGGCGCAGCGCGGCGGAGGTGCCGCCGAGGCGTTCGTAGCGCCGCTCCAGCAGCCGCTCCGCGCCGATGGCCTTGAGCGAGCCGAGGCCGCGCAGCACGTCGAAGAGGAAGTTGAAGCGTCGCTCCTCCGCCGCCGCCAGCGCCTCCGCGCGGCGGCGGACGAGGCGGCCGTTGAGGGCGCAGAGAAGGAGGACGCCGGCCAGCGCCCCGAGCGGGACGAGGACGAGGTCGCCCGCGAGGAACCAGACGGCGACGAGGTAGAGCGCCGCGAAGGGCAGGTCGAGCAGCGCCTGGAGGGCCGGACCGGACCACGCCTCCCGCAGCGACCCGATGGCGGTGAGGCGTTCGGCGTACCAGCCGTTGCCGTGCGCCTCGAAGGCCGCGGTCGGGGCGCCGGCGATGCGGGCGATGGCGGCGCGGTGCGCCTCCGCCTCCGCCACCGCGGCCATGCGGCCGAGGACTGCGCCGCGGAGCATCCGCAGCCCCGTCTCCAGCAGGATCGCCGTCGTGACCGCCGCAGTCATGAGGGTGAGCGTGCCGGTGGCGCCGTTCGGCAGCACCCGGTCGTAGACCTGGAGCAGCACGAGGGGCATCGCCAGCGCCAGCAGCGTGACGAGGCCGGTCGCGAGGAGGAGTTCCGGCAGCATGCGCCGCCCGCGCCCGCGCAGGGCGGACCGCAGCGGCACGCGGAGCCAGTCGGCATCGGCGGGGGTAGGCGTCGCTGTCCGCAAGTGGCGATTCCCGTCGGGGGATCGCCACCATGCGGCCCGCGGATGAACCGACCCTTACCGACGGCCCCCGAAGCCGCGGTTCACCGCCGTTCCGGCGCGATCCCCGCGAGGCGCGCCACGTGCGCCGCCACCTCCTCCGGCGGGTGCGTCATGGCGCGGCGTCGGTCGGAGGGCGGCTGGTGCGCGGTGGACAACCCGGGCCGCCACGCCGTGGCCGGCCGGATTGGGCGCGGCGCGAAGCCACCCCCGCAGTTCGGGCAGACGTTCCGCAGCGGCCCCTCCGCGCAGGCCGCGCAGAAGGTGCACTCGTAGGTGCAGATGCGCGCCTCCGTCGCGTGCGGCGGCAGGTCGCGGTCGCACATCTCGCAGCTCGGGCGGAGTTCGAGGGCCATCGCTTCCTCCCATGCGGCCCAGCCGCGTCGCGGGCCGGGGGAGCATGCGGCCGCGGACCGGGCCGCCGCCAGCGGCGAAGGGGCACGGACCGCCGGGATCGTGCCATCCCCTCCGGCGGCGCGACAGGTCAGGCCAGGACGACGTGCATCCGGTCGTCGAACAGGCTGCCGCTCATCGGCAGCAGCCCCTCGCGGAAGCTGCGGGAATGCGGCGTCGCGACGTGGGCGAGGAGCGCCGCCTCGTCCCGCCACGTCTCGACGAGGGTGAAGTGGTTCGGGCGGCTGTCCTGGATCAGCGCGTCGAAGCGGAGGCAGCCCGGCGTGCCGCGGCTCGCCTCCGCGAGGCGCCGGACGGAGGCGAGGCCGACCTCGCGCTGCGGCGGGATGATGTCGACGTGGGTGACGAGCGTCAGCGCCCCCGCCGCCGCGCCGGGCTCGCCGATGGAGAGGGTGGCGTGCGGCCGCTCGTCGCAGGGCGCCACGAGGCCCGGGGCGAGGGCGGCGCGGAGCGTGGCGCCCGGGCCGGCGCGATGCGCCTCGGTGGCGGGCGACTCGCGCCAGCGCTCCACCATCGCGAAGTGGTGCGGGCGATCGGTGCGGCGCGGAGGTCGAGGCGCATGAGGGCCGCGTTCGCCCGCACCGCCGCCGCGTGCGCCCGCAGCCGGGTCGCGACGGCGTCGGCCGCCGTCGGCGCGGCTTCGAGGTAGGTGATGCAATGGGCCGCGACCTCCCCCCCGCCCTGGGCCCGCGCGCCGGCCGCGAAGAGGAGGGCCGGGGCGGCCAGCAGCACGGCGCGGCGGATGACGGGCGTGGCGGGGGTCCTTCGGGGCCGGGTCGGATGCGCCGGGTCGGATGCGCCGGGTCAGATGCGGATGTCGGCGGTGCGGACCACCTGCTTCCAGCGCGCGTCGTCCTCCCGCATCGTCGCGGTGAGGGCTTCGGGGTCGCGGTACCAGGTCATGAGGCCGGAGCGGACGAGGCGGTCGCGCAGCGACGGGTCGGCGAGGGCCGCCGCCACCTCCGCCCGCAGCCGCGCCACCGCCGCGTCCGGCGTGCCGCGCGGGGCGAAGAGCGCGATCCAGGAGGAGTAGTCGAACCCCGGCACCCCCTGTTCCGCGACCGTCGGGATCTCCGGATACCCGGGGTGCCGCTCCGTCCCCGCGAAGCCGAGGAAGCGGACCTGCCCCCCGTCCTTGAACGGCAGCGCGAGGGTCTGGGAGATGAACATGACCTGCACGTGCCCTCCCGCGAGGTCCGCCGCCGCCTGTCCCGCGCCGCGATAGGCCACCTGGGCCATGCGCGACCCCGTCATCGCCATGAACATCTCGGTGGCGAGGTGCTGCGGCGAACCGGAGCCGCCGGAGGCGTAGTTCAGCTCGCCCGGCCGCGCCCGGGCGAGCGCGAGGAGCGCCTGGACGTCCGTCACCGGCACGTCGCGGTGGACGCCGAGGAAGGTGGGGATGGTCGCGATGCCGCCGATCGGGACGAAGTCGGTGAAGGAATCGAAGCCCAGGCGGCGCTGCTGCAGGTTCGGCAGGATGGTGAGGATGGAGTTGTTGAGGGCGGCGAGGGTGTGACCGTCCGGCGCCGCGCGGGCCGCGCGCTCCGCGCCGATGAGGCCGGCGGCGCCGAGCACGTTCTCCACGACGAAGCGCTGCGACAACACCTCGCCCAGGCGCTCCGCCACGATGCGGGCGGCGACGTCGGAGGCGCTGCCGGCCTGCAACGGCATGATGACGCTGACGGGGCGGGACGGCCACGCGGGCTGGGCGGCGGCCGGGCGGGCTGCAAGCACCGCGAGGGCGGCGGGCGCGCCGCGGAGGATGGACCGGCGCGTCGCGCGGCTGGGCATGATGTTCGTTTCCCCCTCGGTGCGCCGGCGCGGGGTGCCGGTGGACCGTTTCGTCGGGCCACGCTACGCCCCGCGATCCTTTCACGTCAAATGGGTCAGTAATGGTCAAGATTGGTCAGGGCCAGCCGCTTCGCCTCGGCGGCTACCAGGGCGGCGCCTCCGTCCTCACCGCGGGGCTGGAGGCGGCCGCCGCCGCGCTCCGCCACGCCGGCCTCGCCGCGGCGGTGACGGCCGACGTGACGGCGGCCGGGATGACCGCGCGCGGCCTGTTCGACGCGGTGGAGCGCGGCGACGGCGACCACGCGTTGTGTTGCCTCGCCTCCGGCTACCTCTCCGCCCGCGTCCCATCCCTCCGCGCCCTCGATCTGCCCTACGCCGGCGCGGGCCGGGACGTGGTGCTGGCGGCGCTGGACGGCCCCGCGGGCGCGCGGCTGGCGGCAGAGGTGGAGGGCGTGACGGGCCTCGTCGTCATCGGCGTCTGGGACAACGGGCTGCGCCACCTGTCCAACCGGCTCCGTCCCGTCCGCTCCCCCGCCGACTGCGCGGGCATGGTGGTCCGCACCCTCGACAACGCGGTCTATCGCGATGCCCTCGCCGCCCTCGGCATGACGCCGGTCTTGACGGATCCCGGTCGGCTCCGCGCCGTCGTCGCCTCGGGCGAGGTGGACGCGCAGGAGAACCCGCTGACGAACCTCGTCGGCTTCGGGCTGCACGAATGGCACAAGCACGTCAGCCTCACCGGCCACATCCAGGGGATCGCGCTCCTCGTCATCAACGGCGCCGCCCTCGCCGCGCTGCCGCCCGCCGCGCGCGATGCGGTGCGGGACGCCGGCCGCG
>CAXVWQ010000006.1:0-6738 GCA_964263755.1 Roseomonas sp. | reverse complement strand
CGCCGCCCCGGCCGTCCCCGGCACCGTCGCCGCGACCCAGTCCGCGTCCGCCGGCAGGGCAGGGGGCTCCGTCGCGCGTCCGGCGGGCAGCACCGCGACCTCCCAACCTTCGAGGGGCAGGACCCGCCGCCCGGCCGCGTGGATGACCCGGGCCAAGGCGCTCCTCAGGCCCCGAAGGCCGCGCGCAGGCCGTCGAGCGCCGCGTCCCGCTCCGGCCCGAGCGCCCGGATGGCCGCGGCGAGGAGCGCCGCATCCCCGCCCCGCGCGGCCCGCGCCGCGCGGAACTGCAGCGTCTTCGCGCCCGCCGAAAGCCGCCCGCAAGCCGCGACCGGCGCCGCGGCGTCCACCCCGAGCGCCTCCCCCAGCCATGCCGCGTGGATCCCGAGGAGTTCGTGGGCCGCGCCCGCCTGCCGCAGCGTCGCGAAGGCCCAGAGATGGAACCCCTCCGGCCCCGCCGCGCGCACGAGGGGCATCTCCCCCTCCAGCGCGTCGGCCATGGCCGCGAAGGGATCGCCCGGCGACCGCGCGAGGTGCCGCCGCAGCAGGTCCCGCGCCGCCTCCGCCAGTTCGCGCCCCTCCGGCGCCCCCGGCAGCCGCTCCACCACCTCCGCGAAGGGCGGGAGCCACCCGTCCGGCGGCGCCGGGTCGAGCCACAGCACCCCGCGGTAGTCCGCGCCGCCGAGCGCCCCGCGGAACCGGTTGTGGATGTATTCCAGCCGCGGCTCCCCGGGAGCGATCCCCAGCACCGCGATCGTGGATTTCGTGTGGCCCCGCCGGTAGTCGGTGCCCTCCGAGTCCGGCAGCCACCACGCGTCCGCCTCCACCAGCACCGGCCGGCCGGCGTTGGCGTGCGCCACGCAATGCGCCTCGATGGAGCGGTAGAGCGTCAGCTCCTCCACCCGCGCCCCGTACAGCGCCTCCAGCTCGGCATGCGGCGGCTTGAAGAAGGTGAACTGGTCCGCCGCGAACCCCACCGCCGCGAGGTGGCCGAGCATCGCCCGCGGCTCCGCTCCCCACTCCGCTACGAGCGACAGCCAGAGGTCCGTGTAGCAGTTCGTCTCCGGCCACTGCCGGTGCGGGCCGTCCAGGGTCGGCGCGACGGAGGGGGGGGACGCGTCCACGGCGTCAGCCCCGGCCCGTCACGGCCACAGCGCCGCCCGCACCGTGGCCGGCCAGTCCGCCGGCTTCGCCCCGTGGTGGCGGAACAGCGCGAGCGACAGCCGCTCCAGCCCGTAGCCGACGCAGGAGGTGTGCGCGACCTCCCCGTCCGCCGTCGCGATTCCCCACTTCGACCCCATGCCGTCGAGGTGCATGTTCACCGACGCGCAGGCCGTGCGCCGCTCATCGTCGCTGACCGGGATCAGCAGCTCCATCTTCAGTTCCAGTTCCAGCTGCGACCGCGCCATGAGCTTCCCGGCCCGCCCGAAGAACGGGTCGTTCGCCGGCTCGATCGCGTAGGGCAGCCCCATGAGGGTCGCCGCCTCCCCCATCCGCTCCATCCAGAGGTCGCGGTGCGCCCGCGCCCCGTCCGGCGTGCCGTAGAACACCGATTCGCGCTGCCGGAACATCTGCATCCGGCACGGGTCCGGGGACGGCTCGTGCCGGAAGCACCAGGCGGTGATCGCCACGCGGTGCCCCGCCATCCGCAGCGGCCCGCGCGCGGCGACGATGGCGTAGGTCGGGTAGCAGGCCGCGGGGATGAGCGAGACCTCCGACGTCACCTGCTGGTCCGACCAGTCCCCGCCGTCGTCGAGCTTGGCCACGAGCCGCCGGTGCGCCGGATCGTCGCCGCAGAAGCACCCGATCGTCCCCGCGAGGTTCGGGAAGGACCGCATGTAGCCGGACTTGCCGAGGGCCCGCGTCGTGAAGCCCGGCGACGGCAGCATCACCTCCGCCCCGTCGTCGCGCATCTGCCGGTCCATGAGCGACGCGACGCCGGTCGCCACCGCCTCGAAGGTGCCGGAGCGGAGGTAGAGCCCCTCCGTCCCCCCATCGAACAGCAGGCCCTCGCGCAGCAGGGCGTCCCGGAACACCTCGGGCCTCCCGACGGCCGAGGGCATCCCGCGCGTGGCGATCGCGTTCATCGGCCCGTCCCCCCACCTTGCCCTCGCCCGGGGCGCGCCGCGCCGCGGGCCGCCATGTCCGTCCGCCCCGCCCCGGGGCCCGTGCTCACGGGAACCGTCCTCACGGGAACCGCCCTCACAGGAACCGACCGAGCGCGGGTCGCGCGCCCAGGAGCAGCGTTCCGGTGGATTCCCGCACCCGGTCGTTCGCCACCATCAGCGGCGCCGACCACAGGTCGCGGAGGTGCCGCCCGAGCGAGTGCGGGCCGTCCACGCGGTAGCCCGGCAGCCCGCAGGCGACCATGCAATGCCCTACCGCCTCGATGGCGGCCTCCGACACGACGGTCTTCAGCATGTTCATCTCGGCCGCCGAGGCCTCCCGCGACGCCGCCCCGCCCGGCTCGCCGTAGCGGCGCAGCGCCGAGCCGAGCATCGCCTCCGACGCCACGAGCCGTTCCGCCGCCAGCGCCAGCCGCGCCCCGCCCGCCGCCGCCACCCCGCGCTCCCGCGCCCGTCCCCTGGCGGCGGAGCGCGCGCGGTCCAGCGCGTCCGACGCGATGCCGATCCACAGCGCCGCCCAGACCATGTGCGTCACGGGCGTCATCGTCTCCGACGCCACCGCCCCGAACCCGGTCCCCAGCGCCTGCTCCGGACGGGCGGTCGCGCGCACCACGAACGCCTCCGACCGGGTGCCGCGCATACCGAGGGTTTCCCACCCGCCGGTCCGCTCCAGCGTGAAGTCGCCGGGCCCGAGCACCCACAGCACCTGGTCCGTCTCCGCGGCATCCGCGGCCCGGCGCGCCGTGAGCAGCAGCCCGTCGGCGGAGGCGCCGTAGGAGATGTTCGTCGCGTGCTTCGTCAGCGCAACGCGCCCGCCATCCGCCGCCCCCGGCCCCGCCTCTGGCACGCAGAGGGAGCGCCGGATGTTGCCGCCCACCCCGGCCTCCGAGGTGACGGAGCCGAGCAGCAGCCCGTCCCGCGCCACGCGTCGGAGGAAGTCCCGGAGCCACGGCGAATCCCCCGCATGCGCCAGGAGGCACGCGACCTGGATGTGGTGCATCGCCAGCACCATGGAGGCCGACCCGCAGCCGCGCCCCACCGCGAAGCAGTCCCGCGCGGCGTCCGCCAGCGTCCCGCCGGGCCCGCCGAGATCCGCCGGCACGAGGCGCCCGAGCGCCCCGGCCGCGCGCAGCGCCGCGATCGCCTCCGCCGGGAAGCGCCCGTCGCGGTCCACCGCCTCGGCGTGGCGGGCCGCGACCGCCGCGGCCTCGCGCATCGCGTCGGCCGGGGCTGGCGGCGTCACCCCGGAGAGGGCCGTCGGCCCATCCATCACGCCGCGTCCGCGCCGAGCTTCGCCAGCACGTCCCGCAGCGCGCCGACGGAGCGGAACGTCCCGCGCGTCAGCGCCTCGTCCGGGAACTCGACGCCGAGCCGGTCCTCCAGCCCGAGCATCACCTCGACGGTCGCGAGGGAGGTGAGCCCCCGGTCGAACAGGTCGTCGTCCAGCCCCACCGTCGCGGCCGGCGTGGACAGGTTGGCGCGCGCGCCCAGCACGTCGCGCACCGCCGTCTCGATCGCGTCCATCCTGGACTTCTCCTCCCGCTTGGCCCCGAATCGTCCCGCCGTTCCTCGCCGGGTCGTATCAGAACCGTCGTTCAAGCACCGTTAAAACGTCGCCCGGCTCCAGCGCGGCGTCGCGCCCGGCGGCGTAGTCCCGCGCCCCGTCCGGCCCGGCCCGCTGCACCGCCACCCGGTCCCGCACCGCGCGGGGCGAGAACCCGCCGGCGAGCGCAACCGCCCCGAGGGTGGTCAGGCCCGGCTGCCACGCGAAGGCGCCGGCCCGCTCCACCTCGCCCAGCACGAACACCGCGCGATAGGCCACCACCTCCACCGCCGTCCGCGGCTGCTCCAGGAAGCCGCGGCGGCGGATCTCGGCGTCCAGCCGGTCGCGCACCTCCGCCGTCGTCGCCCCCGCCGCCGGCACCACGCCGAGCAGGGGCAGGGAGAGCGTGCCGGTGTCGCTCACCCGGAAGCCGCCGGACAGGCGGGGCTCCTCGAAGACGGTTACCCGCACCTCGTCTCCGGCGCCGAGACGATACGCGCCGGGAGGAGATGAGGGGAGCGAAACGTCCGGAAATGGCGACGTGCATCCCAGGGCGAGAAACAGCGTTAGGAACACGATCGCAAGCGGCCGCGGACCGTTCCATCGCAGGGGATCGTTCGCAGCCCGCGGGTCGCGTCGAGAGGTCATATCGAAACCGTAGTCGGACTCGCCGTGCCCAGCAAGGCACACGCGGGCCGGGAGCGAAGCGGGCCAATCTTATATCCGTGATCATTAAAAAACCCTAACTGAAAACACTTGCGACTTATCTATTATTTTGGAAGAACGCTCCCACGCCGCGCAACGGAGACCCGGTTGATGTCCGACGGAATGATCCTCGCGGCGCCCCGCGCCCTGCACCGCCCGGACCTGCCCTCACCGCGCGGCGAGGTGCCGAAGCGGGCGCTCGACGTCACCGTCGCGGGCACCCTCATCCTCGTCCTTCTCCCGCTCCTCCTCCTTCTCTACGTCGCGGTGCGCCTCGACGGCGGCGCCGCCATCTTCGGCCATCGCCGCGTCGGCCAGGGCGGCCGCGGCTTCCGTTGCTGGAAGTTCCGTTCCATGCGCCCGGACGCCGAGACCGCCCTCGCCAACCTCCTGGCCCGCGACCCGGACGCCCGGAGGCAATGGGAGGAGAGCCGCAAGCTCGCCCGCGACCCGCGCGTCACTCCCATCGGCCGCTTCCTCCGCGTCTCCTCCCTCGATGAGCTGCCCCAGCTCTGGAACGTCCTCCGCGGCGACATGAGCCTCGTCGGCCCCCGCCCCGTCACCGCCGACGAGCTGAAGGTGCATTACGGCCGCCACGCCACCGCCTACGCCCGCGTCCGCCCCGGCATCACCGGCCCCTGGCAGGTCTCCGGACGCTCCGATACGAGCTACGAGGATCGCGTCCGGCTGGACGTGGACTATGCCCGCAACCACTCCCTCGCCGGGGACATCTCCCTTCTCGGCCGGACCGTGTCCGCGGTGCTGCAGGGCCGGGGCGCCCGCTGAGGGCGCCCCCCGTTTCCGTCGCCCTGCCTCATCCGAAGCCGAACCGAAGCCGGGCCTGCCGCGTTCCGGATCGGGCGGGCGCACCGCTCGAAAGGCCTTCGACCCGCCCCGTGCCCGGAACCCCCGAACTCCCCGCCCCGACCGGTCACGCCGCCCGGACGCGCCGGCGGGCAGCCCTCGCGGCCGCCCTCCTCGCCCTCCTCGCGCCCCTTCTCCCCACCGGCCCCGCCGCCGCCTTCAACGCGGACCTCCGCCGCCCCGGCGAATCCGTGCCCGCCGGCACCAACCTCGTCCGCCTGCACCACCGCGCGCCCTTCGCCCTGCCCCCCGGCATCGCCGACCTGCGGCTGGAGGGCGCCGCCGACGGCCACCTGACCGGCAACGACGGCCCCAACCGCCTGGAGGGCGGCCCCGGCGACGACATCCTCGACGGCCGCGGCGGCGACGACGTGCTGCGCCTCGGCCCCGGTCGCGACGCCGTCCTCTTCGGTCCCGGCGCCGGCGACGACGAGATCGAGGATTTCCGCCCCGCCGAGGACACGGTCTGGATCACCCACGGCCCGACCGACCCGACGGGCCTCCGCGCCGCCCTCCGCGACACCCCCCGCGGCGCCGTCCTCACCCTCGGCGACGCCACGCTGACCTTCCGCGGCGTCGCGGCGGCGGCCCTCGCCCCCCGCAACTTCGAACTCCCCGCCGACCCCGGCCGCTGGCCCGTGACCTTCGAGGACCGCTTCGACCGCCTCTCCCGCTTCGACGCCTGGGAGGGCGGGACGTGGCGCACCCGGATCTACCACGGCGACGGCCGCCGCAACGCGCCGGAGGACCGCCAGACCTACGCCGACCCCTCCTGGCGCGGCCTCGGCCTCGACCCCCTCTCGGTCCGCGACGGCGCGCTGCGCATCGAGGCGCGCCGCGTGCCGGAGGCCGCCCGCCACGCCGAGGGCCGCGACTACGTCTCGGGCATCGTCACCACCGAACCCTCCTTCGCCCAGGCCTACGGCTGGTTCGAGGCGCGGATGCGGATGCCCGCGGGCCGCGGCGGCTTCCCCGCCTTCTGGCTCCTCCCCACCGACCACGCCTGGCCGCCCGAGATGGACGTGGTGGAGGTGCTGTCCCGCGACCCCGACGAGATCTTCCAGATGGGGGTCACGACGAAGGGCCTGATCGACTCCGCCGCGGGCTTCCACACCTACGCCATGGAATGGTCCCCGGACCGCGTCGCCTGGTATGTCAACGGCCGGATGGTCGCCGTGCAGCGCCCGCCGTTCCGCGCCCGGCTGCTGCGCGCCGAACCCCGGCCGATGTACCTCCTCCTCAACCTCGCGGTGGGCGGCGAATGGGCCGGCAACCCCGTCGCCCTCCGGGACGGCTCCGGCAGCGCGGAGGGCGTGCTGGAGGTGGACCGCGTCCTCGTGCGGTCCCACCCCGACCGCCCCCTCCCGCGCCCCGCCGCCGCGCCGGCGCGGGTGACCTTCTCCGGCCCGCCGCGCCCCGCCCCCGCGCCGGCGCGGGTGACCTTCTCCGGCCCGCCGCGCCCCGCCCCCGCCGCCCGCCTCGCCTCCGCCGCGAGCAGCCTCG
>CAXVWQ010000005.1:0-8653 GCA_964263755.1 Roseomonas sp. | reverse complement strand
ACGGCCGGCGCCGGGCGCTGGGCCGCCGCGGCGGATGGCGGGGACTCCGCCCGCGGCGCCCCCCGCCACAGGGATTCCGCCTTCATCGCCGCGACCGCGATGCAGCACGCCGCGAGGATCGGCAGCAGCCGTGGCCGGGTGCCGAGGCGGGGGAGGAGGGTCATGAACCGCGTCCGAGGGCGTGGAGGAGGTCGCGTTCCGCCCGGCTGGCCGGCGCGGCGAGCGGCCGGGCGGCGGCGACGAGCATGGCGAGGCGGTCGGCGAGCGGGTCGGCGCGCTCGGCCGCGACGCGGAGGTCGTCCTCGAGCGACCGCGCCGCGGCGATCCGGGTCGCGAGCGATGACGCGCCCTCCGCTCCGGCGGCGCGCATGCGGTCCATCGCCGCCTCCGCGTCGCGCACGGCGGCGGCGAGGGAGGCCGCGGCATCGGCGAGCGCGGCGGGGTCGCGGCGCAGCGCCGCGATGCCGTTGCCGACGCGGAGCAGCAGCGGCACCGCCGCCCCGAGCAGGAGGAGGAGGAGCGCCTGAACGCCCCACTCGAGAACGGTCATGCCCCGACCAACCCGTAGGGCGACGCCATTTCCGTCTCGATGCGGACCGCCACGCGGTCGCGGCGGCGGCCGAGACGGCCCTCGAACAGCGTCACCTCCCCGCAACGCAGCCGAACCGGGGAGTCGGGGGGCGTGGAGAGGGTGATCCGGTCTCCCGGCCGCAGGCCGAGCACGGCGGAGAGCGGCATCGGCTGGTCGTCCAGCACCACGTCGAGCGACACCTGGGTCTGCCGCAACTCGTCCGCGAGGTGGGTCTCCCAGATGGAGTCCCGGCCGAACTTCTCGCCCATGAACTGCTGGATGAGGCGTTCCCGCACCGGTTCGAGCGTGGCGTAGGGGAGGAGAAGTTCGATCCGTCCCCCGCGATCCTCCATCTCGATGCGGAGCTTGACGAGGATGGCGGCGTTGGAGAGGCGGGAGATCGCGGCGAGCCGGGGGTTGGCCTCCAGCCGCTCGAACAGGAAGGAGGTCTTGCAGATCGGGTCGAAGGCGCCGGACAGGTCGGCCAGCACGACCGCCACGAGACGCTCGACGAGGTGGCGTTCGATGGAGGTGTAGGGCCGGCCCTCCGTCCGCATCGCCGCCGTGCCGCGCCGGCCGCCCAGCAGCACGTCCACGATGGAGTAGGTCATCGCCGGGTCCACGACGAGCAGGCCGTAATTGTCCCATTCGACGGCCTTCACGACCGCGAGCAGCGACCCCGCGGGGATGCCGCCGAGGTAGTCGCCGAAGCGCAGCGACGAGATCCCGTCGATCGCGACCTCCACGTTGTCCGCGGTGAAGTTCCGCAGCGTCGTGCTCAGCAGCCGGACGAGCCGGTCGAACACGATCTCCAGCATCGGCAGGCGCTCGTAGGAGACGAGGCCGCGGCTGATGATGCTCTCGATCCCGTCGGGCGGGGCGCGGACGCCGCCGAGCAACGCCTCCACCTCGGCGGCATCGAGGATGGGGTCCCCGTGGACGACGGGCGTGTCGCTCACTGCATCACCATCTCGGTGAACAGGACGTCCGTGATGCGCGCGGGATGCGCGGCGAGGCCGGCGCGGGCCCGCAGCTCCTCCCGCAGGCGGTGGGTGCCGGGGGAGCCGCGCAGTTCCTCCGGCCGCATCTCCCGCAGGTAAGTCTGGAACAGGTCCATCAGCCGGGGCATGGCGGCGGTGACGATCGCGGCATCCTCCTGCCGCGCGAGTTCGAGCTTCGCCTTGAGACGGATGAAGACCTGCCGACGGCCGGGGGCGTTGAGGTTCGTCAGGATCTCCGGAAGGTCGAGGAAGACCGGCGGGGGCGGCGGGGCCGGGGCGGCGGCCACCGCGGCGGCGGCGGGCGGGGGTGAGCCGCCGAGCAGGCCGGGGATGATTCCCGTGAACCACAGGCCCGCGCCGGCGCCGCCGAGCAGGAGCGGCAGGGCGAGCAGGATCAGCTTGCCCTTGCCGCCTCCCTTCTTCGCGGGCGCGTCGCCCGGTGCGGTCGCGGCTGCTGCGTGCGCCATCCTGGACTCCGCGCGGAACCGGTCTTCGGTCCGCTTCCCCGGCATGATGGCCGCCACCCGTTAACGGGAGGTTGCCGCGGCGGCAGGGCGTTCACGCTTCCCGGCAGGTTCTGCCGGTGGGGCGGCACGGCCGGCGCCGCACGGCGCGCCAGGGGCTGGCACGGGCGTTGCGCTCCCCCTGCCCCGCGGCCCGACCCCTTCCGGGTGGCCGCGTCGGAGGCCGACCTTGGACAATCCCGGCTACATCGCCCTCTCCCGTCTCGTCGCGCAGGGGCGCGCGACGGCGGTGCTGGCGCACAACATGGCGAACACCGAGACGCCGGGCTTCCGCGCCTCCCGCCCCGTCTTCGCGGAGCACCTGGACCGCCAGCGCGGCGCCGACGCCCCGCGCGGCGGGCGCGACATCCGCATGACCTGGGACCGCGCGACGTGGCGCGACACAGCCCCCGGGCCGGTGCAGACCACGGGCAACCCGCTGGACGTCGCGATCTCCGGCGAGGGCTACTTCGCCGTGGAGACGCCGCGCGGCGAGCGCTTCACCCGCGGCGGCCGCTTCGCGCTGGGCCCGGAGGGCGCGGTGGTCGACACGGAGGGCAACGCGCTGCTCGACGAGCGCGGCTCGCCCCTGCGCGTCGGCGCCGCGGACACCCGCCTGACGATCCGCGGCGACGGCACGCTGTCGAGCGAGAACGGCGACATCGGCCGCATCCGCGTGGTCCGCTTCGGCGACGCGCAGCGGCTCGTGGCGGAGGGCGACCGGCTGCTGGCGGCGCCCGGGCAGGCGGCGGAGGCCGTGGAACGGCCCGCCGTGGTGCAGGGCGCGCTGGAGGGCAGCAACGTCCGCCCCGTCCTCGAACTCACCCGCATGACCGCGGAGATGCGGGACTTCCAGCTCGTCGCGCAGATGGTGGAGAAGGAGGGCGAACGCCTCTCCTCCGCCGTCGAACGCATCCTGCGGAAGCGCTGAGCCATGCGCGCGCTGTGGACCGCCGGGACCGGGATGATGGCCCAGCAGACGAACGTCGAGGTCATCTCCAACAACATCGCGAACATGAGCACGACGGGCTACAAGCGCCGCCGCGCCGAGTTCCAGGACCTCATCTACCAGAACCTGCGCCGCGTCGGCTCGCAATCCTCCGACACGGGGACGACGCTGCCGCAGGGCGCCCAGGTCGGCCTCGGCGTCCGCACCGCGGCGATCTACCGCATCCACGAACAGGGGTCGTTGCAGCAGACCGACAACCGCTTCGACCTCGCCATCCGCGGCAACGGCTTCTTCCAGGTGACGCTGCCCTCCGGCGAGGCGGCCTACACGCGTGACGGCACCTTCGGCCTCTCGCCCGAGGGCGTGATCGTGACGGCGGAGGGCTACCCGGTGGCGCCGGGCATCACCATCCCCGCCAACGCGCGGGACGTGACGATCAACGCCAACGGCGAGGTCCAGGCGAAGCTCGACGGCCAGACGGTCGGGCAGACCGTCGGGCAGCTCTCCCTCTCCATCTTCCCGAACGAGGGCGGGCTGGAGGCGATCGGCGACAACCTGCTGCTCGCCACCGCCTCCTCCGGCGCCGCCGCGGCCGGGGCGCCGGGCGCGCCGGGCTTCGGCAACGTCATGCAGGGCTTCGTCGAGACCTCGAACGTCAACGTGGTGCAGGAGATCACGAGCCTCATCACCGCGCAGCGGGCCTACGAGATGAACTCGAAGGTCATCACCGCGAGCGACGAGATGCTCTCCACCCTCGCGCGGCTGCGGTGACGGGGATGCGCTGGGTCCTGGCCTTCCTCCTCCTCGCCTCCGCCGCCCGCGCGGAACTGGCGATCCTCCGCCCCCATGCCGTGGTGGAGGAGGCGACGATCCGCCTCTCCGACCTGTTCGACAACGCCGGCCCGCATGCGGAGCGCGCCGTCGGCCCCGCCCCCGCGCCTGGGCGGCGCGTGGTGGTGGAACCGGCGCAACTCCTCGCCATCGCCCGCGCGCACGGCGTGGCGTGGCGGCCCCTCACCGGCAGCGATGCCGTGGTGGTGGAACGCCCCGGACGCGCCATCTCGCGCGAGGAGGTGGTGGACCTGCTGCGCGCCGACCTGTCGCGGCTGGGCGTGGACGCGGCGGCGGAACTGGAACTCCCGGGCTTCCGCCCGCCGATGGTGCCGGTCGCCGCCTTCGCGCAGGTGGCCCTCGAATCCCCGTCCTACGACGTGGCGACGAACCGCTTCGCCGCCACCCTCGTCGTCGTGGCGGACGGCACCCCGACGCAGCGCGTCCGCATCGCCGGGCGCGCGGTGGCGACGGCGGCCGTGGCGGTCGCCACCCGACGTCTCGGCATGGGCGAGACGGTCCGCCCTTCCGACGTGCGGCTGGTGCGCACGCGGGTCGAGCGCGTGCGCCCGGGCCTCGCCGCCGACCCGGCCCAGGTGGTCGGGCAGGCGATGCGGCGCCCCGTGGCCGAGGGCATCGCCTTCGCGCTGAACGACGTCATGCCGCCCGCGGTCATCGAGAAGAACGGGACCGTGACGATGCTGCTGGAAGGCCCCGGCCTGTCGCTCACGGCGCAGGGGCGCGCCCTCGAGGCGGCCTCCCTCGGTGCCGTCGTGTCGGTGATGAACCTGTCCTCGCGGCAGGTGGTGGAGGCCCAGGCCATCGGGCCGGGCCGGGTGCGCGTGACCTTCGGCTCCGCGCCCCTGTCGCGCTGAACCGGTATCGCGTTGAAGGAGGAACGGATGACCCGCTTCGCATTCCTGCTGCTGCCGCTCGCGCTGACCGCCTGCGGCACGACCGAACGACTCGCCCGCATCGGGCGCGCGCCGGAGATGGCGCCGATCGCCGATCCGACGCGCAACCCGGATTACCGCCCGGTCTCGATGCCCATGCCCCCGCCGCAGGACCCCCGCGCGCTCGCCGGCAACTCCCTCTGGCGCCCCGGCAGCCGCACCTTCCTGCGGGACCAGCGGGCGGCGACGGTCGGCGACCTCGTCACCGTCCTCGTCTCCATCCGCGATCAGGCCGAACTGCAGAACACCACCGCGCGCTCGCGCGACAACAACGAGCAGCTGGGCATCCCGCGGCTCCTCGGCCTCGATTCCTCCTACGCCCGCTTCTTCCCGCAGGGTTTCGATCCGTCCCGCGCGGTCCAAGTCTCCTCGGAGAACGCCTCGAACGGCACCGGTTCGATCCGCCGCAACGAGGCGGTGACGATGCGGGTGGGGACGACGATCACGCAGGTGCTGCCCAACGGCAACCTCGTGGTCGCGGGCCGGCAGCAGGTGCGGGTGAACCACGAGATGCGCGACCTGCAACTCGCCGGCATCATCCGCCCGCAGGACATCGCGAGCGACAACACGGTGCAGCACGACCGCCTCGCCGAGGCCCGCATCGCCTACGGCGGCCGCGGCACCGTCAGCGACGTCCAGCAGCCCCGCTACGGCCAGCAGGTGCTCGACGCGTTGCTGCCCTTCTGAAACGCGGAGCGGGGCGGAGGGCCATCGCCCCCCGCCCCGCGGCGTTCCTCAAGACCCGGGTGGATCAGGTCTTGTTGAGCGCGTCCCGTGCCGCGTCCTTCGCGCCGCCGACGGCGTTCTGGACCTTGCCCTCGGCGCGCTTGGCCGCGCCCTCGGCCTCCATCTTCGTGTCGCCGATCGCGGCGCCCACGTTCTCCTTGATCGCCCCGCCCACGCGCTTGGCGACGCCCTCGACCCGATCCGAATCCGGCATTGTCTGTCTCCGTGCGTTGTAGTCGGACCCATAACGCCGCGGGCGCGGGCGGGTTGCCGCTTCCGGTCCCGCAGGAGATCCCCACGCGATGTGCGGTCGATACGTCCTCCAGCGCCACCCCGCCGGCACCAACGACTACTTCGCGGGGGACGCGACGCCCGGGCCCACACCCAACTTCGCCCCGAACTGGAACGTGGCGCCCACCCAGGACATGCCCGTCCTCCGCCGTCACCCCGAGACGGGCGAGCGGCGCCTCGACATCCTGCGCTGGGGACTCGTCCCGCGCTGGGCGAAGGACGCGACGGGCGGCGCCCGGCTCATCAACGCCCGGGCGGAGGGCGTGGCGGAGAAGCCGTCCTTCCGCGACGCCTTCGCCAAGCGCCGCTGCCTCGTCCCCGCCGACGCCTTCTACGAATGGCTGACGCCCACCGAGGCGAAGACGAAGGACCCGAAACAGCCCTTCGCCGTCGCCCTCGCGAGCGGCGAGCCGATGGCGCTCGCCGGCCTGTGGGAGGGGTGGAAGGACCCGGAGGGCAACTGGCTCCGCACCTATTCCATCATCACCACGGAGGCGAACGCCAAGCAGCGCCCGCTGCACCACCGGATGCCGGTCATCCTGGCACGCGCGGACTGGCCGGCCTGGCTGGGCGAGAGGGCGGCCGACCCCGATGACCTGCTCCCCCTCCTCCGCCCCTGCCCGCCGGAATGGCTCGCCTGCTGGCCGGTGCCGAAGCGCGTCAACAAGGTGTCGGAGAACGACGCGTCGGTGTTCCGCCGCGACCCGACGGTCGAGGCCCCGCCCGGCCTCGACGACCCTTCGCCCTACGAG
The DNA here is from genome assembly GCA_964263755.1 of Roseomonas sp. Classification (GTDB taxonomy): domain Bacteria; phylum Pseudomonadota; class Alphaproteobacteria; order Acetobacterales; family Acetobacteraceae; genus Roseomonas. The sequence goes on along the minus strand of CAXVWQ010000005.1, from coordinate 2,076 downwards.
CCCCGGTAGGTCGCGTAGGACCAGGGCGAGACGAGGAGGGGCACGTGGTAGTGCCCCCCATCCTCTCGCAGCCCGACGTTAAGGGCGACGATATCGAGATACCCCGGATCGCCGCCCCGACCGGCGAAATACGCGCCGACGTGGAAGCGCAGTTCGTAGCGCCCCGCGGCGAAGGTTTCCGGCGTCAGCAGCGGCGCGTCGCTCCGCCCGTCCGCGTTCGTGACGATGCGGGCCAGTTCCGCCCCATCCCGCCACAGCTCCACCGTCATCCCCGCGGCCGGCGTGCCGGCGGCGGTGTCGAGGACGTGGGTCGTCAGGGCATTGGCCTTCATGGCACGGCCTCCTCCGCCGGGATCGGTCGGGTCAGTTCGGGTTCTTCGAAACGGATGAGGCTGTCCAGGTGCCACGCGGCATCGTCGAGCCACAGGGCCCGGCACACCCCGTCCACCAGCCGGTTCACCCCGTAGCGCAGCCCGGAGAGCGAGGCGGTCGAGAGCCCCATGGAGAGCGTGGCGCCGTGGTTGGCGAAGTGGATGTGGCGCAGCGCGGGCGCCGATCCCGGCACCTTCTCCCGCAGCGCGAAGCCCGGGGTGAGGTAGGGACAGGCGCCGAGGGTTTCGGACTCCTCTCCCGCCGGGGGCACGTAGGCGTCGCGCCACAGCAGGACGTGCTCCGCCAGCCCCACCAGTTCCGGTCGCAGCCGCAGGTCGGTGGCGGTGCCGGTGCCGGTGCCGGTGCCGACGATGACGTGGTCGCACCGGTGTTCCGCCCGGGGCGTCGCCACGACGACCTCCGGCCCGTCCACCCGCACCGCCGTCACGGGCGACGCCATGTGGAGGTCGAAGCGCGGGTCGAGCGCCACGCGGTCCCAGGATTCCTGCGGCGGCGGCTGGTTCAGGGTGGCGATGTGCCGCATGAACCGCCAGCGCAGCGCATCCGGCATCGCGTGGAACTGCCCGAGGAAGCCCGCCTGCTCCGCCCAGCGGAAGGGGTTCACCCGCGGCATCCTGCGGCGACGCACGAGCATGGTGCCGGTCGCGGCACCCGCCTCCAGCTCCGCCGCGAGGTTGTCGAAGGCCGAGGCGCCGGCGCCGACGACGAGGACGCGCTTCCCGGCGAGCGCCGCGAAGTCCACGGGGCCGGCGGTGTGGGAGACGCGGTCGCCGGGCAGCGCGTCGAACGGCGCGGGGATGCTCCAGGCCCCCATCCCGTCGATCCCGGTGGCGAGGACGAGCTTGCGCGCCCGCACGGTCGTCGGCCCGTCGGGAGTCGTCAGATGGAGGGTGAGGAGGCCGTCGGCCTTCTCGACCCGGGTCAGCCGATGTTCGTGCGCGACCGGCAGCGCCAGCGTCGCGGCGTACCAGTCGAGGTAGCGCTGCCAGTCCTCCCGCCCGATCTTGTGCAGGCCGTCCCAGGCCGCAGCCCCGTCCCGCGCCGTGAAGTAGGCGCGCGGCGTCAGGGCGGGCACGCCGAGGTCCGGCCCGGGGACATGCTTCGGCGTCCGCAGCGTCCGCATCCGCGCGAAGGTGGTCCAGACGCCGGCCCCGCCCTCCGGCGCCGCGTCGAAGATGCGGACCCGCTCGACCCTCTCCCGCCGCAGCCCGAAGGCCGTGGTGAGGCCGGTCTGGCCGCCGCCGATGATCGCCACGTCCAGCACGCCCTCCCCCCGCGGGGGCACCACCCACGGGTTCCGCGGGTAGTCCAGCAGGTCGAGCTGCGCCGCGACCTCCGCCGCCAGCGCTAGGAGCGCCGGGCGGGCGGGGGCGAAGGCGGCGCTGTCATCGGGCATCGGGCCTCCCGGAGGGGGGCGGTCCGTCCTGGCCCGCCCCATCGATCCATCCCGGCGGTAGCAGGTCCCGTGCCGTCGGGACCCCGACCACGCGCCCGCCGGCCCCCAGCGTCCTCGGACCGGCCCCGCCTACCCCTGATACGGCGCGCCGTCGCCGGCCGCGCCGGGCGTCTGCACCCGCCGCCGCCAGGTGACCCCCGCGACCGCCACCGGCCCCCGGGCCTTCAGCAGCCGCGCGACGCAGAGATCGAGTTCGTGATCGGTGAAATGGTCCCGCAGCGCGTCGA
>CAXVWQ010000004.1:0-14609 GCA_964263755.1 Roseomonas sp. | reverse complement strand
CCGCCGCGCGGATCGCCGCCACGCGGACCCGGCCCGGCGCCGGGCGGCGCGCGGTGACGGGGGTGGTGCCCATCGCCCCGATCGGCGCCCGGTCCCGCGGTGCGCCGCGCGCCGCGCGCATCGCGTCGAGGGCGAGGGGCGCGAGGGAGGCGGCGGGGGCGATCAGCAGCGGCAGGCCGGGCGGCAGGGCCTCGGCGAGGCGCGGCAGGAGGTCCGGATAGGCGTAGGCGGGGACGGCGAGCAGCGCCGCGTCGGCCCCCGCGAGGGCGTCCGGCAGGTCGCGGGCGACCCGCAGGGGGAAACGGCCCTCCAGCGCGCCCTCCGCGGCGATGGAACCATCCAGCCCCGCCGTGCCGGCGCCCGAGGGGGACCAGAGCGTGACGTCGTGCCCGCGGGACGCCGCAAGGACGGCGGCGGCCGGGCCGACGGCGCCGGCGCCGAGGATGGTGAGGCGCATCGTGGACTCCCGCGCCGGGCGGGGACGGCCCGCGTCGGCGTCGCGGTGTAGCCCCGGCACGGGCGGGCAGGAACCGCCCGGTCGGCCATGCGCGGGCACCCGGGGCGGCGCAGGCCTGACGCGCGCGGCGGCGCGGCGTTACCGTCCCGCCCGACATTCCGGAGTTGTGCCATGCTTCCCCGCCGCGCCGCCCTCGCCGTCCCCGCCGCGCTCGTCGCCGCCCCGGTCCTCGCCCAAGCCCCCGCCGCCCCCGCCGGTGCGTGGCCCAACCGCCCCGTGCGGATCATCGTCCCCGCCCCCGGCGGCGCCGGCACCGCCGACACGGTCGCCCGCATCTACGCGATCGAACTGGAGAAGCGCGTCGGGGGGCGCGTGCTCGTGGACAACCGCGGCGGCGCCAACGGCAACATCGGCGCCACCGCCGCCGCCCGCGCCCCGAACGACGGATATACCTTCCTCTGGGGCTGGGCCGGCACGCTCGCCACCAACCCGGCGCTCTACCCCGATCCCGGCTTCGACCCGGTGCGGGACTTCGATCCCGTGGTGCTCGTCGGCAACGTGCCGAACATCCTCGTCGTCAACCGCGACCTCGGCCCGCGGGACATGGCGGGCTTCACCGCCTTCGCCCGCGCCAACCCCGGCGTGATCAACTTCGGCTCCACGGGGAACGGGTCGTCCATGCACCTCGCGGGCGAACTCTACAAAGGCCTGACGGACACGCGGATGACGCACGTGCCCTACGCCGCGCCCGCGACCGCGGTGACGGACCTGCTGGCCGGCCGCATCCAGGTGATGTTCAACCTCGTCACCGGCGCCGCGCCGCAGGTGCGGGCGGGCACGGTGGTGCCGATCGCCGTGCTGTCGGAGCGCCGGGTGCCGGGGCTGCCGGACGTGCCGACGACGGCGGAGGTCGGGATGCCCGGCCTCACCTTCGGCACGTGGTTCGGCATCCTCGCGCCGCGCGGCACGGACGCGGCGGTGATCGCGCGGCTGAACGCCCTCTCGAACGAGATCCGGGCCGATGCCGACGCCAAGGCGCGGCTGGAAGCGGCGGGGCTGGAGACCTACGGCGGCACGCCGGAACGGCTCGGCTCGTTCCTGCGGGAGGAGATCGACCGGCACGCCGCCCTCGTCCGCGCCGCCGGCATCCGGCTGGAGTGACGCTCCCGCCCACGGTCGCGCGGTAAGGCTTCGTTCATCCCGCGCGGCGAGTATCCGACCGCGGGACAGGGGAATCCGATGGGGCCGACGGCTGAGGCATCGCGGATCGCGGGGGAGGCGGCCTGGGCGGAGATGGCGCGTCGCGGCGTGCCGCCCACGCCCGCGAACTACGCGGAATGCTTCGCCCGGGGCCTGCCGCCGGGGTCCCCCGACGGGGGGGCGGACGAGGCCGCGGAGGCGGCGATGGCGGACCTGCTGGAAGCCGCCGAACGCCTCGGGCTGAGCGTCTCGGAAGGGCGGGAGGCCGCGGGCGACTACGCGCGCACCCTCGCCACCACCGGCGCGACGGTGCGGGACGGGATGACCGCCCCGGCCCTGCTGCGCGCCGTCGAGACGCTCTCCGCCGCCACCGCCGCGGCGATGGAGCGGAACCGGCTGCTGGAGGAGCGCCTCGCCTCCACCGCCGGCCGCGTCGGCCATCTGCGCCGGCGCCTGGCGGACCTGCGGACGGAGGCGAACGCCGACGCGCTGACCGGGCTGATGAACCGCCGGGGCTTCGATGCCGCGTTGCGCCGCGCGATCGGCGGGGCGCGGGCCGGGACGAGCTTCTCCCTCCTCCTCCTCGACATCGACCATTTCAAGCGGTTCAACGACACCTACGGGCACGCGGCGGGCGACCTCGTCCTGCGGCTCGTCGGCAAGCTGCTCGACGCCAACGTCAAGGGGCGGGACGCCACGGCGCGCCAGGGCGGGGAGGAGTTCGCGGTCATCCTCACCGGCACCCCGCTCGCCGGCGCGCGCACCGTGGCGGAGCAGATCCGCGCGACGATGGCGGCGCAGCGCATGACCTTCCGGCGCGCCGGGCCCTGCCTCGGCGCGGTCACCGTCTCCATCGGCGTCGCGGAATACCGGGCGGGGGAGGCCGCGGCGACGCTCGTGGAACGGGCGGACGCGGCGCTGTACCGCGCGAAGCAGTCGGGCCGGGACCGCGTCCACGCGGACGAGGCGGAGATGGCCTGGGCGGGGTGACCTACGCCGTCTCGCCGCCCCTCTCGCCGCCCGTCTCGCCGCCCGTCTCGCCGAGGGACTGCATCAGCCGGTTGGCGTTGGCGAACATCGCCACGGCGTGGTTCAGGTCGAGGATCTGCAGGTCGTCCAGGCCGGCGTCGCGCAGGGCGCGGAGGTCGGCGGGACCGATCGCGGCGGGGGTGCGGGTGAGCTTGTCCGAATAGGCGGCGATGGCGCGGCGGCGGGGATCGGTCTCCGCCCCGAAGCCCTCGTCGAGGATGCGTTGCATCGCTTCCGGCTGCTTCGTGAGGTCGGCGAAGCGGCGGGCGTGGACGGAGGTGCAGTAGACGCAGCCGTTCGCCATGGAGGTGACGGCGGTGGCGAGTTCGCGCTCCGCCCGCGGCAGGCCGCGCGGGGCGTACATCACCGTGTTGAACAGCGCCCCGCGCTCGCTGAGCGAGGCGGGGTCGTTCGCGAGGGTGAGGAAGTAGGTGGAACGGCGCTGCGCCGGCGGGCAGGCCTCCAGCGCCGCGAGCTGGGCGGGCGTGGCGGTGGCGGCGTCCACGGGCGGGACGCGCGGTTCCCAGCCGACCTCCGCCATCGTGAAGCGGCTCATGCGGGTTCCTCCGCCATCATGGCACGCAGCCCGGCCAGCAGCCGGACCTGGTAGGGGACGAAGGCCACCAGCTGCGTCACGGCCACGACGTCCCGCGGCGTGAAGCCCAGGTCGCGCAGGACGTCGAGGTCGGCCCGCATCGTCGCCTCCGGCCGGACGGCGACGAGGTCGGCGTAGCGCAGCAGGGCGGGGAGGCGGCCCTCCATCGGGGCGCCCGACAGGTCCTCCGCAAGCATCGCCTGTTCCGCCGCGCCGGACCGGTCGAGCATCGCGCGGTAACGGGCGGCGAGCGCCGCCTCCCCCTCCCGCAGCGCCACGCGAAGCGCGAGGGCGGCGCGCTCGACGTGGGACACGTTGCCGGGATCGTCGGGGGTGAGGAGTTCGCGATAGGCGCCCTGGGCATGGCGCCGCGCCTCCGGCCGGGACCGGCGCAGCGCGTCGAGGCGGGAGCCCGGGGCGATGCCCAGGATGTCGTCCAGCAGGTCGTCGGGTTCGGTCACGCGGCGTCCCTCTCCCTCGCATCGCCCGTCACGGGCCCGGTCGCGCCGACCACCCGCTCCGGCGGCCATTCGTCGCCCAGCAGTTCCGGCGTGTCGAAGGCGACGAGCCGGTCGTGATGCGCGACCCGGTCCTCCACGAAGAGGGAGCGGGCGATGCCGCGCGCCAGCCGCTCCGCCCCCGCCGAGACCGCGGGGATGTCGCCCGCCAGCTTGCCGTGGGACAGGGAGGACGGGTGGTTGAAGCAGTGGATGTGCGCCAGCCCCGGGCACGCGCCCGGCACCTTCTCCTGGAACGCGAAGTCCGGGGCGAGGTCGGGGGAGGTCGCCAGTTCCTCGCTCGGCATGTCCGCCGGCGTCGGGAAGCGGTCCCGCCAGAGGCGGACATGCGGCGCGATCCCCGCGTATTCCGGCCGGCGCGACAGGTCCGCGGCGAAGCCGGTGGCGGCGATGAGGAAGTCGAGCGTCACCCGCTCCCGCGGCGTCTCCAGCACGAGCGCGCCGTCGCGTTCGGTGAGCGACCGGATGGGCGAGGACAGGTGCAGCCGCGCGTTGGGATGGCGCGAGACGCGCAGCGTGCTGTCCCGCGGCGGCGGGGTCTGCGCCGCGTTGGCGTAGTGTTGCAGGCGCCACTTCCACTCGTCCGGCAGCGCCTCGAAGCCGTGGACGACGCCGGCGGAGCCGATGCCCGTGAACTTGTTGACCCGCGGCAGTTCGGCGCGGCGGACGAACAGGTCGAGCGAGGCGCAGCCGGCCTCCAGCGCCGTGGCCGCGTTGTCCATCGCCGACGCGCCCGCGCCGATGACGCCGACGCGCTTCCCCCGGAGGGCGGCGAAGTCCAGATCCTCCGCCGAATGGGCCCAGAGGCGCTTCGGCATCGCCCGCACGACATCCGGCACGAAGGGGCCGCCCAGCCCGTCCCGACCGCCGGCGATCACGAGGCGGCGGCAGAAGGCGGTGGTGCCGTCCGACAGGTCCAGCGCGACGGGGCCCTCGGCGGGCACGTGAACGCGGGTGACGGCGATGCCGTTCTCGACCGGCAGGTCCAGCACGCGGCGATACCAAACGAGGTAGTCCATCCACATCGCCCGCGGGATCTTCCCCAGCGCCGCCCAAGCTGCCTCGCCGTGCCCCGCCTCGAACCACTGCCGGAAGGTGAGGGAGGGAACGCCGAGAGCGGGGCCGGCAAGGCCCTTCGGAGAGCGCAACGTCTCCATCCGCGCGTAGGTGACCCACGGCCCCTCCCGCCCCGCGGGCGCCCGGTCCAGCACCCGCAGCCGCTCGATCCCGGCGAAGCGCAGCGCCGCCGCGGCGGCCAGCCCCACCATCCCGGCACCGATGACGATCACGTCCGACATCGGCACACCGTCCGGCCCCGCCCGCTCCGGCACCCAGGGCCTGCCGGGAAGTTCGAGGCACAGGAGGTCATGCCGCAAGCGGGCCTCGAGGGCAGGAAGCCCGGTGACGGAAAGACCGGACGGCACGCGCACCTCATCGTTCGGAACAGCGGGCAGGTGGAACCGCACACGGCCAGCCGCAATGGCCGGATGCACGCGCGCTTCCCTCCGGACCGCTCCGGGGTGGTGCCTGTGGGCCGGGAGAAGGGCTTTGCCCTCCTCCCAGACCCTCCACCCACCAGGGGGCAACGGCCCCCTGGACCGCGTTCTTGTAAAAGGATGCCCCCGTTGGAAGGGTGGTCACCACGCGGCGCAAGCGCGCGTGGTGACCACCCCTCCAACGGGGGCATTTACAGAATGGGGTCCAGGGGACGCGTCCCCTGGCGGATGGAGGTCTGGAGGAAGGCAGAGCCTTCCTCCAGGGCCACACGCGCAACGCCCCGAAGAGGTCAGGAGAAACGCGGGCCGGCGTTACTGGCGGGATGCCCGCCAACGCGCGACGGCGCGGTTGTGCTCCTCCAGCGTGCGGGAGAAGGCGTGGCCGCCGGTGCCGTCGGCGACGAAGAAGATGAAGTCGGTGGTTTCGGGGCGGGCGGTGGCGCGGATGGCCTCGCGGCCGGGGGAGGCGATGGGGCCGGGGGGGAGGCCGCGCACGCGGTAGGTGTTGAAGGGGTGGTCGCGGTCGAGTTCCGGGCGGGTCGGGGGGCGGTCCAGCGTCGCGCCGTCGGTCGCGGCGTAGGTGACGGTGGGGTCGGATTGCAGGGGCATGTTGCGGCGGAGGCGGTTGACGAACACCGAGGCGACGCGGGCGCGTTCGGGGGCGGAGCCGGTCTCGCGTTCGACGATGCTGGCGAGGACGAGGACCTCGCGCGGGGTGCGGAGGGGGAGGTCGGAGGCGCGGGCGCCCCAGGCGTCGCGCAGCGCCTCGGTCATGGCGGTGGAGGCGCGGCGGACGATGGAGGCGCGGGTGTCGCCGTGCTGGAAGGTGTAGGTGTCCGGCAGCATCGCGCCTTCCTCCACCGGCGGGGTCTCGCCCGTCAGGCCGTCCGTGCGGTCCAGCAGGGCGACGATCTGGCGGGCGATGAAGCCCTCCGGGATCGTCAGGCGGCGCTGCACGGGGCGGCCGGTCCGCAGCACGTCCAGCACGCCGCGGAGGGAGGCGCGGGCGGGGAAGACGTATTCGCCGGCGCGCAGCGGGCCCTCCGGGCGGGTCGCCCAGGCGGCGATCGTGAAGACGGGGCCGCTGTCGATGACGCCGGCGCGGAGCAGGGCCTCCGAGATGCCCTCCGTGTTGGCGCCGCGGGGGACGACGACGGGCTTCTCCTCCGCCAGCGGCCCGGGCTGGGCGAGGCGGCTGGAGGCGTAGGTGACGGCGCCGAAGGCGATGCCACCGAGGACGAGGGCGGAGACGATGAGGAAGCGGAGGAAGCCCATGACGCGCGGCGCGTCAGGTCGCGCGAGGGGACCGCGTCCCCCCGGGGTTCATGCGGCCTCGCGGAACAGGATGGAGGCGTTGGTGCCGCCGAAGCCGAAGGAGTTGGAGAGCGTCGTGTCGATCTTCCGCGGCTGCGCCTCGTTCGCCACGCGGTCGATCGCGGAATCGCGCGACGGCGCATCGAGGTTAAGGGTCGGCGGCGCCACGTCGTCGCGCATCGCCAGAAGGCAGAAGATCGCCTCCACCGCGCCGGCGGCGCCGAGCAGGTGGCCGATGGCGGACTTGGTGGAGGACATCGCGACGCTCCCCGCGGCATCGCCGAACAGGCGCTCCACCGCCTCCAGCTCCAGGTCGTCGCCGAGCGGCGTGGAGGTGCCGTGGGCGTTGATGTACTGCACGTCGCCCGGGGCGATCCCGGCCGACCGGAAGGCGTTCGTCATCGCCCGGAAGGCGCCCTCGTGGCCCTCGGCGGGCGCGGTGATGTGGTAGGCGTCGCCGGACATGCCGTAGCCGATCACCTCGCCGTAGATCTTCGCGCCGCGGGCCTTGGCGTGTTCGATCTCCTCCAGCACCACCACGCCCGCGCCCTCGCCCATGACGAAGCCGTCGCGGTCCTTGTCCCAAGGGCGGGAAGCCTTCGTGGGCGTGTCGTTGAAGGCGGTGGAGAGGGCACGGGACGCGGCGAAGCCGGCCATGCCGATCTCGGCCACCGCCGCCTCCGACCCGCCGGCGACCATCACGTCGGCGTCGCCGAGCGCGATGAGGCGGGCGGCGTCGCCGATAGCGTGCACGCCCGTGGCGCAGGCCGTCACCACCGCGTGGTTCGGCCCCTTGAAGCCGTACTTGATGGAGACGTGGCCGGAGGCGAGGTTGATGAGCGCGGACGGGATGAAGAACGGCGACATCCGCCGCGTCTTGCCCGCGACGATGAGCTGCGCGCCCTCGAAGATCGCGGGCAGCCCGCCGATGCCGGAGCCGATCATCACGCCGGTGGCGCAGCGCGCCTCCTCCGTGTCCGGCACCCAGCCGCTGTCCTCCACCGCCTCGGTGGCCGCCACCAGCGCGAGCTGGATGAAGCGGTCCATCTTCTTCTGGTCCTTGACGGGGATCCATTCGTTGATGTCGAGGCCGCCATCGGCGCGCGTGCCCGCGGGCACCACGCCGGCGATCTTGGCGGTGAGGTTGGAGACGTCGAACCCCTGGATGGCGCCGATGCCCGAATGGCCGGCGAGGATGCGCTTCCAGACGTGCTCCACGCCGACGCCGAGCGGGCAGGCGACGCCCATGCCGGTGACGACGACGCGCCGCGGGGTGGTCAACTGGGCGAACAAGCGTCTTCTTCTCCCAAGGGCGCCGGCAAGGGCGCCGTGGCGCCGGGGCGGCCGCGCGTCACGCCCGGCCGCCCTCCTTCACACGGCGGTTCAGGCCGCCTTGTTCGCGTCGATGTAGGTGATGGCGTCGCCGACGGTGGTGATCTTCTCCGCGGCGTCGTCGGGGATCTCCACGCCGAAGGCCTCCTCGAAGGCCATGACGAGTTCGACGGTGTCGAGGGAATCGGCGCCGAGGTCGTCGATGAAGGAGGCTTCGGGAACGACCTTGGCCTCCTCGACACCGAGGTGTTCCACCACGATCTTCTTCACCTTGTCGGCGGTCTCGCTCATCGCGCTCGTCTCTCCTGTGGGGCGGCCCGGGTGGGAAGCCTGTGGGGGTGGGGCCCGTCGGGTTGATCCCCTGGCCGTCCCGTCAATTCGTGCCGGGGGCGGGGGTTCACACCCCCGGGTCCGCGGCCGGGCGGGCGTCTAACATGGAAGTTTCACCGGTCCAAGGCGGACGCGGGGCGGGACTCACCCGATGGCGACGAGATCGCGGGGGAGGTCGATCATCGGGCGTGGGCCGTCCGGGGTCACGAGGACCTGATCCTCGATCATGAAGGCGCCGAGGCCGTCCACGTAATACGGGGTCTCGAAGGCGAGGACGGTGCCGGCCTCCAGCACGTGGTGGCAATCCCCGGCGATGAAGGGCCACTCCTCGCTCCAGGCGCCCGCGCCGAGGCCGTGGCCGAAATGGCCGCGGGAATAGCCCCGCAGGCACTCGGCGCGAACGGCGCGGGTGACCGCGTGGTGGACGTCCGGCAGGGCGGTGCCGGGGCGGAGCAGCGGGAAGCCCGTCTCGAAGCCGGCCAGGAGGGCGGCGTGGACCCGACGTTCCGCCGGGCCGGCGGGGCCGAGGGAGAAGGTCCGGGCGCCGTCGGAGGAGTAGCCGGACAGGACGCAGCCCATGTCCATCTTGATGAGGTCGCCCGGTTCCGCCGCGCGGCCGGGACCGAAGCCGTGCGGGCCGACGGTGACGTAGGCCCAGGTGTCGTCCGGCGCGGGGCCGGGGGTGCGCGCCGCCGCCTCGGTCACGGCGTCGCGCCAGAGGCGGGTGACGTCGGCGGCGTCGAGGCCGGGGCGGAGGGCGGCGGAGGCGGCGGACATCCCTGCTGCCGCGAGGCGCGAGCCGCGTTCGAGGAGGGCGATCTCGGCGGGGGACTTCACCGCCCGCAGGCGCCGCAGCATCCCCGACCCGTCGCGGAAGCGGGCCCCGCCGTCGAGGGCGGCGGCGAGGCGGTCGGAATCGTTCGCGGGGAGGATGTCGCGCTCGAAGCCGACGGTCCCGCCAGTGAGTCCGCGGGCGGCGAGGAGGTCGCGGAGGAGGCGAGGGACGGCATCCGGGTCGAAGGTGCCGGGGCGCGGGCGTGGGGTCAGGGCGGCGAGGGCGGCGAGCGGGTCCGCGCCCGGCGGGACAGCCGCGGTGTCCACCCAGATCGGGTGCGTCCGCAGGTCCGGGATGCCGGAGGCCGCGGCGAAGCCCGGCGCTTCGAGATCGCCGACGACCGCGCCGAGCGGGCGGGCCGGGTCGGCCGGGACGAGGACGGCCGCGGTGATCCCGCGCCGCCAGGACGCCGCGAGGCCCGGGCCCGCCCCGGCGGCGTAGCGCACGGATTCCGGGGCGGTGAGGAGGAGCGCGTCCAGCCCCTCCGCCGCCATCAGCCGCGCGGCGCGGGCCCGGTCGAGGTGTCCCGGCACCGCCTCAGTCCAGGCGCATGCTGGCGACGTCGTAGTGGTTGTCGGCGCGATGCGTCAGCGCCAGCCCCGGCCGCGCCGCCCAGACGTTGACCATGTGAAACAGCGGGAGGTGCGCGACCTCCGCGTTGTGCAGCCCGTGCGCCTCGGCGATGAGCGCACGGCGGCGCGCCACGTCCGTCTCCCGGTCCACCGCGGCGACGAGTTCGTCGAAGCGCGGGTTGGCCCAGCCGCCGGCGTTCCACGATGCCGCTCCGCCCGCGGCGCGCGACACCATCACCGCGCGGAAGATGAACATCGGGTCGAAGGTCGTCACGCCCCAGTTCAGGCCGTAGAGGCTCACCTCCCGCCGCTGCAGCCGCCCGATGTAGGGGGGCACGGTCTGGAGATCGAGCCGCGCGCGGATGCCGATGCGCGCGAGCATCGGCACGATCGCCTGGCACGCCTCGTCGTAGGTGCCGATGGGGCAGAGGAAGGTCACCGCGAAGCCGTCCGCGTAGCCCGCCTCGGCCATGAGCGCGCGGGCGCGGTCGGGGTCGAAGGCCGCGCGGGCCTCCAGCGCCTCGGACCAGCCCTCGACGTAGCGCGGCCACATGGAGCCGGTGGGGACCGCCAGCCCGCGCATCGCGGTGCGGCGGATCGCGTCCATGTCGATGGCGTGCGCCACCGCCTGCCGCACGCGGAGGTCGCGCCAGGGGTTGCGGCCGGGCGTGCCGGCGTCCGGCAGCTCGTCGAGGTCCTGGCGGAAGCCGAGGAAGACGGTGCGGTTCTCCGGCCCGCTCGTCACCCGCACGCGGTCGTTGCGCCGCAGCCGCTCCACATCCTGCGAGGGGACGACGTGAACCATGTCCACGTCGCCCGACAGCACCGCCGCGACGCGCGTGGGATCGTTGGCGACGACGAGGTGTTGGTATTCCTCCACGTTGCCGCCGCCGCGCGGGCCGCCCCAGCCCCACCACGCCGGGTTGCGGGCCAGTACCGTGCGCTGGTCCTGCTCGCGCGAGCGGAGCGCGTAGGGGCCGGTGCCGTTGGCGTTGCGGACGGTGTGCAGCTCCTCCCGCTGGGCGAAGTTCTGCGGGGCGGCGGCGCGGTTCGCCTCGGACCAGCCGCGGTCCATCATCAGCACCCGCGTCAGCTTGCTCGGCAGCGCCGCGTCGGGGGTGCGGGTCGCGACCTCCACCGTCAGGCGGTCGGGGGCGGTGACCTCGGCCACGGTGTCCACGAAGACGCCGTAGTTGCTCGTCGGCGCGCGGGCGCGGGTGAGCGAGAAGACGACGTCGTCGGCCTCGAACGCCTCGCCGCCGTGGAAGCGCACGCCGTCGCGCAGGCGGAAGCGCCAGCGCAGGGGTTCGACCTGTTCCCAGGAGGTGGCGAGTCCCGGTTGCACCGATAGGTCGTCGCCGCGATGCGTCAGCCCCTCGTAGATCTGGCCAACCAGCAGAAAGGTCTGCTGCGCGTTCGTCGCGTGCGGATCGAGCGTGGCGGCGTCCGCGGGCGTCGCGACGCGAAGGGTGCGGGCGGGGGCGGTCTGGGCGTGAGCGCCGACCGCCGCGAGGGCGAGGCCCGCGGCGAGGGCCAGGGGGCGGGTCCAGGTCATGCGCGGAGGCCTCCGGGGGATTCGTCGCGCGGACACTACCCATCCGCGCGGCGGATCACACCCCGGGACCGCGCCCCCGCCCCACCTGCGCCGCTTGCGCGCGAAGGGCCGCGTGCAACGCCTCCGTCCCGGCCAGCAGGTCGGCGATCTCCATCGCCTCGTGCGGGTTGTGAGAGCCGTTCCGGTTGCGCACGAAGACCATGGAGGCGGGGGTGCCGCGACGGGCGAACTCCGCCGCGTCGTGGCCGGCGCCGGAGACGAGGGCGATGGGCTGCGGCAGCGCGGCCTGCACCGCGGCGGGGTCGAGGGTGATCGGCGCGGCCTCGACGCGCGGGCCGAGGTCGAAGGCGACGCGCCGGGCGGTGCCGATGTCGGCGATGCGGCGGGACAGGAGGCGTTCCGCCGCGTCGAGCGTGGCGCGGTCGCCGGAGCGGATGTCGAGGGCGAAGGTCACCCGCCCGGGGATGCGGGTCACCGCCGCGAGGCCGGGTTCGGTGCTGACCATGCCGGCGGTGATGACGAGGTCGGCGCCGTCCTCGATGGATTTCGCCCAGAGGGTGTCGAGGTCGTAGAGCAGTTCGGCCACCGCCATCATCGGGTCGGCGCGAAGGTGGCGCGGGACGACGCCGGAATGCCCCGCCTCCCCCGTGCAGCACGCGGCGGACCAGCGGCGGTGGCCGCGCACGGCGGAGACGGCGGCGGCGGGGAGGCCCTTGTCCACGAGGACGGGGCCCTGCTCGATGTGGAGTTCGTGGAAGGCGGTGGTGGCGGCGATCTCCGGGATCGGTCGACCGCCGCCGGCGATGGCGGGGTTCCCGCCGATGTCCCGCAGGTGGGTCGCGAGCGACCGGCCGGTGTCGCGGCGGGGGCGGGCGAGTTCCGTCGCGTCGAGCGCGCCGAAGGCCGCGCGGGTGCCGACGTAGGGGGCGCCGAACCAGGGGGATTCCTCGCCCCGTAAGGCCAGCGCCCGCAGCGGCATCCCGTCCCGCGCGGCGCGGGCGGCGAGGATCACGGCCGCGACCACGCCCGCCGCGCCGTCGAAGTTGCCGCCGCCGGGGACGGAATCCATGTGCGAGCCGACCGCGGGCGCCGGGCGGTCGTCGAGGCCCGGCGGGGCGAGCCAGAGGTTGCCGACGGCGTCGCGGCGGGGGGCGAGGCCGTGGTGGGAGGCGACCTCCGCCACGAGGGCGAGGCAATCGCTCTCGATGGCGGAATAGGCGGGGCGGGTGATGCCCTCGCCGTCGGAGGAAAGGGCCGCGAAGCCGTCGAGCAGCGTGGCGGCGAGGACGGCCTCGTCGGGGTGGTTCCTCATTCCGCGGCGGCGGCCACGCGATCCGGCCGCGCCGCGCCGATCAGGTCGGCCACGCGGGGGATGCCGCGGGCGGCGCAGAACGCCGACAGGCCGTCGATCACCCGCGGCATGGCGTTGGGCGAGACGAAGGAGGCGGTGCCGACCTGCACCGCCGTCGCGCCGGCCATCATGAACTCGATCGCGTCCTCCGCCGTCGCGATGCCGCCGCAGCCGATGACGGGGATGCGCACCGCCCCCGCGCATTGCCAGACCATCCGCAGCGCGATCGGCTTGAAGCCCGGCCCGGAGACGCCGCCCATGACGGCCCCGAGGCGGGGGCGCCGCGCCTCGATGTCGATGGACAGACCCAGGATGGTGTTGACCGCGACGACCGCGTCCGCCCCCTCGCCCTCCGCCGCGCGGGCGACGGCGGCGATGTCGGCGGTGTTGGGGGAGAGTTTCACCCACAGCGGCAGGCGCGTGGCGCGGCGCATGGCGGCGGTGACGGCGGCGGTCGCGGCCGGGTCCACGGCGAAGGCGCGGCCGTCCTCCTCCAGGTTCGGGCAGGAGATGTTGGCCTCGATCGCGGCGATGCCGGGGGCGGCGTCGAGGCGGGCGCAGGCGTCGGCGAAGGCTGCGACGGTGGGGGCGGAGAGGGAGACGACCACCGGGGCGCCGTGCGCGCGCCACTCCGGCATCGCGTGGGCCAGGAAGTGGTCCAGCCCCTTTCCCGGGATGCCGATGGAGTTGAGGATTCCCGCGCCCGTCTCCGCGATGCGCGGCAGCGGGTTGCCGGCGCGGGGGTCGGGCGTGACGCTCTTCGTCACGAGCGCGCCGAGGCGGGAGAGGGGGAAGGCCCGCGCCATCTCCGTCCCGAAGGTGCCGGAGCCCGGCATGACGGGGTTTCGCAGGGTCATGGCCCCGACGCGGACGGAGAGGTCGGGCGGGGTCACCACGACACGGCCCGCGCGAGATCGAAGACCGGGCCTTCCGTGCAGACCCGCAGGTTCTCCTCCGCCCCGTCCGCGCCGCGGATCGGGCGGACGCAGCAGAAGCACATGCCCAGACCGCAAGCCATCTGCTGCTCCAGCGCGACCTCGCCGGGAATGCCGTGCTCCGCGGCCAGCCGTTGCAGGAGGAGCAGGAGGCGGTTGGAGCCGCAGGTGAACACCGCGTCGGGGCGATGCGTCGCGAAGCGGTCTCGTAGCAGCGCCTCGACGTTCGCGACGGCGGAGGTGCCGTCGGAATCGAGGACGGGGAACACGGTCGCGCCGGAGCGGCCGGCGAACTCATCGGCCATCAGGTCGTCCGGCGCCTTCGCGGACAGCACGGCGTCCACCGCGGTGCCCATCGCCGCCGCGGCCTCGGCGAGCGGCGCGAGGGTGGCGAGGCCGACGCCGCGGGCGAGGATGAGGATGCGGCGCCAGGACGGGTCGGGCGTGAAGCCGCGGCCGAGGGGGCCGAGGATCGGCAGCGCGTCGCCGGGCCGCAGCGTCGCCAGCGCGGCGGTGCCCCGCCCCGTGACATGCAGCAGGAAGCCCAGCCGGCCGTCGCCCCGCGACCGCCAGACGCTCATCGGGCGGCGGAGGTAGGGGCCGCCCGACCCGTCCCGGCACAGCAGGTGGAAGAACTGGCCGGGACGGACGGGCGGCAGGGCGCGGTCCGGCGCCACGACCAGGCGGTGGTAGCGGCGGCCGACCGGGGCGCTCTCCAACACGCGCGCGTCGCATTCGACGACGGCGTCGTCGGCCGGGTGGAGGTCGAGGGGAAGGTCCATGCGGCGACGGGGGCCCGCTAAAGCGGCACCATGCGTTCGAGGGAATCGGGCGTCAACGCGGGGAGGGCCGCGCTTCCGCGTCAGGGGTTCCGCGTCGCCCACGCGGCGGCCGCGGCGAGGATCGCGAGGGCCTCCGGCGCCCCCATCCCCACCCGCAGCCCGAGCGCCGCCGCGGCGGCGTTGACGCGGCTCAGCACCCCATCCGCCGCCGTGGACCCTCCCACCCCCATTCGGGCGGAGGACGACGCCCCCCGCGCCCCCCCGATCCCCCCGGCGGCGCGGGCCCGCAGCCGCGCCACCCCCCCCAC
>CAXVWQ010000003.1:0-3338 GCA_964263755.1 Roseomonas sp. | reverse complement strand
CGGCCGACCGCCCCGCACCGGCGCCCGCCGCCCCCGGCCCCACCGCCGGCCCCGCCGGCCGCCCCCCGGGCATCCCCGTCGTCACCGAGCAGGTCCGCGTCGGCCCCCAGGCCATCGAGATCGCCGCCAACGGCATCGTCGCGCCGGAGCACGTCGTCACCGTCCGCACCCGCGTGGACGGGCAGGTGGAGGCGGTGCACGTCGCCGAGGGCCAGACGGTGCGCAAGGGCGAGCGCCTCTTCACCCTCGATTCCCGGGTGAACCGCGCCCTCCTCGCCCAGCAGGAGGCGCAGCTGGCGCGTGATCGGGCCAACGCCGCCCGCTCCGCCGCCGACGCCCAGCGCTACCAGTCGCTTCGCGGCGAAGGATTCGCCGCCCAGCAGCGCTTCGAGCAGGCCCAGGCCGAGGCGGCGGCCGGCGTCGCCAACGTCCGCGCGGCCGAAGCCCTCATCACCCAGACCCGCCTCCAGATCGAGTTCGCCAACATCGTCGCGGAGGCCGACGGCCGCCTCGGCTCGCTCCCCGTCCCCGCCGGCAACTTCGTTCGTCAGGCGGAGAACACGATGATGGCGACGATCACCCAGATCGACCCCGTCCTCGTCGGCTTCGCCGTGCCGGAGCGCTGGCTGCCGGAGATCCAGG
The DNA here is from genome assembly GCA_964263755.1 of Roseomonas sp. Lineage (GTDB taxonomy): Bacteria > Pseudomonadota > Alphaproteobacteria > Acetobacterales > Acetobacteraceae > Roseomonas. Next base: position 2,696 of record CAXVWQ010000003.1, on the reverse strand, counting down.
CCGCCATGTCCCGCGGCCAGCCCGTCGTCCGCGTCCGCACGGACGGGACGGAGGGCGTGGTGGAGGGCCGCCTCGTCTTCGTGGATTCGGCCGTGGACACCGCCACCGGGACCATCGCCCTCAAGGCCCGCTTCGCGAACGGGGAGCGCCGCCTCTGGCCGGGCCAGTTCGTCACCGCCGTCATCACCCCCCGGGTGGAGGAGCGGGTGACCACGGTGCCGATCGCCGCGGTGCAGACCGGGCAGACGGGACGCTTCGTCTATCTCTTCAACAACGGCGCCGCCCGCCGCCGCACCGTGGAGGTCGTCCGCGTCGCCGGCGAGCGCGCGGTGGTCCGCGGCGAGATCACGGAGGCCGACAAGGTGATCGTCGAGGGCGCCCAGCGCGTGACCGACGGCTCCCCCGTCTCCGAACGACCGCGCGGCGGCCCCCCGGCCCCGCGCACCGCGGGCAACGCGAGCTAGGGCGCGGACATGAACATCTCCGAGATCTGCATCCGCCGCCCCATCATGACGAGCCTCCTCGCGGTGGCCGCCGTGATCGCGGGGGCGGTGGCCTACACGCGGCTGCCGGTCGCCGCCGTGCCGCGGGTGGACTTCCCCGTCATCTCGGTCTTCGCGACCTTCCCCGGCGCCTCCCCGGAGACGATGGCGACGAGCGTGGCGCTGCCGCTGGAGCGTGAGTTCTCCACCATCGCCGGCATCGACTCCATGTCGTCCTCCTCCGGCCAGGACACGACGCAGATCACGCTGCAGTTCGTTCTCAACCGGAACATCGACGCCGCTGCACAGGACGTGCAGGCCGCGCTCACCCGCGCCCAGCGCCGGCTGCCGCCGGAGATGACCACCCCGCCCTCCTACCGGAAGGTCAACCCGGCCGACGCGCCGGTGGTGCTGCTGTCGCTCACCGGCGGCGACACGCCGCTGTATCGCCTGAACGACATCGCCTCCACGATCATCTCCCCCGCCCTGTCGCGGGTGGGGGGCGTGGCGCAGGTGCAGACCTTCGGGGAGCAGCTCTACGCCGTCCGCATCCGCCTCGATCCCGACCGGATCGCCGCCCGCGGCCTCGCCTTCGACACGGTGCAGCAGGCCATCCAGGCCGCCAACTCCTCCGCCCCCGTCGGCACGCTGAACGGCCAGCGCCAGCAGTTCACGCTGCGGGCCAACGACCAGCCGCAGGACGCGGAGGCCTTCGCCGGCCTCGTCGTCTCCGGCCGCCCGCAAGCCCCCGTGCGGCTGGGCGACATCGCCTCCGTGGCGGACGGCGTGCAGAACGAGCGCGTGGCGTCCTGGCGCGACGGGCAGCGAGGGCTGGTGCTGGCCGTGCTGCGTCAGCCCGACGCCAACACGGTGGACGTGGTGGACGGCGTCCGCGCCTCCCTCCCCGCGCTGGAGGCCGCACTCCCCCCCGGCGCCAACATCCGCGTGATGCTCGACCGCTCCGCCTCCATCCGCGACGCGGTGCACGACGTCCAGGAATCGCTCTTCATCGCGATCGGGCTCGTCGTCCTCGTTTGCCTCCTGTTCCTCCGCCGGCTGTCGGCCACGATCATCCCGACGGTCGCCGTCCCGATCTCCCTCTGCATCACCTTCGGGTTCATGTATTACCTCGGCTACGGCATCGACAACGTGACGCGCCTCGGCCTCACCATCGCCGTCGGCCTCGTCGTGGACGACGCCATCGTCGTGCTCGAATCCTGCGTCCGCAACATGGAGGAGGGGATGGCGCCCATCCCCGCGGCCATCAAGGGATCGCGCGAGATCGGCTTCACCGTCCTCTCCATCACCCTCTCCCTCGTGGCCGTCTTCCTCCCCATCCTCCTCATGGGCGGCGTCGTCGGCCGCGTGTTCAACGCCTTCGCCGCGACGGTCACGCTCGCCGTCATCGCCTCCTGCGTCGTCTCCCTCACCCTGACGCCGCTCATGGCCTCCCGCCTGAAGCACGTCCACCACCCCGGGCTCATGGACCGGACCCTGGAGCGCGGCTTCCGCGGCGTGGAGCGCGGCTACGCCTGGTCGCTCGACCTCGCCCTGAAATACCGCTTCTTCGTCTGGATCCTGTTCTTCGCCTCCCTCGTCGCAGCCGGCTGGATGGCGGTGAAGATGCCGAAGGGCTTCTTCCCCGTGGAGGACACGGGCCTCATGTCCGTCTCCACCGAGGGGCCGCGCGGCGCCTCGTTCGAACTCATGACGCAGATGCAGGGCCGCATGGCCGAGGCCTTGTCCCGTTCCCCGCACGTCGCCTCCGTCGTTTCCAACCTCGGCGCCGTCGGCGGCTCCGCCTCCATCAACCAGGGGAGGATGTTCGTGGAGCTGAAGCCGCGCGCGCAACGCCCGCCGATCACGGAGGTCATCCAGGGCCTCCGCCGCATCGCCAACGCGGAACCCGGGCTGCGGGTGTTCCTGCAACCCATCCAGAACCTGAACTTCGGCGCGCGGCAGTCCCGCACCCTCTACCTCTACACCCTCCAGGGCCTGCGCATCGACGAACTCTACGACTGGGCGCAGCGCATGGAAGCGCGGCTGCAACGCGTCCCCGCCCTGCAGGACGTCGCGAGCGACCTGCAGCCCGACGCCCCCGTGGTGCTGGTGAACGTGGACCGCGACCGCGCCACCTCGCTCGGCGTCTCCATCGATCAGGTGCGGCAGGCCCTCTACTCCGCCTTCGGCGCCCGCCAGATCTCCACGGTCTAC
>CAXVWQ010000002.1:0-4865 GCA_964263755.1 Roseomonas sp. | reverse complement strand
CGCGGCGCGCCGACGGGGCGGTGGTGGCGAATGGCGGCCGCGTCCTCGGCCTCGGCGCGCGGGGGGCCAGCTTCGCCGCGGCCCGCGCCGCCGCCTATGCCGCCGCGGACGCGCTGGACTGGCCCGACGGCTTCCTCCGCCGCGACATCGGCCACCGCGTCCTGCCCCGGAGGGCACCGTGACGGTCGCCTCCGTCCGCCCCGGCGACGACCTGCGCGACCGCGTCCCCGGCACCTACCTCTGCGTCGCCGACCCCGTCTGCCAGGGCCCGCTCACCGACGACGCCCTCCCCCTCTACGTCTCCACCCGCGCCGGCTTCGTCGCGGCGCATTACGCGCACGACGTCGGCGCCGTCCGCGCCCGCCTCGGGGCCGAGTACGCCGCCCTCCGCGACCTCGGCCGCTTCGACCGCATCCTCCTCTGGTTCGAGGGCGACCTGTGGGACCAGGCGAGCCTCCTCCGAATCCTCTCGCTCCTCGCCGACACCCCTGCCCTCGCCGGCCGCCTCCACCTCATGCCCTCCGACGGCCTCCGCCCCTTCCCGGACCTGTCGGGGGAGGAACTCGACGCCCTCGCCCCGGAACCCCTCCCGTGGTCCACCGTCGAGGCGGGCGCGGCGGCGTGGCGCGCCCTCGCGGCGCCCGACCCGACGGCGCTCGATTCCCTGTCCCGCCGGGTGCTCCCCCTCCCCCACCTCGCCCGCGCCCTGCGGCGCCACCTGCAGGACCTGCCCTGGACGACGGACGGCCTCGCCCTCACCGAGCGCAGCATCCTCGCGGCGATCGCCGACGGCGTCCGGACGGAGGCGGACCTCCTGGCACGGCTGGGCACGGCGGACCCCGCCTTCCATCTCACCGACCTGATCCTGCGCGACGTCCTGGCCCGCCTCCGCGCCGGCACCCGCCGCCTCGTGGCCCGCGACCCGCCGCACGTCCTCACCCCGCGCGGCGCCGCGGTCCTCGCCGGGACGGAACGGCATTCCCCCGCCGTCCGCTTCCTCGGCGGCGTCGCGGTGCGGCCGGGCGGCTGGCGCTGGGACCCCGCGGCGCGCGCGGTGACTGACGGCCGCGCCGCTTCCCCGGGCCGTCTGCCGTGGGCCTGATCCCGCCCGCCGGGGCTTGGCACCCGGCGCCGCCCGACCCCAGGTGGGCGTGACCGATCCCAGGACCGTGCCCCGATGGACCCCGCCCTCCTCTCCGCCGGCTCGGCCCTCGCCGGGTCGCTCATCGGCGCCAGCGCGTCCTTCGCGACGAGCTGGCTGACCCATTCCGGCGGGCTGCGCGCCCAGCGCGCCCAGATGTCGGCGACGAAGCGGGAGACGCTCTACGCCGAGTTCATCAACGAGGTGTCGAAGCGCCTGGCGGAGGCGGCCGGGAAGGACGCGGAGACGGCGGAGGTCCTCGTGCCCCTCTTCGCCGCCGTGGGGCGGATGCGGCTCGTGTCGTCGCGGCCCGTGGTGGACGCTGCCGCCGCGCTGGTGCGGCTGGTGGCGCAGACCTACGCCGCCCCGAACCTCACCTTCCGCGAGTTGCAGGCGCTGTTCGACGCGGGGGGCGCCGATCCGCTGGAGGCCTTCGGGGAGGCGTGCCGGACGGAGTTGATGGGGACGCGGGACTGACGCAGGGGAGCGGTCCCCGGCGGTTCAGGCGATGGCGTGGGCGGGCCCTCGCCCCCACAACGCGCGCCCCGCCTCGGCCGACCGAAGCCCCGCCGCGACGAGGCCGGCACCCGACACGCCGCACGGCGCGTCCGGCCCGATCCCGAGCCGGGCCAGGGGGCCACGGGGGGCCCGCACGCGCTCCTCGCCGTCCCGCAGCCGCGCCGCCGCGGCGTAGAGCCATCCGGCCGCCGGCGGGCGCCGCACGTCGAGCAGGAACACCGCCGCGTCCGGCGTCCCGAGCGACCGCGCGAAGCGCGCCCCGAGATCGAAGGGCGACCCCTGGATCACCCCGACGGGATGCGCCTGGATCATGAAGGGATCCCGCCCCGCCCGGTCGCGCATCACCGCCTCCACCGCCCCAGGCTCGTGGGGGAGGACGAGCACCGCGAGCGCGCCCGCCGCGAGCCGCAGCCCCGCGGGGCCTGTCGAGGCGCCGAGGACGTCGAGCATCTGAGGGAGGTGCCGGGCGGCGCCCGGAGGCATCGTCACGACCACGGCGGCCGATGGCGGGCGGGTCCGCCACGCGGGGCGGGCGGGCTCGTGCGCCTCCGGGGACGGCGGGGGCCGGGCGGCGCGGGGGCGGGTCAGGAGGTCCGGATCGTGCATGGGGCGGTCGCCTCAGGGTAGCCGCCACTCTGGTCGGGGAAAGGTCAACCGAGCATTAACGCCACCGGGGCGGCGTGGCCCTTTCCGGGGCCCCTCCCCCGCGCCATCTGCCACCCCATGCTCCGACGCGCCCTCCTCGCCGCCCCCCTCCTCGCGCTCGGCGTCGCCGAAGCGGTCGCTCAGGCGCCGGCCCCGCCCGCCAACGCGGCCAGTCCCGCCAACGCCGCGGACATCCGGCGCGCCGAGACCTACCTCAACGGCATCACCACGCTCCGCGCCCGCTTCGTGCAGATCGCCGGCAACGGCGCCTCGGCCCAGGGCACCGCGGTCATCGTCCGCCCCAACCGCATGCGCTTCGACTACGACCCGCCCGAGCCCCTCCTCCTCATCGCCCAGGGCGGCCAGTTCCTGCACTACGACAAGGAGTTGCGGCAGCCCTCCGTCGTCGCGACCTCCGCCACCCCGCTCGGCGTCCTGCTGCGCCCGCAGGTCCAGCTGTCCGGCGACGTGACGGTGACGGGCGTGACGCGGGACCGCGAGTTCCTCCGCATCACCATCTTCCGGACCGCCGCGCCGAACGAGGGCCGGCTGACCCTCGTCTTCGCGCAGGAGCCCTTCGAGCTGCGGCAATGGTCGGTGCTGGACCCGCAGGGCCGCACCACCCGCGTCTCGCTCTCCCAGATCGAGACGGGCATCCGCATCCCCGCCTCCGCCTTCGAGTTCAACACGCCGGGCTTCTTCGACACCGTGCGATAGGGGCCACGGCGGGCGGCGAAATGTCATGCCGCCGTCATCCCGCCTTGATCGCGACACGCGCGGGTTCCACCATGCGAACCGCCATGCGCCCTCTCATCGGCATCTCCTGCTGCGTGAAGCCCTTCGGTCCCTCCGGGATGCCGAACCATGCGGCGTCCGACCACTACGTCCGCGTCATCGTCGGCCCGGTCGGCGGGCTACCCGTGCTGCTGCCGGCGGCGGGGGAGGACACGGCGCTCGCGCTGCTGCCCCGGCTGGACGGGCTGCTGCTGACCGGCAGCCGCTCCAACGTGTGCCCCGCCCATTACGAGGGGCCGTGCCACGCGGAGGGAACGCCGGAGGACCCGGCCCGGGACTCCACCACCCTGCCGCTGATCCGCGCGGCGCTGGACGGCGGCGTGCCGGTGCTGGCGATCTGCCGCGGCTTCCAGGAACTGAACGTCGCGCTCGGCGGCACGCTGGACCAGCGCATCCAGGACCTGCCGGACCGGATGGACCACTCCACCCCGGCGGATCAGGTCATTCCGCGGGCGAAGACCGGCAAGGCGCACCCGGTCCGCGTCGCGCCCGGCAGCGGCCTCGCGTGCCTCTGGGCCGGCTTGTCCTACGACGCGGCGGCGGTGCCGGTGAACTCCCTTCACAACCAGGGTGTGCAACGGGCCGCGCCCCGCCTGCGCGCCGAGGCCTGGGCGCCGGACGGGACGGTGGAGGCCGCCAGCGTGGCCGGTGCGCCGGGCTTCGCGGTCGGCGTGCAGTGGCACCCGGAATACGACTGGGACCGTGACGACCTGTCCCGCCGCATCTTCCAGCGCTTCGGCGAGGCGGCGCTGGCCTACGCGGCAGCCCGAAGCGAAGGCTGGGACGGCAAGGCGCGAGCCATCGCCGCGGAGTAGGACGCGAGTTGACGCGTCCGTGATGCGAAGTCCGGCGTTTTCGGGGCACACGTGCCTCGAATCGGTTGCGTCAGGCTGTGGATAGCGGTAATGAATCACCGCTGGCATCACTCGCCGGCGGTGATTCCGGTATCCCCTGCCGGCTCACCCGACCACGGACTACCGATCGGAAGTTGCAGAGCGTACCCGGCGCCCGGTGACCCCCCTCACCGGGCGCCTCTCGTTCGTGGCGCCCGCATCTGCCGGGGCATCTGGTTCGCGGCGTCCCCGGGGGTTATACGGCCCTCGCCTTTCCCCGGACCGGATCCCCCATGGCCGACTACGTCATCGCCCCGCCTGCCGTCTCCTCCGTGCCCGTGCGGGGCGGCGGCGCCTTCCCCGTGCGCCGCATCTTCTGCGTCGGCCGGAACTACGCCGAGCACGCGCGGGAGATGGGGTCCGATCCGGACCGCGAGCCGCCCTTCTACTTCACCAAGCCCGCCGACGCCCTCGTCACCGCAGGCGCCGACACCCCCTACCCCGTCGCGACGAAGAGCCTGCACCACGAGATGGAACTCGTCGTCGCCATCGGCACCGGCGGTACGGACATCGCGGAGGCCGACGCGCTGAAGCACGTGTGGGGCTACTGCGCCGGCCTCGACATGACGCGCCGCGACCTGCAGAACGAGGCGAAGAAGACGGGGCGGCCCTGGGACATGGGCAAGGCCTTCGACGGGTCCGCCCCGATGGGCGAAATTGTTCGCGCAGGGTCCTTCGATCCGTCGAAGGGCACGATCGAGCTGACGGTCAACGGCAAGGTCACGCAGACTTCGGACCTCTCGAAGCTCATCTGGTCGGTGCCGGAGGTGATCGGCAACCTCTCCCGCCTCGTCGCCCTCGCGCCGGGCGACCTCATCATGACCGGCACACCGGAAGGCGTCGCGGCCGTGGTGAAGGGCGACGTGCTCGTC
>CAXVWQ010000001.1:0-4115 GCA_964263755.1 Roseomonas sp. | reverse complement strand
TCACCCCCGCCGCTGCGCGGCGCCCTGCGGGTGCGCGAGCGGAGCCCGCGCAGGCGTGATCTCGGTGAGGTGTCGCTCATGCCCCGTTGACCCCCGCTGCGCGCGCCGGCCGGGTGGCCCCGTCGGGACGGAGGGCGTCTGCAAGTGTTCAACCCCCGCCTCCGGCGCGGGTCGAACAGAGGGCGGGTGGAGGAGGTCGGGGCGGAAGTAAAGGGCGGAGCAAAGGGCAAGACGAGCGCCGGGGAGGGGTGGGGGCGACTTGGGATCAACTGTCGAAGACGAGCAAAGCGAGCGGGAACACGCGCGTCCGTGAAGAAGAAATCGCACTAACTCGCTGTATTCGCTTGCTTCTTCGGCCAGTTCTGCTATCTTCCTCTTGCCGGTGAGCACACCGGCGGCCGAGGACAGGGACTGGCATCCCCGTTCCCCGGCCTCACCCGAGCATGGACTGTAACCATGACCCAGGCTGACCCCCACGTGGGGCCATACCCCCGCGCGCGACAAGACGGACCTTCGCCCGCCGTCGCGGCATTGCTTCAACCGTATTCCGGGACCGGACCGCACGTTGCCGTCAAGTCGGCTTGGCGAGGTGGAAAGGCCGTTGCGCGAGCCGCGCCGCGACGGGGCGGGCCGAACGGCGAGCGGGTCGAGAACGGGCCGGCCCCTGCCGAGGAGCGTGCGGACGCTTACGCCCGCGTGACCGACGCCATCGTCGTCGCGATCGAGGCGGGGGTGGCGAAGGGTAGGGACTGGCGCATGCCGTGGCACCGGAGACGCGACGCGGGCGGCTCCCCCTTCTTGCCCGTCAACGTCGCGAGCCGTGCGGCCTACCGCGGCATCAACACGCTCGCCCTCTGGGCTGCGGCCGAGGCGCGGGGCTATCCGGCCGGGCTGTGGGGTACTTACCGGCAGTGGGCCGAGATCGGCGGGCAGGTCAGGAAAGGCGAGCGGGCCACCACCATCGTGTTCTGGCGCTTCCCGCAGACCATGGGGGCTAACGATGACGGGGGCGGCACCGAGGGGACAGGAGGCGCCGGGGACGGGGACGACATTCCCCGCCGCGGCCCCTGGGCGCGGGCCTACGCCGTCTTCAACGCCGCCCAGGTGGACGGGGCGGAGCTTCCGGCCGACACCGCCCCGCACCTGCCGGAGGAGGAGCGGATCGGGGCGGCGGAGGCGTTCTTCGCCCACCTGACCGCGCCGGAAGTCCGGCACGGGGGCACGGCGGCCTTCTACGCGCCCGCGACCGACCACGTGCAGCTGCCTGCCTTCGCGGACTTCCGCACGGCCGAGGGCTACTACGGAACGCGCGCCCACGAGATCGTTCACGCCACGGGCCACCCTTCGCGCCTCGCGCGGGACCTCTCCGGGCGGTTCGGGTCCGCGGCCTACGCGGCCGAGGAACTCGTCGCGGAGATCGGGGCGGCCTTCCTCCTCGCCGCGCTCGGCCTCGCGACGGAGCCGCGCGAGGACCACGCCCGCTACGTGGCGCACTGGCTCGACCTGCTGCGGGGCGACCGGCGCGCGGTGTTCACGGCCGCGAGCCGCGCGCAGGCCGCCGCCGACTTCCTCCTCGCGGAAGGTGAGACGGGTAGAACTGCACCCGCAGATGAGTAGAAGGGAGGGCGAGGCGCGCCGTCCGGCCGCGCTTCGCCCTCCCGTGACGTATCCCCGCCCAGTGTCCTCCACCTCCAGCCCCGACCACGCCACCGCCCGCAGGGAAGGGCAGGGAATCCGGCTCGCGGGGCGCTCGCGACCCTCCCCGGCGACGCATCCGGGCGAGTCCTTTCCGACGGCCGAGGTCGAGGCGGCGTTCGCGGTGACGCTGGAGCGCCTGGGTCTGCGGGTCGAAGGCCGGCCGGTGATGGACGGGGTGCTCCGCCGCGTCCCCGTCGAGGGAGATCGGGGGCGGCAGCGGTCCGGGGCCTACGTCGGCCACCTTGACGGCTGGCCCGCCGGCTACGCCCGGAACCACCGCACGGGCGCAGAGGAGCGGTGGCGCGCGGACGCGACCCACAGCCTCCGACCGAACGAGCGTGCGGCCCTCGCCCGCAAGGCCGCGGCGGTCGCTGAGCGGCGGGCCCGCGCGCGCCTGGAAGCCCAGCGTAGCGCCGCGCGACTCGCGACGCGGATGTGGGAAGTGGCCCGGCCCGCCGCGTCGCACCCCTACCTCGCCGCGAAAGGCGTCGCCGCGCACGGGTTGCGGGTGGACGCGCGCGGGGTCCTCCTCGTGCCGGTGTGCGGGTCCGACGGCCGGCTCTGGGGCCTCCAGCGTATCCGGCGGGACGGGACGAAGCTGTTCCTGAAGGACGCGCGGACCGAGGGCGGGCACTTCCTCATCGGCACGCTCGCACCGGGGCGGCCGCTCATCGTCGCGGAGGGCTACGCGACCGGGGCGACGCTGTACGAGGCGACAGGCCGCCCGGTCGCCGTCGCCTTCAACGCGCACAACCTCCTCGCCGTCGCGAGCGGCTACAGGGCACTCGACCGCGACCGACCCATCGTCGTGGCGGGGGACGACGACCATCACCTGCCGCGCCGCAGGCCGCCTCTGCCGAACGTCGGGCGGGACGCCGCCCACGCCGTGGCGGCGGTGGTCGGCGGCATCGCGGTGATCCCGTGCTTCGCGGGGGACGACAGCGGAACGGACTGGAACGACCTCGCGCGACGAAGCGGGCTCGCGTGCGTGAGGGAGGCAATCGAGGGAGCGATGAAGGGGTTTGCAGGGTGACAGCGAGTAGGTTCCGAGCCCGTCAGATGGACCGATAGAGCCGGGACCCGCACTGGCTGCTTAGGGATCTCGGCGACGATAGAACTGCGCGACGGCACCGCGCGACGCGAGCGTGCGCTCCGCGTAGCGGGCCGGCATCGTCGGCGACTTCCATCGCCCCGCCCGCATGATCGCGGGCAGTTCGGCGCCGGACGCGGCGAGGTCCTGCGTCATGCCGACGCGCGCGGAGTGCCCGGAGAAGGTCGAGGGGTCGAGGCCGGCAGTCACCGCCAAGCCCTTCACGATCGGGGGCACGGCCCCGGATGCGAGCCGCCGGCCGATGCGACCCGCCTTGTTGATCGCGCGGAAGAGCGCGCCCTCGACCACGCCGGCGCCCTCCAGCCAGCGCGTGAGATGCGTCACCGTGCGCGGCGAGAGCCACAGCACCTCGCCCTCGCCGGTCTGGTCCGTCTTCGAGCGGCGAACGAGGACGGTCGCGCTGCCGTCCGGGGAGGGGGTGAGGTCCTCGACGTCGAGCGCGACCGCCTCCGAGCGGCGCGCCATCATGTCGCGCATGACGAGAAGGAGGGCGAGGTCGCGCCCGACCCGCAGGGCAGGGGAGGGACCGACGACGCGGAGGAGCACGCGCACGTCCTCCTCGCCGACGGGCGCGGCCTGGCGCTGGCGCGTGCCGAGGGTGCGCGCCATTCGCCTGAGGGCGAGGCGGACCTGCTCCTCCCGCGTCGGGTCGGGCAGGCCCGCGGCGCGGTGCATCGTCCCGATCGCCCAGGTCGCCTGACGGATCGTCGCAGGCTTCACGCCGCGCTCAGCCATCGCGTCCACGTAGCGCGCCACGTCCTCCTTCGGACACGGCAGTGCCGTGACACCCTCGGCCGTCGCCCACGCGGTGAACGCCGCCGACGCTTTGCGGAGAGCGCGTTCGGTCTCTGGTGCGAGGGCGCCGCGAGCGTGAAGGGCGTGGGCCTCCAGGCGCTCTGTGATCGCCGGGACGACCGTACCCGGGACGACGGCGAGCGCGGACCGGGTGGCACGCCCGCCCAGTCGGCCGTCACGTGCCTCGTTCACCTCGACGGATTTCCCCATAAGCATCTCCCGATTTCTGGGAGAGCGTCGCACGGCTCCGGCGCGATCACCAGCGGTAACTATAATTACCGTGGGTAATCCTGAACGATCCGCGGAAGCCGCTGGTCGGCAGCCCAGGTGTGGCGGATCACGACGGCTGGACCATTGCTTACCCGCCGAGCTTAATATGGAGGCGGCGCGCACGCTCCCTAAATGCCTCCTCCCCCCCTTCGAGGATGTCGCAGACCAACCGCCGGATGCCAGCTTGGTCGAGCCCGCCAGTCGTGTATGTGATCGGTGGCAGCGCACCGGGTTGGTGCGA